>NZ_JBEXLS010000001.1:482882-528552 GCF_040610055.1 Streptomyces sp. NPDC004539 | reverse complement strand
ACCCCGGCCCGCTCGCCCCGGCCCGCTCACCCCGCTTCTCTGCCCCCGAACCTCGCGCTGGTCAGTGTCGCCTCGGTTCGCCAGCCCAAGGTTGTGTACAGGGCGTGGCCGGCCGGTGTGCCGGCGAGGACGCCGGTGTGGGCGCCCTGGGCGGTGGCGGCGGAGTGGAGGGTGCGCATGACCGTGGTGCCGAGGCCGCGTCGGCGGTGGGCGGGGGAGGTCTCTATCTGGTCGAAGACGGCGGTGGTGCCGGTGACCGCGATCTGGCCGCCGGCGGCGAAGGAGCCGTCGGAGGCGGCGACGAGGGCGCGGGTGACGCCGGAGCGGGTCCAGGTGCGGGTCGTGTAGCCGGCGGGGGGTGCGGGGCGGCGGGCCGGGGGGAGCGGGGTCGTCATCAGGCAGCCCGGTTCGGGGTCGATCCACCAGTCCGGGCCCAGCCAGGACCCCACCGTCTCCGGGTCGTGGAACACCTTCAGCCACACCCCGGCCCCCGTCACCCCCTCCGCGACCTTCCGTACGACGGCCTCCTCGACGTCTGCCCCGACCGCGCCGAACACATGCCGGTGGACATGGCCGGGCCGCCCCACGTCGATCGTCACCCCCCACGGCTCGGGCACGGGCGGGGCGGCACCCCGGGAGACGACCCATCCCTCGACCCAGGCCCGCACGATCTCGTTCACGACGACTCCGTAATGGTCTCTAGCGCTGATCGACTATTACGATGACCTCTCCCGCCCTCAGGGTCAAGAGCCCCCCGGCGTCACACGGCCACCACCTCGTCACAGTCCCGTCACACCCCTACCCGCCCCCCGGACGCCCGCAAGATGATGTCCCCCCGACCCCACCGACCTGCGAGGAAACCATGGGCTTCATCAACAACGCCAAGGCCAACGAAGCGACCCGCACCGCCGCCCAGGCATACACCGAAGGCCGCCAGATCCTCACCTACAAGATCATCGAATCCAGCTCCTCCTCCCGGAACACCGGCCTCATGCCCGGCGTCGGCGAGCAGATCGAGGCCATCGAATCCCAGGGCTGGACCCTCACCAACCTGACCGCCGCCGAAGGCAAGGCGTTCACCGGCGACCGCACGGCCCTGATCTGCCTGTTCCGCCGCAACTGACCCGACGGACGGGGCCGGCAGGCTCAAGGACGGACCGCAGACGCGGAACGCCCGCACGCCACACGCCGCCGTCCGACTCGTCCCACAACTCCGCCAGTTCGGAGTCCGCGGACACCACCCGCTCCAGCGCCCGCAGATCACGCCCGCCCGTCTCTCCGAAACTGCCTCGTCCAAGTCGCCACCGAAATCGGCCGCCGCGTCGTTGTCGAAAGGGCCGGTGCCCCACGTCCTCATGTCCGCCTCCCCTGCCGTCTCCCTGGTCCCCACCTTCGCACCCCCCACTGACAACCCACCTGACCTGCGAACTCCCCCTGATCGCTCACGGCGAACAGGCAGCCGGGAACATTCGGTGGCTCAGATGCATTGAGTCGACATAGCTCAACTTGACTGCCGAAGGGGAGATCATGGCTTCGTCGTCCTCAACGCTCACTCTGCCGGTGCTGCCGCTCGACGGCGAGGTCGTGCTGCCGGGCATGGTGGTTCCGCTGGATCTGAATGACGCCGACGTGCGGGCCGCGGTGGAAGCCGCGCAGGCCGCCGCGCGCGGTGCGGCCGGAAAGCCGAGGGTGCTGCTGGTGCCCCGGGTGGACGGCAACTACACGGGGACGGGCGTACTGGGCACCGTCGAGCAGGTCGGACGGCTCGCGGACGGCGACCCGGGCGCCCTGATCAGGGGCCGCGCCCGGGTGCGGATCGGAGCCGGTACGACCGGACCCGGCGCCGCGCTGTGGGTGGAGGGCAACCGGATCGACGAGGAGGTCCCCGAGCCGCTGCCCGGCAGCGTCACGGAACTCGTCAAGGAGTACAAGGCCCTGGCCACCGCCTGGCTGCGCAAGCGCGGCGCCTGGCAGGTCGTCGACCGCGTCCAGGCCATCGACGACGTCTCGTCCCTGGCCGACAACTCCGGGTACTCCCCGTTCCTGACCCTCGACCAGAAGATCGAACTCCTGGAGACCGGCGACCCGGTCGCCCGCCTCAAGCTCGCCACCCAGCAGCTCCGCGACCACCTCGCGGAACAGGACGTCGCCGAGACCATCGCGAAGGACGTCCAGGAGGGCGTCGACAAGCAGCAGCGCGAGTTCCTGCTCCGCCGCCAGCTCGACGCCGTCCGCAAGGAACTCCGCGAGCTGAACGGCGACGGCTCCAAGGACTCCGCCGAGGAGTCCGACGACTACCGCGCCCGCGTCGAGGCCGCCGACCTCCCCGAGAAGGTCCGCGAGGCCGCCCTCAAGGAGGTCGACAAGCTGGAGCGCTCCAGCGACCAGTCCCCCGAGGGCTCCTGGATTCGCACCTGGCTCGACACGGTCCTCGAACTCCCGTGGAACGACCGCACGGAGGACGTGTACGACATACAGGGCGCGAAGTCCGTCCTGGACGCCGAGCACGCGGGCCTGGCGGACGTGAAGGAGCGCATCACCGAGTACCTCGCCGTCCGCAAGCGCCGCGGCGACCGGGGCCTCGGCGTCATCGGCGGCCGGCGCGGGGGCGCCGTACTCGCTCTCGTCGGGCCGCCCGGTGTCGGCAAGACCAGCCTCGGTGAGTCCGTCGCGCACGCGATGGGCCGCAAGTTTGTCCGCGTCGCCCTCGGCGGCGTGCGGGACGAGGCGGAGATCCGGGGCCACCGGCGGACGTACGTCGGCGCGCTGCCCGGCCGGATCGTGCGGGCGATCAAGGAGGCCGGCTCGATGAACCCGGTCGTCCTGCTCGACGAGATCGACAAGGTCGGCTCCGACTTCCGGGGCGACCCGGCCGCGGCCCTCCTCGAAGTCCTCGACCCGGCCCAGAACCACACCTTCCGCGACCACTACCTGGAGGTCGAACTCGACCTGTCCGACGTGGTGTTCCTCGCCACGGCGAACGTCCTGGAGGCCATCCCGGAGGCCCTGCTCGACCGTATGGAGCTGGTCCGCCTCGACGGCTACACGGAGGACGAGAAGGTCGTCATCGCCCGCGACCACCTGCTCCCGCGCCAGCTGGAGCGCGCGGGCCTGAACGCGGACGAGGTCACGCTCGACGAGAGCGCCCTGCGCAAGCTCGCCGGCGAGTACACCCGCGAGGCGGGCGTCCGCACCCTGGAGCGGTCCGTCGCACGCCTGCTCCGCAAGGTCGCAGCCCAGCACGAACTGGGCGAGCGGGAGCTGCCGTTCACCATCAGGGACGAGGACCTGCGCGCGCTCATCGGGCGCCCGCACCACGTCCCGGAGTCCGCCCAGGACCCCGCCGAGCGCCGGACGGCCGTCCCGGGCGTCGCGACCGGCCTCGCGGTGACCGGCGCGGGCGGTGACGTCCTGTTCGTCGAGGCGTCCCTGGCCGACCCGGAGACGGGCGCGGCGGGCCTCACCCTGACCGGACAGCTCGGCGACGTGATGAAGGAGTCCGCGCAGATCGCGCTCAGCTTCCTGCGCTCGCGCGGCGCCGAACTGGAGCTGCCGGTCGGTGACCTCAAGGACCGGGGTGTGCACATCCACTTCCCGGCGGGCGCGGTCCCCAAGGACGGCCCGAGCGCCGGTATCACCATGACGACCGCGCTGGCCTCGCTGCTCTCCGGCCGCCTGGTCCGCACGGACGTGGCGATGACCGGCGAGGTGTCCCTGACCGGGCGCGTGCTGCCCATCGGTGGCGTCAAGCAGAAGCTGCTGGCCGCCCACCGGGCCGGGGTGAAGACCGTCATCATCCCCAAGCGCAACGAGGCCGATCTGGACGACGTCCCGGCGGAGGTGCTGGACAAGCTCGACGTCCACGCCGTCACCGACGTCCGCCAGGTCCTGGAACTGGCGCTGACCCCCGCGACGAACGGGGCCGGCACGGAGGTTCCGGTGGCGGCGTGACGGGTGCCATCGGTTCGTGCGGAGGCTCGGGTTCCCCTCTCGGGGCGCTCGGGCCTCCGCCCGTGTCCAGGCGGCCCGCGCAGAACCTGCACACCGTCGTCGTACCACCGAAACAATTGCCCCGTCCCTCTGACAAGCTCCCTACGCCGACCTGCGAAATACTGTCCGAACTGCGGCGATGGGCCGGGCGGACGGACAGGGAGCACCGAAGTGAGTGACGACGGCATCGGCGGCGTGGTGGGAGGGGCCGACCGGGAGTTCCTCTCGCTGGAACGGGAGCTGACCGTGTTGCTGCGGCGGGCCCGGGCGAACCAGGGGGAGATGGCCCGGGAGGTCCACCCCGACCTGGAACCGGCCGCGTACGGCCTGCTCGTACGGCTGGAGGAGACGGGCCGGCGCCGGGCGACCGAACTGGCCGCGTACATCGGCGTCGGGAAGGCGACGATGTCCCGGCAGCTGCGCGCGCTGGAGGAGCTGGGCCTCATCGCCCGCGAACCCGACCCGGCGGACGGCCGGGCCTGGCTCGTCGACCTCACCGAGGAGGGCCGCAGCCGCGTCCGCCGGGTCCGCGAGGCCCGCCGCGCGATCTACGTCAGCCAGCTCGCCCACTGGGACCGCCAGGAGGTCTCCGAACTCGCCCGGCTGCTCGCCGAGTTGAACCAGGTCATGCAGAAGTAGCGGGCCTAGAGCTCGACATGGACGACGCTGGCGTCGTCGTGCGTCTTGCCGCGGCCCAGGAACTCCCGCGCCTCGGCGTCGGCCGACTCCAACTCCCGTACCCGGCGGACGAGTCCGTCGGCGCCCTCCTTGCGGAGGTAGGACGGCAGATCGCCCCAGCCGCCCTCGCGGAACGTCTCCACCCAGCGGGACGCCCCGTCGGACAGGCCGGTCAGCGACCGCACCTCGGCGCGCACCGCCCGCCCCGTCACCGCCCGCGCGGCCACGGACGGGTCGGCGGCGGCCGTGAAGAAGCCACCCTCCTTGTTGCGGGCGCGGGCGTCGGCGACCTCGTCGGAGACGAGGAGCGCGCGGGGAAGACGGGCGAGCCGGTCGTCGAGGACCGGGGTGACCGCGCCGTCCGAGGACTCCAGGAGGAGCGCCGCGTCGGACAGGACCAGGTACTCCACGGCCTCGCCGTCCCAGCGTGCCAGGGCGACCGTCGCCTGCGGGGTACGCGGGTGAGAAAGGTCACAGGTTTGTGAATGGGAGGTCGCGGTTCGGTGGATCGCGCGGGACAACGCCTCCGTCAGCGGAACATCCGGGAGGGAAACGGTCAGTTCGGTCAGCGCCCCGCCGAGCCGCGCCGTGTACCAGGGGACCGAATGCCGGCAGCCGGTCGCGCCGCGCGGCGGCGTCACCCCGTCCAGGACGACGAGCACACCCCCTTGCCCGGCTGCGGGAACGCCGACCGCGGCGAAGTCCTCGTTGGGGCGGGCCGGATCGCCCGGCTCGGACACAAGTTCCGTACGCATCCGGACAGTCTGCACAGATACCGGTGTACGGGGGGGCGAACGGCTCGCGATGATCGTCCCGTTGACGCTTCATTGCAGGTCAGACGGGTGATTTGGGCGGGAATCGCGCGCTCCGGGAAGGCGTGGCGGTGCATCCTGCCAAAGCCCGGCGCCCGCGTCCAACCGGCGGGCCGGAAAGCGGACCGGAGCGCGCCGGTGGAACTTGCCCGCCAACTCCCCTCCGATGTTCACTCCTTCGGGTGGCGGGTCAGGTGATGAGCGCTTCCCGCCCACCGGCACTGGGAGGGTCGGGGACCGTACCGGTTGTGCGCTGTTGTTGACCGAGCGTCATCCGGTCCCATGGGTACACGAGTCAGGAATGCGAGCACCGGTGCAGAAGACGCGGCCTCGGCGCACAGAACAGTCGGCCTCCGGTGCTTCCGGTCCGGAGCAGCGGCCTCCCGTAGGCAAGGGCCGGCCGACCCATGTGCGCAACCGGCTGATCATCGCCGTGGCGGTCGTCGCCGCCGCGATCGGCGCCGCCGGGACCCCGTCCGTGCTCGCGCTCTCCGCCGAACTCAAGGACTCCCAGGAGCTGGTGACGCTCGCCGGGCAGACCCAGGAGGCGCTGGTCCTCGCGCACTCCCTCGCCGACGAGCGCGACCAGATCACGGCCTACCTCGCGACCGGCCGCGACAAGAAGAGCCTCCCGGACACGCAGATCACCACCCGCGTCGACCGGCAGATCACCGACCTGCGCGCCGCCGGGAACCTCCCCGCCGCCGTCGACGGCATCGCCGCCGTCCGCACGAACGCGCTCGCCGGCAAGAGCACCCCGCTCCAGGCCCACGAGTCCTACACCAAGACCATCACCGAGCTGCACCGGCTCGCGGAACGCCTCGCCCAGCAGACCCCGCCGCGCGCGGGCGCCGGGGCCTACGCCCTCGCCGAGCTCGACTCCGCCGTCCAACAGGCCGCCGCCGCACGCGGGTTGCTGGTCGCCGCGCTCGACGTCCCGGTCGGCGACGGGTACGACACCTCCGGCGCCGCCGAGTTGCGCGACTCCCTCAGCGCCGCCGCCCAACAGGCCCGCGTCCGCTCGGACTCGGCGCTCGCGGACTTCCAGGAGACCGCGCCGGCGGGCATGACCGGCGCGTACGACTCGACGGTGACCGGGGGCGAGAACGACGCCGCCGAGAAGTACCTGACGGGGCTCACCGACCAGCCGGTGCTGGACGGCGACGACCTGGACGCCGACCCGGCGAAGGTCGAGGCCGCGCTGTCCGCCCGTATCGAGCTGATGCGCGGCGTCGAGGCGTCCCTCTTCGACCGGCGCACCAAGGAGCTGGAGGCGCTGCGCGACGACGACGTGACCTCGCTGGAGCTGCGGGTCGCGCTGCTCGGCGCGCTCATGCTGGTCGCCGTCGGGGTCGCCACGGGCATGGCCCGCAGCCTCACCCGGCCGCTGTCCGCCGTCCGCCGGGGGGCCGCGCGGCTCGCCGAGGCGGAGGAGCCGGGCGCCGAGGAACCCGTCAAGTTCACCGGGCGCAACGACGAGTTCGCGCAGGTCGTCCGGTCCGTGAACGCGCTGCACGCGCACGCGGCCGGGCTGCACGAGCGGATCGGCACGCTGGAGGCGGACCGTAAGCACCTCGTCGGGCAGCGGCAGAAGATGGCCGACGCGCGGGAGGAGCTGCGGGCGGAACTCTCCTCTGTGAGCGGGCAGTTGGAGCGGCTGCGGGCGTCCATCGGGTCGACCTTCGTCAACCTCTCGCTGCGCACCCTGGGGCTCGTCGAGCGGCAACTCGCCGTCATCGAGGGGCTGGAGGAACGGGAGCAGGACCCCGAGCGGCTCGCGACGCTGTTCAAGCTGGACCACTTCGCGACGGTCATGCGGCGGCACAGCGAGAACCTGCTCGTCCTCGCCGGGGCGGAGCATGTCCAGCAACACCCCGGTCCCGTACCGCTGGTGGACGTCGTGCGGGCCGCCGTCTCCGAGATCGAGCGCTACGACCGGGTGCGGATCTCGTCGTTGCCGGCGCACGCGCACATCGCCGGGTTCGCGGCGGACGATCTCTCGCATCTCCTCGCCGAGTTGATGGAGAACGCGACCAGTTTCTCGCCGCCGGACCTTCCCGTCGAAGTCTCCGGCTGGCTCCTGGAGAACGGGGACGTCATGCTCTCCGTCCAGGACGAAGGGCTCGGCATCGAACCGGCCCGCCGCGACACCCTCAACTCCCGTCTGGCGGAACCCGATCCGGAGACGCCGTTCGCGGGAGAGGGGGAGGGGGGCGGCGAGGACGCGGACGGACTCGGCCTCTACGTCGTCTCCCGCCTCGCCCACCGGCACGCCGTCCGCGTCCGCCTGCGCGGCCAGAAGAACTCCTCCGGTACGGCGGCGGTCGTCGTCGTCCCCACGGCGATCCTCTCCCCGGCCCCCGCCGGCGCGGTCCCCACCCCCGCCCCCGCCCCCTCCGACACGGTCTCCCTCCCCGGCGCCGACGCCGAGGCCAACTCCCACGTCCTCCCCGGCCGCCCCCGAGGCCGCGACCTCGCGGTCGAACTGGCGGAACGAGCGATACGCCGGGCCGGCGGCGGGGTCCCTACGGGGGCCGACACCGGGGACGAGACCGAGCAGAAGGCTGCCGCCGGGAGCGAGGCCGAGTCCGAGTCCGGGGCTGAAGCCGTGTCCCGGGCCGAGGCCGACGTCGAGTCCGGGGCCGGGGCTGAAACCGAGTCTCGGGTTGAGGCTGCCTCCAGGACCGACGCCGACGCCGGGTCCGGGGTCGAGGCCGGCGTTGAGTCCGGTGCCGGGGCCGAGTCTCGGGTTGAGGCTGCCTCCAGCACCGAGACTGACGCCGAGGCCGGGGCTGAGACTGCGTCCCGCGCTGACGCCGTCGTCGAGTCCGGGGCCGGGGCGGCTGCTGAGTCCGGGCCCGAGGCCCGGTCCGGGGCTGAGACTGAAGCCGAGCTCCGGGTTGAGGCCGGGGCTGCGGCCGTGGACGACACCGAAGCCGGGTCCGGGGCTGAGGCTGAGTTCGGGGCCGGGGCCTGGGGCGAGACCGGGGTTGAGACCGCGTCCCGCGCTGACACCGTCGGCGAGTCCAAGGGCGTGGCCGAGGTCGGGGCCGAGGCCGAGTCGCGGGTTGAGGCCGGAGCCGGGAACAGAGCTGAGGCTGCGCCCACCGGCGACGCTGCCGTCGAGTCCGCGTCCGAGTCCGGGGCGGCGGCCGAGGCTGTGTCCATGGACGACGCTGAGGGTGTGGCTCGTGGTGTCGGCGCGGAAGCCCCGGGTGGGGAACTGGCCGAGGGCGCTGCGTCTGCGGACGATGCCGAGGCCGGGGCGCTGCTCGAAGGCGCTGAATACGGCGGGGCGGGGGTGCCGGAGGTGGCCGCGACGGTGGTGTCTCCGGGGCCGTCCGTTGTTGCCGGGGCCCTCGGCTCCGACGCGCGGTCGGACCGCTCCGAGCACGCCGTTGCCGAGTCCGTCGGCGTCGACGTACGCGCCGCGTCGGCCGTCACCGGCGAGCGTGCCGCCGACACCTCGGACGAGGGCGAGGGCGAGGGTGACCTCGACCTCACCGACCCTGTCGCCCCCACCGCCCCTCCCGTCTCCTCCGAGACGACCATGGCCCTCCTCCTCCCGCCCGCCCCGCGAGAGGAAACGGTCCCGCGTGCGGGCCGGGGGGACGAGGTGGGCGAGAGGGCTGTGGACCCGGATCACGGTCCCGGCGTGGACGAGGGCCCCGGGCTCGGTTGCCGGACCGGTGCCGATCCGCGTGCCGGTCTCGCCTCGCGTGCCGGTGCTGATGACTTCGTCGTCTCCGGTCCGGACTCCGGGGGCGACGGCGACTCCCCGGAGCACGCCCGCGCCGAGAGCGGGGAGCCGGTCACCGCGAAGGGGCTGCCGAAGCGGACGCCGAAGGTGAGCGCGCCGGAGCAGGTGGTGCGGCCGAGAGCCGGCGGGGTCGACGCGGAGGCGCTCAGGAAGCGGCTCGGGGGGTTCCGGCGGGGGGCCGTGGCCGGCTACCGGGACGCCGAGTCGGAGCTCGCCGAGGGGACCGGCGAAACGGAACTGCCCGCACGGCAACCCGAGTTGCCCGTGCAGCGAGGGCGGCGCGAGCAGCACGGAACCGCCGGGGAAGACACGGGGGCACAGTCGAGGAGGCAAGCAGTTGACCGCGCCCAGTACCTTCGGCCTGAGCAGTGAAGCCCGTAACCTGCACTGGCTGTTGAACAACCTGGTGGAGGAGGTCCCCGGCATCCAGTCGGTGGCCGTCGTCTCCTCCGACGGCCTGTTGCTCCTCTCCTCCGACCCAGGGCTCAACGCCCAGGCGAAGGAGGTGAGTTCGAGCAAACCCAGCGGCCCCCGAGGCTCCGCCGCCGACCTCGCCACGATCGTCTCCGGCATCGGCAGCCTCACCCTCGGCGCGGCCGGCCTGATGGACTTCGGCGGCGTGAAGAACACGATGGTCGCGATGGACGACGGCAGCCTCTGCGTGATGTCGATCAGCGACGGCTCCCTCCTCGGCGTCCACGGCGCCGCCGACTGCGACATGAGCACCGTCGCCTACCACATGGCCCTCTTCGTCGGCCGCGTCGGACACGTCCTGACCCCCGAACTCCGCACAGAACTACGGAAGTCGCTGGAGGCGGAAGGGAACACCCGGTGACCGCCGACGACAGGAAACAGCTCCCGGTACGCCGCGAGCCCCGCCGCCCCGCCCGCGTCCGCCCCTACTCCCTGACCGGCGGACGCACCCGCTTCGGCCATGTCCTCCTCGTCGAGACCTTCGTCGCCGCCCTCGAAGCGCCGGAGGAACACAAGGAGTTGACGAACCGTCAGGGCGACCTCCGCGGCCTCCCCGAACTCGCGGCCATCATCGAACTCTGCCGCCGCATGCGCACGGTCGCCGAGATCGCCGCCCTCCTGCGCATGCCCCTCGGCGTGGTCCGCGTCCTGCTGAGCGACCTCGCCGACCAGGGAAAGATCCGGGTGTACGGCACCGGTACCGCCCACGGTACGGGCCGCCCCGACCGCGCTCTGCTGGAAAGGGTGCTGAGTGGACTCCGCCGTCTCTGATCGCACAACCCCCGGGACGGCCTGGGGAGTTGATCCGGACGAGAACCCGCAAGTCTGGCAGACGGACCGCACCCGCGCCCCCGTCGCCACGAAGATCGTCGTCGCGGGCGGCTTCGGCGTCGGCAAGACCACGCTGGTCACGGCCGTCTCGGAGATCACCCCCCTCCAGACGGAGGCCCTGATGGCCCAGGCGTCCGCCGCCACGGACGACCTGAGCGCCACTCCGCAGAAGCTCACGACCACCGTCGCGATGGACTTCGGCCGCCTCACGCTCGACGACGACCTCGTGCTGTACCTCTTCGGCACCCCTGGCCAGCAGCGCTTCTGGTTCATGTGGGACGACCTGGTGCGCGGCGCGATCGGTGCCGTCGTCCTCGCCGACACCCGCCGCCTGAAGGACTGCTTCCCGGCCCTGGACTACTTCGAGAGCTGCGGACTGCCGTACGTCGTCGCCGTGAACCACTTCGACGGCACCGAACGCTACGAACCCGACGACGTGCGCGAGGCCCTGACGATCCCTCAGCGGGTCCCCGTCGTCGTCATGGACGCCCGCCGCCGTATCGCGGTCATCGACACCCTGCTCTCCCTGGTGGCGCACGCGCTCGACGAAACCCCCGAATAGGAGCCTGACTTCAGCATGCGGAAGATACTCGTCGTGGGAGCCGGCCAGTCCGGCCTCCAGCTCGCCCTCGGCCTCCAGAAGCACGGCTACGAGGTCACCCTGATGTCCAACCGGACGGCGGACGAGATCCGTTCGGGCCGCGTGATGTCCACGCAGTGCATGTTCCACACGGCCCTTCAGCACGAACGCGACCTCGGGATCAACTTCTGGGAGAGTCAGGCTCCCAGGATCGAGGGCCTCGGCGTCTCCCTCGCTGCCCCCGGCTCCTTCGACCCCGGCCCCTCCCAGCGCGCGATCGACTGGCTCGGCCGCCTCGACGGCCACGCCCAGTCGGTGGACCAGCGCGTCAAGATGGCCGGCTGGATGGAGACGTTCGCCCAGCGCGGCGGCCAACTCGTCATCCACGGCGCGGCGGTGGGCGACCTCGACTACTTCTCCCGTACGTACGACCTCGTCCTGGTCGCCGCCGGCAAGGGCGAACTGGTGTCGATGTTCGCCCGCGACCCCGAACGCTCCCCGTACGACGCCCCGCAGCGCGCCCTCGCCGTCTCCTACGTCCACGGCCTGGGCCCCCGCCCCGAGCACCCCGGGACGGAGGCCGTCCGCTGCAACCTGGTGCCCGGCGTGGGGGAGTTGTTCGTCATGCCGACGCTCACCACGTCCGGCCGCGCGGACATCCTCTTCTGGGAGGGCCTCCCCGGCGGCCCCGTCGACGCCTTCACCGGCGTCAAGGACCCCGCCGAACACCTCGCCCTCACCCTGGAGTTGATGAAGAGGTTCCTGCCCTGGGAGTACGACCGCGCCAAGGGCGCCGAACTCACCGACGCGGGCGCCACGTTGGCCGGCCGCTACGCCCCGACCGTCCGCAACCCCGTCGGCCGGCTCCCGGGCGGCGGGCTGGTCCTCGGGGTCGCCGACGTCGTCGTCGCGAACGACCCGATCACCGGCCAGGGCTCCAACTCCGCCGCGAAATGCGCCGCTTCGTACCTCACCTCCATCCTCGACCACGGCGAGAAGGAGTTCGACGAGGAGTGGATGCGGGCCACCTTCGAGCTGTACTGGGACACCGCCCGGCACGTCACGAAGTGGACCAACGCGATGCTCGCGCCGCCGCCGGAGCACATCGTCGACCTGCTCGGCGCGGCAGGCCAGTTGCAGCCGGCCGCCGACCGGTTCGCCAACGGCTTCGACAACCCCGCCGACTTCGAGAACTTCTTCTACGAGCCGGAACGGACGGCCGCGTACCTGGCGTCGCTGGCCTGAGTGTCCGTCAGATCCATTGTCGGGTAGTCGAGATACCCCTTCTCGCCGCCCGTGTACATCATCAGGGCGTCCCGCACCTCGTTGAGCGGGGCGCCCTCCCGTATCCGGGCGACCAGATCGGGGTTGGCGAGGAAGGCCCGGCCGAGGGCCACCAAGTCGGCTCCGGCGGCGAGGAGTTGCTCAGCCGCCGCCCGGCCCCCGTCGGCGGGGAGCGGTGTGCCGAGCGCCGGGTTCCCGATCAGCGTGCCCGGCCACAGGGCGCGCAGCCGGGGGAGGAAGGGGTGGTCGTGGTTCATCATCGTGAGGTGGAGGTAGCCGAGACCGTCCCCGGCGAGGGCCTCGATCAGCGCCGGGTAGAGGGCGTCGGTGTCGTGCTCCTCGATGCCGTTGACGGTGTTCCCCGGGGAGATCCGCAGGCCCACCCGCTCCGGGCCGATCGCCTCGGCGACCGCCCGGGTGACCTCCACCGTGAACCGGATACGGCCCGCGACCGGGCCGCCGTACGAGTCCGTGCGGTGGTTGGTGTTGGCGGCCAGGAACTGGTGGAGGAGGTGGCCGTTGGCGGAGTGGACCTCGACGCCGGAGAAGCCGGCCTCCCGCGCGTTGCGGGCGGCCCGGGCGAAGTCGGCGACCGTGGAGCGGATGCCGTCGGCCGTCAACTCCCTCGGGGTGAGGGACGGTTGGCGGCCGGTGGGGGTGTGGACGGTGTCCGGGAGGGGGATCGGCGAGGGGGCCACGGGGACGTGTCCGCTGGTGTCCGGGTGGCCGACCCGGCCGCCGTGCTGGAGTTGCAGGATCATCCGGCCGCCCGCCGCGCGGACCGCGTCCGTCACCCTCCGCCAGCCCTCGATCTGGCGGCGGGTGTGGATGCCGGGGATGTTCGGGTACGTCTGCCCGGTCGCGTTCGGCGTCGTCGCCTCCGCGATGATCAGCCCGGCGGAGGCGCGCTGCGCATAGTACGTGGCCATCATCGCGGACGGGGTGCCGTCGGGCTCCGCGCGGTTACGGGTCAGCGGGGCCATGACCAGACGGTGGGGGAGGGGGAGTTTTCCCAGGTGGGACGGGGTGAGGAGAGGTGAGGTCGGCGTCATGCGGGTACCGTAGAACCTGACACCGATGTGAGGTTCAAGTGCGCCGAGGAGGCGGGTGCGGATGCGGATCGGGGAACTGGCCCGGCGCAGCGGGGTGAGCGAGCGTTCGCTGCGCTACTACGAACAGCAGGGCCTGCTCGTCGCCGACCGGACCCCGGGCGGGCACCGGGAGTTCGGCGAGTGGACCGTGGACCGGGTGATCCGCGTACAGGCCCTGTACGCCGCCGGGCTGAACAGTACGACCATCGCCCGCCTGCTCCCCTGCATCCGGGACACGGACGGCGGCCCGAGCGCGGCGGCGGACGGCAAGCTGGTCGAGGAACTCGTCGCGGAGCGGGCGAGGATCGACCGCCTGATCGCCGAACTCGCCCTGACCCGCGAGGTGTTGGACGAGGCGATCGGGGCGGCTTCGGGGGAGTGAGGGGATACGCGCCGCAGGGTTGCGGGGCTGTGGGCGGGTGCGGCGTCGATGCGGCTTGCCGCGCCCGCGCGGCGGTGGCCGCCGATTGACGGCCCCGCGCCCCTAGGCCGGTCGCACGGCCCCCAGCACCGGGTCCGCCGCGATCGGCGTGACCTTCACCCGGCCCCCCGGCCCCGGCGCCTGCACCACCTTCCCCTTCCCCACGTACACCGCCACGTGCGTCGCGTCCGGGCGGTACAGCACGAGGTCCCCCGGGCGCAGCCGACCCAGCGGCACCTTCGGCAGCCGCGCCCACTGCTCCTTCGCCGTGCGCGGGACGGTCCGCCGCCAAGCCCCCGCCGCCAGCCCCGAGTTGTCGTACGACGCCGGCCCGGCCGCCCCCGTCTCGTACGGCTTGCCCACCTGGTCCAGGGCGTAGCGCACCGCCTGTTCGCCCGCCGGGGAGGCGGGGAGGTCGGTGGCGGGGAGGGCGTCGGAGTCGAGGAACTCCCGCTGGCGCCGGTCGACTTGGTCGCGTTCCAGGAGGGCGAGCCGGGCGAGCTGCTCCGGGGTGAGGGAGACGAGGAGCTTCTGGACGTCGTCGAGGCGGCGCCGTACGTCGTCCAGGGCCTTCTTCTTACGGGCGGTGAGGGCGAGTTGGGCGTCGAGCGCGGTACGGGCGCCGCGCGTCAGGGTGTCGCGGCGGTGCTCGTCCTGGGCGAGCCGGGTCGTCACGGAGGCACGGTCGCGGGCGAGCTGTCCGATCACGTGGCCCTCGTCCAGGGCGTGTTGGGGGTCCTTGGCGAGGAGCAGCCGGACGTAGGGGGAGATGTCGGTGTGGGACTGGTACTGCTGGCGGGCGAGCCGTCCGGCGGTGTCCCGGCTGTCGTCGAGCGCGAGCCGGGCCCGCGTCAACTCGGTGTCGAGGCGGGCGACTTCCCCGCGTTTCGCCTTGAGGCGTTCCTCGGTCGCGTTGTACGCCTCGGTGGCCGACTCCGCCTCCCGGTACAGCCGCTGAAGCTCCGTCAGCAGCTCGGCGACGGGCCGTTCGGTGGGCTCGGGGACGCCCACCGCGGCCGACGGCGCCAGTGCCACCTGCGCCGCCAGGGCCGTCGTGCACACCAGCCGCAGCAACCGTCCTGACATGCCATCACCTCCGCCGGGGACGGTGGGTCCGTCCCGCAGGGCGAGCATCAGGGGCGGGGGAGCGGCGCGCGCGCCGGGCGTGGGCGGTCCGGCGCAACGGCGTCACTCGTGCGCGTCACACGGGGTGGGCGTCGGCGTGGCGGCTGGTGTTCAGTCGAGGCAGAACTCGTTGCCCTCGACGTCCCGCATCCCGATGCACGACTCGTTGAACTCGTCGGCGACCAGCACGCGGTCGCACACCGCGCCGAGCGCCGTCAGCCGGTCGCGCTCCGCAGTGAGCGCGGCGAGGCGCTCCTCGCCGACGAGACCGGTGCCGACCCGGACGTCGAGATGGACCCGGTTCTTGACGACCTTGCCCTCGGGGACCCGCTGGAAGTACATCCTGGGGCCCACCCCGGTGGGGTCGGAGCAGGCGAACGAGGCGCCCTGGCGGTCGGCCGGGAGCGTCCGGTCGTAGTCGGTCCAGGAGGCGTGGCCCTCAGGTGGGGGCGGTACGACATACCCCAGTACCTCGCACCAGAAGCGGGCGACGCGCTCGGGGTCCGCGCAGTCGAAGGTCACCTGGAACTGTCTGATCGTTGACACCGGCGCACCCTAGCAAGGGGCCGCGCCGATGATCAGCTAGTTTTCCGGGCCGCCGTCCGCACGGGGCCGCGGCGACGACTCGGGCTGCGACGACGACTCGGGCTGCGACGACGACTCGGGCTGCGAAGGCTGCGGCTTCGACCAGGGCCAGCGCGGTTTCGCCGGGCCGCCCTTGCCGTCGGGGTCGAATTCGTACTTCCAGCCCGTCGGGACGCCGAGCCGCTTGCTGTGGCCGCGCGGGACCCGCCGGTAGACGAGGACCGTCGGCGGGCCGCCCGCGCCGTCGGGGACGGGGATGCGGTACGTCTTCGGGGGATGCCCGGTCGGGCCGAGGAGGACGGGGAGGGTGCGGCCGTCCATGGGGCCGCCCTCGAAGGGGGTCTGCTGGCTCTTCACGGGACCAGTCTCGGGCACGCGCCGGACTCAGGCACGCGCCGCCAGCGCGCTGAGCAGGCCCGCCGTCTGGGGGTCACGGCCCGCGGTGACGGTGAGGATCGCCGCGAACTGCTCGATCAGCCAGTCCCGCAGCTCCTCGGCGGGCGGCTGCTTCCCCTCGTCGAGCCAGATCAGGGAGGACGCCTCGACGGCGGTGATCCACATCCGGACGGTCATCCGCAGCCGGGGGCCCGGGTCGGCGACGTCGAGATGGCTGTAGATGTGCTCGGCGGCGGCCCGGCGCACCCCGTCGACCGTCGCCGTCGTCCGGGACGTCTCGACGACGCTGCCGCCCTGGAGCAGCGCGCTGAACCCGGCGTCGTGCTCGTCGACGAAGCGGAGGTAGCGGTCCAGGGCGCGGCCGAGGCGGGTCAGGAGCGGGCCGTCGCGCGGCTCGTCGAAGCAGTGCCGCAGCTCCTCCGCGGCCGACCGCAGCGCCGCCTCGTACAGTTGCTGCTTCCCGCCCGGGAAGTACCGGTAGACCAGCGGCCGGGAGACCCCCGCCGCCTCCGCGACGTCGTCGAGCGAGACGTCCTCGGGGGCGCGGTGCGCGAAGAGACCGAGCGCGGAGTCGAGGAGCTGACTGCGCCGCTCCTCGACACTGAGACGGCGGTACGCGGGGACGGCGGGGGGCGGCATGACGTGCAGCGTAACCGCTCGGACGGGGCGGTGGCCCTCCGGTACTACGGGTATCCCTCAGGCCAGCAGCCCCGACGACTTCCACAGCCGGCGGCCCACACCCCGTAGTACCCCGATGTCGTCGAGGAACTCGGTCAGCCGACCGGCGCCCTTCTGCATGACCTCCCGCCGGTGCCCGCTCGCCTGGACCTGCGCCACCGCCTCCCGCCGGTCGAGACCGACGTTCGTGTACACCTCGGGGTTGACGAAGGCGACGGAGAACACCCGCGCGAACTCCCCGGACGTCACGCGTGTGAACTCCTGCGACCAGCGCGGCGCGGTGAGCATCTGGCGGCGCAGCTCCTCGCGGGCGTACCGCACATGCCGGGCCTCCTCGACGACGTGGATGCGCGTCACCCCGCGGACCAGCGGCTGGACGCGCTCGTCCGGGAACGTGAGGCGCTGCATCCAGTCGAGGACCTCCTCACCGAGGAGCGTCGCCGTGAACGAGCCCGGCGTCGTCGAGATCGTCTTGAAGACCCGCCCCAGGTTGTGGTGCGCGCGGCTCACCGGGTACCAGGGGGTGTCCCCCCGGGTGACGAGGCGGGCGAACATCTTGGAGTGCCGGCACTCGTCCTCGATCTCGGTGAGCGCGTACCGCACGTGCGCGCTCGTCGCCGCCTTGTCGTAGATGTGCCGGACCAGCAGCTGCATGAGGATCAGCTCGAACCAGATGCCGAGCGAGGCGAGGGCGGCGGCCTCGTGCCGGGAGAGCAGGATGCGCTGCTCCTCGCTCATCCGCCGCCACATCGGGGTGTCGTACAGGGACAGCAGCTCCGGCGGCCAGAACCACTTGCCGTCCTCGAAGGGCGCGTCCCAGTCCAGCTCCTTGTCCGGGTCGAACGAGTGCTTCGCGGAGGAGGCCAGGAGCCGTTCGGCCACCTGCTCGCGGTCCTTGAGCAGGCCGAGCGCGTCCCGCAGACCGTCAACGGCGTCGGTATCGGTCAGGGTCGTCATGGCACTTATGAGACTGCCTGTCAGCAAGGCCGTCAATCCCCTGGGCGGAACTTCGTCGTCGTCCCCCGTCTGGAGTACGGTTCCGGGGTGTCCACGCCTCCGTCGCCCCAGGGTCCCTATGGGCCGCCGAACCCCTACGGGCAGCAGCCCGCCGCTCCGGGACCCTACGGGCAGCCGCCCGCCTACGGAGGCGCCCCCTACGGGCAGCCGCAGCAGACCCCCTACGGGGCGCAGGCGCCCTACGGCCCGCCCCCGCAGGGCCAGCCTCCATACGGCCAACCCCCTTACGGGCAGCCCCCTTACGGGCAGCCCCCTTACGGCCAGCCCTGGGGTGCCCCTCTCCCGCCGCCCCCGCCCAAGCGGCGCCTCGGGCTCGTCCTCGGGATCGTCGGCTCCGTCCTCGTCCTGCTCGTCGTCGCCGTCGTCTCGCTGGCCGTCATCGGCGGCTCCGACAAGGGGTTCCCCGAGGCCAGGTACAAGCTGACGCTGCCGAAGACGCTGCTCGACGGGAAGTACCGGTTCGCCCAGGACATGTCCGGCACCCTCGGCAAGCAGATCGAGGCCGAGAGCGGCGCCTGGAACGCGCGTGACCTCAAGGCGACGGTCGGCCGGTACGACGTGGGCGGCGGCCAGACCAAGGGCAGCCTGATCATCTCCGGGATGTACGGGCGCTTCAAGGACACCGCCGCCTCGCGCGAGGGCATGATGAAGGGTGCGGGCGAGGCCGAGAGCGCGTCCGTCGCGGTAGCCCCCAAGGACTACGACCTGCCCGGCGCCGACACCACGATCACCTGCGAGGTCGTCGTCCAGGAGCAGCTCGGCAACAAGCTGACCTACCCCATCTGCGCCTGGGCCGACGGCAACACGGGCGCGTCCGTCGCCGAGGTATCGGCGCAGACGGTCACCCAGAAGGCGGAGGACGTCGACATGGAGGCGGCGGCGCGGACGACGCTGAAGGTGCGGGAGGAGATGCGGCAGCCGATCTGAGCGCCGCCCCTCCGACCCCGTACCTCTCTCAGGGCGCCGCCCCTCACACCCCGCACCCCAACCCCTCCGGCACCTCCCCCGCCACCGCCTCATGCACCCCTGGCGCGAACGACGTCCGCAGCGTGAACGCGTACGGCGTCGGCCCGTTGGTCCGCAGATGCAGCAGCCGCGACTCCGCCTCCGCGACGGTCGGCCGGTGCCCCGCCGGCACCCACCACAGCGCGGTCATCGCCTCCGCGACCTTCTCGAACCACTCGCGCCGCCGCTGGAGCAACTCCCGGTGCCGCCCTTGGTACATGAACGCGGTCAGCGCGTCCGTGTCCCGCCAGACCGACATGTTGATGATGAGCCAGCGGTCCCCGAAGACCTCGATACCGGTGGCGTCCCCGGCGTCGGACTGGAGCCTCCAGACGAACCCCCGCGCACCGTCCGCGTCCGCGTTGACCGGGTCCAGCGCGTCCACGAAGTCCTTCAACTCCGGTGAGTCCAGGGGGAATTTGAGGCGGGCGAGGTTCACCTGGGCGAGTTCGTAGGAGGTCATGACCGAACGTTAGGTCGGGAGCCCGGCCCCGGCCAGCCCCCGTCTCACGGAGTGAGCACGGCCTCCATCACGGCCCGCGCGATCGGCGCCGCGACGCCCCCGCCGGTGATGTCGCCCCGGTCGGCCGACCCGTCCTCGACGACCACCGCGACCGCCACCCGGGGCTCGACGTCCCGTTCCCCCTGCGCCCAGGACACGAACCAGGCGTACGGCGTACCGGAGTTGCCCACGCCGTGCTGTGCGGTCCCGGTCTTCCCGCCGACGACGGCCCCCGGGATCGCCGCGTTGGTCCCGGTCCCCTCGCGGACGACGTCCTGCATGAGTTCCCGCATTCTCAAGGCGGTTGACGGATGCATCGCCTGCCGCACCGGACGCGACCCGGCCGTCGACACCGTCGCCCCGCCCTTGCGCGTCGTCCGCTCGACGAGGTACGGCGTCCGCACCTGCCCCCCGTTCGCGACCGCCGCCGCGACCGTTGCCATCTGGAGCGGCGTCGCCCGCGTGTTGTACTGCCCGATGGACGACAGCGCCAACTGCGCCTGGTCCACGGTCCGGTCGAACGTGCTCGGCGCCACCGCGAACGGAATCCGCACCCCCGGGTCGTTGAACCCGAACGCCTCCGCCGTCGCCACCATGTCCCGCACCCCCACCCTCACCCCGAGTTTCGCGAACACCGTGTTGCAGGACCACTCGAAGGCGGCCCGCAGCGGCGCGTCCTCGCACCCCGACCCCTCGTTCGTGAGACTCGTCGTCGTCCCCGGCAGCGTGTAGGGCGCGGGCGAATCCGTGGGCGCGTCAAGGTCGTTGATCACCCCGGCGTCCAACGCGGCAGCCGCGGTCACCACTTTGAAGGTCGACCCCGGCGGATACGTCTGCCGTACCGCCCTGTTGAGCATCGGCTGGTCGGGATCGGCGTTCAGCCGCGCCCACGCCCGCCGCACCCCGGCCCCGTTCCCGGAGAGCGCCGCCGGGTCGTACGACGGGGTCGACACGAGCGCCAACACCCGCCCCGTGGACGGCTCGACGGCCGCGACCGCGCCCTTCCGGTTGCCCAGGCCCTCGTAAGCGGCGCGCTGCGCACGGCGGTTCAGGGTCGTCACGACCTGGCCGCCGGGCGGGCGGGCCCGCGTCACGTCGTTGAGGATCGGGAACGCCGACAGCGACGGTTCGGTGCCGGAGAGCACGGGGTCCTCGCTGTGCTCCAGGAGCGTCGTGCCGTACTGCTGCGAGGAGAACCCCGTCACCGGCGCGTACAACGGGCCGTCCCGGTACGTCCGTTCGTAGCGGAGCTGCTCCCCGCTGTCCCGGGAGCCGGTGACGGGGGCGCCGCCGACGAGGATGTCGCCGCGCGGGCCGGCGTAACGGGCGATGACGGCACGGCGGTTGGCGGGGTTGTCGTCGTACGACGGGGACTGCACGACCTGTACGCGGGCCGCGTTGACCAGCAGGGCCAGCAGGAGGAGGCAGGAGAAGACGGCGGCGTGCCGGATGTACCGGGTCATGCGCTGGTCGCTCTTCACCGACGGCTGGTTCCCCTTCACCGTTCCCCTTTTCTCGCCACGTGGCTCAGCCGGATCAGCAGCGCGACGATCGCCCAGTTGGTCACCACCGAGGAGCCGCCCTGCGCGAGGAACGGCATCGCCATGCCCGTCAGCGGGATCAGCCCGGTCACGCCGCCCGCGATCACGAACACCTGGAGCGCGACGATCGCCGACAGGCCGACCGCCAGCAGCCGCCCGAACGGGTCGCGCAGCGCGAGGCCCGCGCGGTAACCGCGCTCCACCAGCAGGCCGTAGAGGATGAAGAGCGCCGACAGGCCCGCGAGGCCCAGCTCCTCGCCGGCCGTCGCGAGGATGAAGTCGGACTTGGCGGCGAAGCCGATCAGGACGGAGTGGCCGAGGCCGAGGCCGGTGCCGAGGACGCCGCCCGCCGAGAACGCGAAGAGGGACTGGGCGAGTTGGTTCGGTCCGAGGCCCGCGTCGATCGACGCGAACGGGTGCAGCCAGTCCTCGACCCGGCTGTGGACGTGCGGTTCGAGCGCGCTGACGGCGACCGCGCCGAACGCCGCGAGCAGCAGGCCGACGGCGATCCAGCCGGTGCGCCCGGTGGCGACGTACAGCATCACGACGAACAGGCCGAAGAACAACAGCGAGGTGCCCAGGTCGCGTTCGAGGATCAGGACGCCGACGCTGATCAGCCAGATCGCGACAATGGGCCCCAGGACACGGCCCGTCGGGAGCTGCATGAACCAGATCCGGCGGCCCGCGTAGGCGAGCGCCGTGCGGTTGTCCGCGAGGTAGGCCGCGAAGAACACCGCGAGCAGCACCTTCGCGAACTCCCCCGGCTGGATGGAGAATCCGGCGATCCTGATCCAGATCCGGGCGCCGTTGACGGCCGGGAACAGCACCGGCAGCGTCAGCAGCACGAGGGCGGCGGCGACACTGACGTACGCGTACCGCTTCAGGACGCGGTGGTCGCGCAGGGCCAGGACCACGAACGCGAAGAGGGTCACTCCCAAGGCGGACCAGACGAGTTGGGTGGGCGCCGCGCGGTCGCCCGGGGTCTCCAGGTCCAGCCGGTAGATCAGGACGAGGCCGATGCCGTTGAGCAGGACGCCGATCGGCAGCAGCAGCGGGTCCGCGTACGGCGCCCGCAGCCGGACCGCGAGGTGCGCGCAGAGCGCGAGCACCCCGAGCCCGGCGCCGTAACCGGCGGCGCCGGGCGGGACGGAACCGCTCTTCGCGAGCCCCACGGCGCAGTAGCCCGAGACACAGAGCAGGACGGCGACGACGAGCAGGGCGAGTTCGATGCCACGGCGCCGGGGAAGCCGTACGGCCGCGTCGGCCGCGGCGATTCCGATACCGGCGCTCGTCATGTCCGGAACCTACCCAAATAGTGCTCCTTGTGAGCCCGGTGCTAGCACCAGCGCGGCGCCGGACCGATGTTGTCGATGTACCGGGCGGCGCCCCAGGCCCAGGTGCCGTCGGTGAGCAGGTACCAGAGGGGGTTGCCCTGGACCGGCTGCCCGGAGGTCTTGCAGTAGATCGAGACGACCTCACCCTGGGGAGCCACCCGGATGACCTGGCTGCCCCGGTTCGGCGCGCTGCGCAGCACGAGACCGCCGTTCGCCGTCACGACGCCCTTGTAGAGGCGGGGGTTGTCGTGGTGGTGGTGACCACCTTGTCCTTGGCCCCAGTTGTCCCGGGAGTCGCCGCCGTCCCAGTCGTCGTTCGCGGCGGCCGGTACGACGGCGGCGGCGAGCGCGAGGGCGGCGGTGGCGCCGGCTATGCCGAGGCGGGCGAGGGTGGAGCGCATGGCGGTTCCTCCGGGGGAGAGGGGTGCGGAACTGACTAACCGCCACGCTAGGGGTGAAAAGGTGAGGTATGCCCCTTAAGTTGCGCCACTAGGGGATGCCCTCAAGGGGAGGTGCCGGAGCTCTCAGGTACCGGAGCTCTCAGGTACTAGGGGACGACCCCGAGGGCAGCGTCAGGGTCGCGACCGCCCCGCCCTCCAGCGCGTTGCCGAACGCCAGCCGCGCGCCCAGCGCCTCCGCCTGGCCCACCGCGATCGTCAGCCCCAGCCCGTGCCCGCGCGCCCCGCCCTCCGTACGGAACCGCTGCGGCCCGTGCAGCACCAGGTACTCCGGGTACCCCCCGCCGTGGTCCCGGACCGACACCACCGGACCGTCCACCGTCACCACCACCGGCTCCGACCCGTGCCGGTGCGCGTTCGACACCAGGTTCCCGAGCACCCGCTCCAGCCGCCGTCGGTCCGTCTCCACGACGCGGTCCTCCTTGACGACGACGTCCGCCGCCGCGCCCGACGCCGCCACGACCCGGTGCGCCAGTGCGCCCAGCTCCACGGCGCCGATGTCCAGTTGCTCCTTGCCGGTGTCCAGCCGGGAGATCTCCAGCAGGTCCTCCGTGAGCGTCCTGAGGGCGGCTACCCGGTCGCGGACCAGCTCCGTCGGGCGGCCCGGGGGCAGCAGTTCCGCCGCCGCGTGCAGGCCCGTGAGGGGGGTGCGCAGCTCGTGCGCGACGTCCGCCGTGAAGCGCTGCTCGCTCAGCAGCTTGCCCTGGAGCGACGCCGCCATCCGGTCCAGTGCCGACGCCACCGCGGCGACCTCGTCCTGCCGGGACTCCTTCGCGAGGGGGTCGTCCACCCGGGCGTCCAGATCGCCCGCGCTGATCCGGCGGGCGACCTGCGCGGTCGCCTGGAGCCGGCGGGTCACCCGGGCCACGGCCACCGCGCCGACCAGCAGCGTCACGCCGATCGCGAGGCCCGACGACCACAGGATCGCGTTGTCCAGCGCCTCGATCGTGCGGGCCTGCTGGCCGTACTCGACGGCGACGGCCAGCGCCTTGCCGCCGGCCGCGGGGCCCGCCGCCCACATCAGGGGGCGGCCCCGGTAGTCGGCGACCATCGTGCCGCGCTCGCCCGCCGCCGCCAGCGCCTTCAGCTCCCGGGGGAGTCCGGCCGGGTCCACCCCCGCGTTCGGCGACAGCGCGTCGCCCGCCTCGTACGCGTCCGTCGCCTCCGCCAGCCTCGACAGGGCCACGTCCCTCGACTGGCCGACCGTCTGGTTCGTCACCTGGACGTGCACGAGGACGCCGAGCATCGTCGCCAGCGCGCAGCACATCACCGTGATGAACGCGGCGGCCTTGAAGGCGAGGGTGCGGGTCCAGCGGGGGTTGCGGATGAGACGCGGAGGGCTCATGCGGGGCCTGTGGGGGAGTGGGGGGTGAGGCCGGGGTCGTACGGGGTGTAGGGGGTGACCTCGGGGTCGTACCGGGCGGGCGTCGGGGGAGCGGCGGCGGCCTCCTCGTCGTACGCCTCGGGTACTACGTACGACGTGCCCGTCGCGGGGGAGGCCGTCGCGGAGGGGAAGGGCTTCGGGGTGGTGGACGGGGCGCTGCGGCGCTTTCCGCTGGGCTCGCGGCGGCCGTCCGTGCGGAGCATCTCGTCGTGGGTGAGGAGCATCGCCTTCTGCTCCGGGTCCCAGGTCCACTGGAGCCGGTACTCGTAGTCCGCGAGGTCCGAGGGCGAGCGGATGATCACCGACCGCCCGGCCAGCTCCACCGCGCTGACCGCGTCCTCCCAGGCCATGACCTGCACGAGCCGGTGCGATTCGACGGTGTAGACGCGGACGGCGGTGAGGTCGCCGGGGCGCAGCCGGAACCCGAGCGTGAGGTCGGGCCTGCCGTCGCCGGTCAGGTCCCGGTAGTACGGCTGGAGTACGGGGCACTCGCCCTTCCCGGCCGTCCCGCACTTGTCCATCAGGCGGTTGGTGTCCCGGTACGGCGCCTTCGTGCCCGCGTAGTCGCTCGGGTCGGAGGCGATCTCCGCGCGGACCACCGCGACCGGGTCCACCCGGCGGATGTCGTCCCCCGGGACGGTGATGCCCTGCATCACCTGCGTCTCCGCCTCGTCCAGATCCCACGCCGGGCTCGACGCCGGCGTGATCTGCGGCCACAGCCGCTCCGGACTGTTCGCCGTCGAGGTCGGCCCCGCCCCCCTCAGCCCGCCCGCGTCACCGCACCCCACCCCCGCCGCCGCCAACAGCAGGACGACGAGCGCGAGACGAAGACGCCGGGTGGGACTCAAGGGACTCCTGCATGCCGCACGGAACACTGATCCCGCTCACCTTATTCGTGCGGAAGTCCTTTTTGCGTACCGGACTGGACCAAGGGATGGGCAAGAGGGGGGTACGGGCTGCGGAGACGGCCTCGCAGCGGGCAGCACCCGCAACCCCCCTCAGTCCACCAACCCCCACCACCGGGCCAGCGCCCTGAGCCGCTCCAACTCCCGTTCCGCGGGCCGGAGATGTACGAGGTCGAGCGCTGTCTCGGCCCGGATGGCGAGGTAGAGGGCGTCCTGCCGGACGGCCTCGTCGAGACCGGGCGCATCCCGGAAGCGCCGTTCCAGGAAGCTCACCGAGGAGCGTACGGAGTCGATCCGATCCCGCAACTGACGCGAAAGCATCTCCGGGAGCACGTCCTTGGCGTAGTCCCGTGCCTGTGCGTCCGCCTCGCGCGGCCGGGGTCGCGTGGGTGCCCAGCGCAGACCGCCCTCCCGGGCCTCCTCGTACATCCGGTCCACCAGCTCGCGCGCCCAGGTGAGATCCTGCTCGGCGGCGTTCTCGCGAGCCGACTCCAGCAGGGACCTCAGGCGGTCCAGGACCAGCGGGTCCTCCCCGGTGCGGGCGGCCAGATACCCGCCCCACACGTCGAACGCCTTCCTCAACTCCGCATCCCGCAAAGCCTTGTACGCCCTTGTCACGCCACCGCCGCCAGGTCGATCGAATGTTCGACGCCAGGGTAGGAGGGGCCGGGGGTGACCCGCCCGGCATTTTTCCGCCCACCGCGAGGCGCTCCTCGCCCTGCCCACCGCGAAGCGCTCCTCGCCGCCCCCGAGGCGAAACGATTACTCACCCCTTCACTCGGCCAGCTCCTCCAGTAACCGGGCCGTCGGCAGCCCCGCCCGCAGGTACTCGACGAACAGCTCGTTGTGCAGCGCCCACGGCGAGCGCCGCCCGCGGATCAGCCGGATCGCCTCCTCCGCCCCGTACCCCCGAAGTCCCAGCGCGTGGGCGACGACCAGCCCGGACCGGTTGTAGCCGTGGAAGCAGCGGACCAGCACCCGCCGTCCCTCGTCGAGCGCCTCGCTCGCCGCGCGGGCGAGCCGGATGACCCCCGCGAGCTGGGTCCCGTCGAGCGGCCCGTCGGGAATGTCCCAGATGTGATGCTCGACGCCGGAGTCGGGCCCGTACCCCGGTAATCGCAGCAGCGTCTGCACCAGGTCGAACTGATCGCGTACGACGGCCCGTTCCACATGTCCGGAACGGCCCCGGAACTCGTGACCGCCCATCCACAGACCGGGCACGATCTCGTTCCACGGGCTGTCGGGGGCCGGTACATCGGGCTGTTTCCTGCGGGTCCGCAACAACGCCTCCCGAACGCGCGCTCACCGGAATCTGCCTCGGAGGTATTACGGGACGTGTGCAAGGGATCTGCCAGTGGCCTGCCCAACTCGCGCCAAAGGTAACCGCCTTCTTGCCCCTGGCGTACCGCTCCTGTTCCCATGGTCCGTGGGGTGATGGTGCATGACGGGACTGCGCGTCGTACCGACCTGGCGCCACGGCCAGGAACGGCTCTACGTCTGCCTGACCGACGGACGGAACATCGCCTGGTACGACCGTGAGGCGGCCAGGGTCAACCTGCTGAGCGACGACAGCAGAGCCGACGTCATGACGGCGCTCGCCCCCTTCCTCACCGGCCCGGTCACGGTCGGCCCGCCCCCCGTCCCCACCCCCGCCGAACTGGCGCTCCTCGCCCTCCACCCGGACGACGACCTCGCCCCCAACCGCCCCGGCGAGGCCCTCCTCGTCGCCCTCGACCGCACCCCGCCCACCGGCTCACGCCTTCGCCCGGACCCCCGGCGCCGCGCCCTGACCGCCGAGCAGACGGTCGGCGACGCGCTGGACGCACTCGACGGCGCCGGCTGGCACACCCTCCACTCCGTCCCGCTGCCCGGCGGCGACCGCCTCCACCACCTCGCGATCGGCCCCGCCGGCCTCTACGCCGTCCACACGCTGTACGCCCGCAAGCTGCGCGTCCTCGTCGCCGACCCGATGGTCACGCTGGGCCGCCGCGAGGGCCGCCCGCTCCTGCACCGGCTCCGCGCGGAAGCGGCGCGGGCGTCGTACGCGCTGACCGCCGAGGTACGGCCCGTCCTCGCGGTCGTCGGCGCGAGCGAGGTACGGGTGACGGCTCCCCTGCGAGAGGTACGGGTACTACGGGACGACGCGCTGCCGGAGCTGGGACGGCAGGGCGGGGTGCTGAAACCGGCGGACGTGGAGGCGCTGCACGCGATGGCCCGGGACCGGGGGACCTGGGGGAGGGTATGACGTACCTGAGCGGTACGACTCGGGGCCCTGGCCGTCGTACGGCTCAGGAGCTACCCCTGAGGTAGCCGTCCCGCCCGGTCCGCCTCGAACAGTGGCGCGAGCAGGTCCCCGTACTTCTGGATGCGGGGTACGACGTCCCCCGCGCGGAACACGAGGCCGTCCCGGCACTCCGCGATCTCCTCCCACCGCACCGGCGTGGAAGCCGTGGCCTCCGGGCGGGCGCGGAGGGTGTAGGGGGTGGCGGTCGTCTTGCGGGCGGCGTTCTGGCTCCAGTCGAGGAAGACCTTGCCGGGGCGCAGGCCCCGGTTCATGCGGTGGACGACGAGAGCGGGCAGCGCCGTCTCCGCCTCGACGGCGAGCCGCCTGGCGTACTCGCTCACCTGTTCGGGTGACGCGTCGCGGACCGGCGCGAGGAGGTGCAGCCCCTTCGCGCCGGACGTCTTCACGAACGCCTCGATCCCGTCCGCCGCGAGCCGCTCCCGCAGCCACAGCGCGACCCGGCAGCACTCGGCGACGCCGGCGGGCGGGCCGGGGTCGAGGTCGAGGACGAGGCGGTCGGCGTGGTCGGGGTGGGTGAGCGTCCACTGGTGGGTGTGGAACTCGGCGACCAGGTTGGCCGCCCACATCAGGCTCGCGAGATCCTGTACGACGACCATCCGCGCGACCCCGTCCGACCGTGTGACCTGCGCTTTCGTGACCCACTCGGGGGTGCCGGGCGGCACGTTCTTGGTGAAGAAGACCTGGCCGTCGGGCCCGTCCGGATAGCGCAGGAACGACACGGCCCGGTCCCGCAGGTGCGGCAGCAGGACGTCCGCGACGGTCGCGTAGTAGTGCAGCACCTCCCCCTTGGTGAACCCGTCCGCCGGGTACAGCACCTTCTCCAGATTGCTGAGCGCGAGCCGCCGCCCGTCCACGGAGATGATAGGCGTCATACGATAAGAATCACGCAAAACGGTGACTATCGGGATGGAAGGGACGTCAACCGTGCGATCCATATGGAACGGCGCCATCTCCTTCGGTTTGGTCAGCATCCCGATCAAGCTGGTCAACGCCACCGAGAGCCACTCCGTCTCCTTCCGGCAGATCCACACCGAGGACGGCGGCCGTATCCGCTACCGCAAGGTCTGTGAGCTGGAGGACCGTGAGGTCGCGACGGCGGAGATCGGCAAGGGGTACGAGGAGGCCGACGGCACGATCGTCCCCATCACCGACGACGACCTCTCCCACCTGCCCCTCCCCACCGCCCGCACCATCGAGATCGTCGCCTTCGTCCCGGCCGACCGGATCGACCCCCTTCAGATGGACACGGCGTACTACCTCGCGGCGGCCGGCGTCCCCGCGGCGAAGCCGTACACGCTCCTTCGCGAGGCCCTGAAGCGCAGCAACAGAGTCGCCGTCGCGAAATACGCCCTCCGTGGCCGCGAACGCCTCGGCATGCTCCGCGTGGTCGGTGACGCGATAGCGATGCACGGCCTCCTCTGGCCGGACGAGGTCCGCGTCCCCGAAGGCGTCGCCCCCGAGACAGAAGTCACCATCCGCCCCGAGGAGTTGGACCTCGCGGACGTTTTGATGGACACGCTGGGCGAGGTCGACCTCTCCGACCTCCACGACGAATACCGGGAGGCGCTGGAGGAGTTGATCGCCACAAAGTCCTCCGGCGAGACCCCCACCGAGACCCCCGCGGCCCCCTCCTCCGCCAAGGTCCTCGACCTCATGGCGGCACTGGAGAAGAGCGTGAACGCGGCGAAGGCGTCGAGGGGAGAGGAGGCGGGGACGGAGGCGGAGGCGGACGCGGAGGTCAAGCAACTCCCGGCCCGCAGAAGGACATCGGCGAAGAAGGCGACGCCCGCGAAGGCAGCGCCCCCGAAGACGGCGGCAGCGAAGAAGGCGGCACCCGCGAAGAAGACGACGCCCCGGAAGCGGCCGGCGTGATCAACGGAGGGTCACTTCGGGCTACCCCTCCCGAACGACCACCCCTCCTGAGCGGCCCCCTCTCGAGCGGCCCCCCTCCCGAGGGGATCACCCCCCACCCCCCTCCCCACCGGAAACCTTCCTACGCCCCCACGCCAGACACCCCCACCGGGCCACACCCCCCACCCCCAACGACACGATCACCGCACCCCAGTCGATGACATGCGGCAACCCCGGGAAGAACGCGAAGAAGACGAGCCCCACCACAACTCCCGCGACAAAGCCCGCCACTCCGACCCGCCGCAACCAGCCCTCCTGCCCCTCGCCCACAACACCCCTCACTTCGTCACGTGATGACACTGACTCACCCTCCGCACCCCGCTGACATACAGATGCGCGCACGCTTTGCCATAACGCGGCAGTGTCTGAGGGGAGTTGTTCCGCATAGGGTCGATCTTGCACTCACTGTGCGTCACACCGCGTGACGTCCGATAAACCTTGTTGTTCGTGTCGGAGTACGTGAAGTCGATCCGCCAGTTGCAGAACCCACTGCTGAGCGCCGCCACGAACGCACAGTCCACCCCGGCGTTCTGGTACGTGATTCTCCGCCCGCTCCCCTTGATCGCATGCGTGAACATGCACCCCGTCGGCACCTTCACGGTCATCCCGCCGACGCTGTACTCGAACGTCCGCACCGGAGTCGCCCCAACGGCAGTGGCATGCGCCGACCCCGGCATGCCCAACGCGATCGCACCCCCTGCGGCGATCCCGGCGACGATCCGCATCACACGCTTCCTTGCCACTACATCCCTCCAACCGAATATTCCACCCGCATTTCCCGAGCAGTCACCTGGACAACCCCGACAGGCTGAGCCAGTTACCCGAACGGCACTGAAGTCACTGAACCGAGTGAGCGCGGACCCATCAACGACGTCTCGCCCTAGGGGAGTTCAGAAGTTGACAGAACCACGCCGCCCGCTGACGGCGAGGCGCGCGGCAGCGCGCGGCCTGTCCGGATCAGTCGGCGCAGTTCGTGAATCTGACGGATTGTCCGAGTGCAGCCGTAGCACCGTGCAGGTCTGCCAAGCGAGCAGCGAGTGTCGCCTCGGCCAGACGGTGAGGCAGAGCCACACCGAATTTCAGCCCACCGAGGGCGCGGGGATTGACCATTGGCAAAGAGAGGTGCTCCTGCGCATCAGAGACTGCCTTCCCCCACTCCTGAGGAGTCACGTCCTCCCGTAGCCGCACGTACGTGTCTGTGGGGCGTTGCAGAGGGTCGGCGATCGAGGTGAGCGACGCGGCCAGCGTGGTATTAGCGCGCTGCCCCGCCCACGTCCACCACCTCACATTGGTGTCGCGTCCGCCGCGGACGATGACGTTGCCTTCGTGCCACACCAGTTCGGAGCTGGCCGCGCGTACCTGAGTGAGCATGCTTTCCGCGCGCCGCGTACACCGGACCGGAGGCGTGGCGCCGAGCAGGACCTCGCGTGCGGCCCGACTGAGTTCGTAGGAGGCCGTTCGGGCGACGCCGAAGCCACCCCACCGGGCCCGGCCACCCCTCTCGACGGACTCCACGAAACAGCGGCGGCGAGACCAGTCGATGTAGGTCACCTGCCAACTGCGTCCGGCGAGCAACAGCCGACGCGGTCCCACGACCTCGTCCGTGAGGAGAGCCGGATCCGTGGTGCCGATCTCCGTCCGGCCCGACAGCACAGTGAACTCTGGAGCGGCGGTGAACACGGCGGTCAGATCCATGAAGTGCCGGTATCCGAAGCGCTGTTCGGCTTCGGGGCCGATGAACAGCATTCCGTTGTCCCGGTCCAGGTAACCCTCGGTGACGAGGTGGCGCACTACCGGTTCGGCGGGGTGGCCGAACGGACCGAGCCCTCCCCACCACTCCTGCCACAGGTGCTCGCCCACCTGATGTTCCTGCAGACAGAGCGCCAGCACTTGTTGAGCGACGATGTGCCGGGGTTCCGGAGGAGCGACGACCGGTTCGACCCAGCCACGCGACCACAGGAGAAGGAGCGCGGCGGCCGACAGCAGACCGGCGTCGTCCGTGGTGAGGAACAGACAGTTGCGCTCAGAGCCCGGCCGTCGACCTGTTCGCCCGAGTCGCTGCAGGAAGGAGGCGACAGTGCCCGGAGCGTCGATCTGGATCACTCTGTCGAGATCACCGACGTCGATGCCCAGTTCCAGCGTGCTCGTGGAAACGATCACACAGTCGCGTGCCTCCGCGAAAGCTTCTTCTGCCCGGCGCCGCTCGTCCATGGACAGGGACGCGTGGGAAAGGAATGTCGTGATGCCCTTGACGCGTAGTGCCGAACCCAATTCCTCGACCTGCTTGCGCGATTCGCAGAACACCAGCCGCTTCTCACCCCTGTGGAGCGCGGCGATCACGGTCGCGGCATTGGCGAGGGAGCCCACGTAGTCGAGCTGAATGTCACCGGGAGGAGGAAGTTCCGGGGTCTTCTCACGGAGGTGGGGAGCGACCACCCGCGCTTCACGCCGTCCGGCCGCTGAACCCTGCAGCCACGTCAGCAACTCATCGGGATTGCCGACGGTCGCGGACAGCCCCACCCGCTGGACCGCCTGTCCGGCCACCCGCTCCAGCCGCTCGAGCACAGCCAGCAGATGCCACCCCCGGTCGTCACCGGCGAACGCGTGCACTTCGTCCACGACGATCGCACGCAACCCGGAGAAGAACGCGCGATGATCCACGTTCGCGCTGACCAGCATCGCCTCGAGAGACTCGGGCGTGGTCAGCAGGACATCGGGCCGCTCACGGAGGATCCGCTTGCGGCGGACGGCTGTGACGTCGCCGTGCCAGAGAGCCGCTGTACGCCCGAGCCAGGAGGCGTACATCTCGAGGCGTGGCAGCAGGTTGTTCAGAAGCGCCTTGAGGGGGCAAACGTAGAGGATTGAGGTGCCGTCCCATTTCTCCTGGGCCATGCGGGACAGCAGGGGGAAGCACGCGGCCTCGGTCTTCCCGCCGGCGGTGGGAGCTAGCAGGATGGCGTCTGATCCTGCTGTGAGCGGTGCGATGGCCTCCGCCTGGAGCGGACGTAGACCGGGCCACCCGAGGGTGTTTACGACGTGATGGACCAACCCGGGATGAAGCTGTTCCAGAGGATCGGGCGTGCCTTCACTCACGGAAGGTCCAGGTCGATGTCGTCGGCATTCTCGGCCGCGGCGTTGCGCTCGACCTCGTTCAGTTCGGCCGCGTCGACCGTCAAAGCGTAGTCCTTGCGGGGATCGAAGTCCTCGAACTGATCGACCCGGTCCAGGACGTCACCGACGAGTTTCTTGAGGAACAGCCGGGGTGCGACCCCTACCTTGCCTCCGAGCGCTCCGCCGACGGCCTGGGCCAGATCCGCGACGTACGCATCGTCCACGACCTGCCTCACCCGCTCCGGGACAGCGGCACCGGTCGCGTACAGGTCCCGGATGGTCAGTCCCAGACCGATCAGCGAATCGAGAGTGAACCCGGGGAGCCGTAGCTGTACGGCACGAGGGTTGTCGAAGCGGGAGTCTGTGGTGAAGTCGGTCGCCAGCCGCTGGGCCAACGGTGCCAGCCGTTGGACGCCTTGGCGGCCGTCGTAGAACGCTGGAGTCCCCGTGATCAGCAGGTAGAGGCGGGGGAAGCGTCCGGAGTGCACCTCGTCGATGAGCTGACGCAGTGCGTTGAGTGCCTTGTCCCGTGCGTCGGAGCGGACCCGCTGCAGGGTCTCGACCTCGTCAAGGACGACGAGAAGGCCCTTGTGTCCGGAGTCGTGGAGGACGGTCAGCAACCCTTGGAGGAAGCCGAGAGCTCCGAAGTGGTCGAGGTCGCCGCGCACTCCGGCCGCCCTGCGGGCGGCGGCTGCCACATGAGGCTGACCACCCAGCCAGGCCATCACCGCCGAGGCGGTGGCTTCGTCCCTGCCGGCCAGTGCGGCGCGATAACCCCGCAACGCCGTCGCGAACGACGGTGCGTGCCGGGACACTTCAGCGAGCCGGGCCTCCATCAGCCGTTCGACCTCGCGGGGAAGCTCCTCCTCGGACGCTCCGGCCGCCAACGCGTCCTCCTCCAGTTCGTAGAACCAGGCGTCCACGACCGGCCGCAGCGCGCTGGGCGGAAAGCCGGGGGTGGTCAGCCGCTCGGTGAGGCGGCGGTAGACGGTCTCCAGCTTGTGCAGTGGCGTCTCGGTCTCCGAGACCTGGATCTCGGCCACAGCGAAGCCGCGCCGCTTGGCGCGCTCACCGAGCCAGCGCGCGAAGAACGTCTTGCCCGAGCCGTACTCGCCGCGTACCGCCTTGAACACGGATGCGCCCGAGGCCACGGCGTCGAGTTCCGCGTCGAGCGCGGCCTGGAACCGGTCCAGTCCGGTCGCCAGCAGGTCCAGCCCTCTTTCGGGTACGGCTCCCCGGCGCAACGCGTCGATCACGTCACGGCGCCGGGCCGCGCTGACGGGTCCGTTTCGACCGGGGCTGTCTTTGCTCACTTCGACAGTTTCCCATCAGACCGGACAGCCACGCTCCGCCGCAGGGAACCTGGTAGACGATCAGAGAATTACTCCTTGACGTCCCACAAGTGGATTGATGCAATTGTCTGTTCACCGCCGGTGACCGGTGGCGATTCACCGTTCGGACCTGACCCGGGAAGACACAGCGTGGCACTCGACAGCCTGAAACTCAGTGACGTTCTCGCGGACGTCGCTACCGGCACTCTGCAACTCCCCGATTTCCAGCGTGAATGGAAGTGGGACGACGAGCGCATCAGGGCGCTCATCGCGACCGTCACCCTCGACTACCCGCTCGGCGTGGTGATGGCTTTGCAGACCAACGGCACCTCCATCTTCCGGACGCGGACGTTGCGAGGCGCCGAGAGCGCGGAGAACCGGGTGCCCGACCTGCTTCTGCTGGATGGACAGCAGCGCATGACATCGCTGTTCCAGGCGCTTCACCGCGACAGTCCGGTGGAGACGGTGGACGCCCGCAACAAGCCGCTCAGCCGCTGGTACTACGTCGACATCGCCAAGGCCGTCGGATCACCGGCCGACCGTGACGAGGCCATCGTCTCCGTGCCCGAGGACCGGATTCTCAAGACCGGCTTCAACCGTAGGGACACCATCGACCTGAGCACTGTTGAGGGGGAGTGCGCGGCCGGGTACTTCCCGCTGCACTACGTCTTCGACATCCAGCGGGTGAACGCCTGGCACCAGGCGTTCGTGAGGGTCGACAACGCCAACTGGGACCGGTGGGGAGAGTTCCAGGAGCATGTCCTCGACCGCATGCGGTCCTTCCAGGTACCGATGATCAAACTTGCCGCCTCCACCACCATGGACGCCGTTTGCGCGGTCTTCGAGCGGGTTAACACCGGCGGTGTGCCGCTCAACGTCTTCGAATTGCTGACGGCCACCTACGCCGGCAACCGGGAGTACGTGGCCGCGAACGGCGACTACTACAAGCTGCCGGACGTCTGGTCCGACATCAAGAAGAAACTGACCTCCTCCTACCCGGTGTTCGGCCGCATGGAGGCCGGTGTCGAGGACGGACTGAGCAGCAGCGACTTCCTCCAGGCCGTCGCCCTGGTCCGTACCTGGGAACTCAAGCAGTCGAACCCCCGCAGCGCTGTGTCCTGCAAACGCCGTGACCTGCTGGACCTGCCGCTCGCCGACTTCGTCCGGCTGGCACCCCGAGTGGCCGAGGCGCTCGTGTGGGTGGGGACCTTCCTGGAGCGGCAGTGCATTGTGCGCGCCGCCGATCTGCCCTACCGCACCCAGCTCGTACCCCTGGCCGCCGTCCGGACCATCCTCGACGCGGGGACGGACACGGACATGGCCGACGAGCTGATCACCCGGTGGTACTGGTGCGGAGTGCTCGGCGAGATGTACGGAGGATCGACGGAGAGCCGCTTCACCCGTGACGTCGAGCAGCTCGTCGAGCGGTTGCAGGGCAACACCGAGGTGGTCCCCGACACGATCACCGAGGCGACGTTTGCCGAGGACCGGCTCGACACCCTCTCCACGCGCAACAGCGCCGCCTACAAGGGGATCTACGCGCTCCTGGTCAAGCAGGGAGCGGTGGACTGGTACTTCACCGAGGCACCGCTGAACGCCGCGCGTCTCGACGAGTACAGCGTCGACGTACGGCAGATCTTCCCCAAGGCGTGGATCGACAAGAACTGCCGTGAGTACAGCTCCAAGGCGAGCTCGATCGTCAACAAGACGCCGCTGTCGTTGCGGGCTTCGAAGAGCATGGCCGGATCACCCGGTGGATATCTGAAGACGCTGGCGCTCGAATCGGGTGTGCGTGCCGAGTGGTTCGACGACATCGTCGCCACTCACCTCGTCGACCCGGTCGCGCTGCACGCGCAGGACTTCGAGGCGTTCTACGTCAACCGGGCCAAGCAGTTGGTGGAGCTTGTGGTGTCCACCATGGGCAAGCGGACCGTCTTCCGCGGCGACTCCGACGCGAAGGGCTGGTAACACCGCCGTGTTCCTCACACCTTCCGAAGAAGAGCTGCTCGCGCTCAAAGGGCAGCGCATTCCGCTTGTAAAGCTGCTGACGTACTTCGGTGCCCGAGTGCGTGACACACCGGCCGAGTTGCACATCGACCAGATACTGAAGGACGCCGGTCTGGCGACCGAGCCGTACTTCGCCAGCTGCGCCAGGCATTCCGAGATCCACATCGTGGCGCGAGAAACCGTCGCCGAGCAGCAGTCCGAGGGAGCCGACGAGGAGCAGGAAGACGAGTCGGACCTGCCACCGGGCACGCTGCCGCAGCGACCCTTCACGATCGGCGACCTTCCGTGTGCCAACGAGGGTCTCGACTCCATCACGCCCGCCTCGAACCTCACCGCGGCGACGCATGCCATGTACACGAATAACTACTCCCAGATTCCGGTGCTGGAAGATCAGTACACGGTGGTCGGTGTCGTCACCTGGCATTCGGTGGCCAGGATGTACGGCACGGGCAAGGAGGCTGTCCTGGCCAACGCGATCGTGGCGGACCCTCCGATCGTGCACGCCCACGACAACTTCTTCGCGATGCTCGCCACCATCTGTGAGCACGGCTACGTGCTGGTCAGAGCCAACAGTGGCGCTATCAGCGGCATCGTCACGGCCGCGGACGTCACCGAGCGCTTCGACGCAACGGCATGGCCCTTCTTCATCGTCGGCGAGATCGAGCTCCGTCTGCGGAAATGCCTCGGAGCGAAGATCGGCGAGGACGCCATCCGAGACGTACAGCGCCACGACCAGAAGACGGGGAAGATCTCGGACCTGACGTTCGGACAGTACGTGAGGCTGCTCAACGGTGATCAGCGCGACAAGAACGGGCAGCGGCTGGAAGCGAGGTGCGCGGCGGCGAACCAGAACTGGCAGGCCCTCAACTGGACTGTCGCGAACCAGAGCCAGTTCGTCCATCAGCTTGACCGTGTGCGCAACATCCGCAACCAGATCGCGCACTTCGACACCGAGCCGCTGTCACCGCAGCGCTGCGAGGAACTGCGTCAGTTCGTCGGGCTGTTGCGTCAGTTGACCTGAGAGGGCGGGAGCCGGTCCCCTCGAAGCGACCGGCTCCCCGTCACCCCACCCCGAACTGATCCCGCAATCGCACGACATGCAGCCGCAACGTCCGCCCGTCCGGCAACGTCTCCAGCACCTGCACACCGTCATAGTTGAGCAACTGCCGCAGCACAGCCGCGAATCCATCGGCCGGACGACTGGCCGGCAGTCCGATGCGCTGCGCCAACGCGGTCACCGGCAGCGTTCCTCCCGCGTCCACCAAGGCCCGTACGGCCTTCTCCACCCGTGCCATGTCCGGCTTACGGGCGAGCAGTTGCACCTGATCCGCCATGACCTCGGACCTGAGCAGGGCCTCGACCAAGGCATCGTCCGGTGATACGGGGGTCGCGGAGAGCAGAGTCCCGTCCCCCGAGTCGGAGGGAACGAATGCCACGTCGAACAACGACTCGTGGCTCTTGGCGAGTTCCGTCTGGTTCTTGGACCGCTTGGGTGGTTTCTGGGGAGTCGGAGCGGGAAGCGGCACAGCGGCAGGAACCCATGGCGCCTGCGCCTGCGACGTCGCCGACCACCACGGCGGTTGCTGGCTCGCCAGCTCCCGCCAGCCGCTCGGCGGCCTCGCACCGAAAGGCAGGAAGGCCAGCACCGGAATTGCGAACTCCGCGAGCGCCGCTCCACCGTGATACCCCGCCCTGCGGGAGACATAGCGGGCATCGGCATCCCAGAGGGCGACGATCTCACTCTCCGGCTCGGGATCGAGGACACGCGGACCGCTCAGCGCGACCTCCTGCACGGCGAGCGGACCACCGGGCCCCCGGTGCCGGGCGGACCGTACATCCTGAGCGTCGACCCGCATCGCACGCCGATCCACGACATGGCCGTGGTCGCTGGTCAGGATCACCGCCCGACCCTGATCGGCGGCGGCACGCAGCAACGCCCGCAGCCCCCCTATGTCGGACAGCCGCCAGGCGCCGTCCCCGAGTTTCCGCTCGGAGGCCAGCCGGTCGTCCACGGTGTTGAGGACCACCGCGACATGTGTACGGTCACCGACGAGAGCGTCGTGCAGCTCGGTCCCGAACTGCTCACCACTGCTCTCGGATCGCAGGTCGTCCTTGTGGAAGACCGCTACGGCCTGGCCTCCCCAGAACCGGTGACCGGGGAACAGCCGCTTCTCGTCGGCCTGCGTCCCCTTCATCAACTGCGCGGCGAACAGCGAGGTCCGGGACACGGCGGTGACCGTGGGGAGCGCCGCCGCCATCGCGCGCCGTTGCGGCGCGTCCTTCGTTCCGGGCTGTGGGTCGTACTCGACCCAGTGGTCGCGCAGTTGCTCGCCCAGCTCGGCGGCGACGGCGGCGCTCATCCCGTCGAGGACGAGCAGCAGCACCCGGCGCTCCCCGGCCCGCACCACGGGGGCGACGATCTCAGGGAGGAACGTCTCCACGGTCAGCATCGAACCCGGACCACGATCACTCGCCGACCGCGCGGCCAGCACCCCGGCGAAGTGCCGGTCGATCGCGCGCCGGCGCTCATGTACCGAGGCGCACAAGGCGTCGTACGCGGACCGCAGCACCGCATCGGGATCACCCCCGGCCTTGATATGCTCCAGCGCCAGGTCCACCCAGCCCGTCTCGGCGATGTGACGGGTGACGGCGTCCGACACCGTGCCGGTCTCCACCGGCGGGTCGGTCGCGAGCCACCGTGCCAGCCGCTCGGCCATCCGCACGCGTCCGATACGGACGGTGTTGTCCGGGTCCCGGGCCAGCCGGTGTTCGCCGAGCGCCTCTACGGCGACTGTGGTCCGCTCGGCGTCGCCACTCAGCAGCGCCTCTCCGGCGGCCGTGAACCGTGCTTCAAGACCCGCCGCCAGCAAGGGACTTGTCCCCGCTGCCCGCTCCGCACCCAACTGACGCACCAGAGCCGCTGCCCGGTCCAGCACGAAACCGCTCAGCCGCCCGGCCTCCACCGCCTCGTCGCTCTCCGACCGTTCTGCCAGCAGCAGAGCGGAGACGAATTCCTCGCTCGCCCGTCCGAAAGCGGCGGCGAGCGCGTCCAGTTGCTCGCCTCGAGCCGGCGGCTCCTCCCCGAACCAGCGCTCGGCCCGCCCCCTGGACCGGTAGTCGTCCGCGTCGGCCTCGGCACCGGTGTGCCCCCACAGCGCGGCGCAGACCAGTCCGAACGCCACGGCGTCCGACCCGTGTTCCGCCATCACGAGCGCGAGCAGAGCCTGTCCGGCCCACCCCCCCTGCTCCTCCTCGCCGAGGAACCGTACGAGCCCGGCCCGCTCAGGCACCCGCAGTGCCAGGAGCCTCTCCGGTCCGCCGGATGCCAGGGACCAGCGCAGCAAGGTGTGGATGTCCAACTCATCGCCGACTTCGGCGGGTTCCGCGTCCGGAGCGTAGCGGCCGATCCCCAGCCTGCGCTGGGCGAGCGCGGTCAGCGCCTTCTGCCGGGTCAGGACACCGCGCGCCAGCTTCTGCCAGCCTCCGCGCGGCGGAGCCGCGTCCAGCAACGCCTCGGCCGCCCAGTTCTCCTCGAACAGCCGGTGGTCGCAGGCACCCGCACCGAACGACTCCCGTACGACGTCCCAGGCGTCGACGGCGTTGACCCGCTGCCGGTGCGCCTTGGCCAGCAGGTCGGGCCCGAGCTCCGCTTCCTCCCGGTCGGTCAGCACCACCAGTACGTCAGGACCGGCCGCCGACGGCTTCAGGTGCGCGAGGAGCAACTCGTACACACCGAGCGGGGACGGCGCGGCGGCCACCCTGGCCCGCCGGTGCTCACCCCACGACACCTCTTCGGGACCGTTCCAGGAAGGCGCCGCACGCAGCAGCACGACCCGTCGTTTGCCCGGCCCGAGACCCTGCTCCGACGCCAGGTACTGAGTGACGGTCGCGGCGTTGAGATGCGCCGCGCCGATGCCGCTTCCGGTGACCGACCCCGTCGTCGTTGTACTCACACTCATTCCACGACCCGCCAGGTGAACTCGATCGTCGCGTCGGGCTCGCTGGCCGCGAGTTCCGCCAGCTCGGCCCGCAACTCGGCCAGGGCCTGGGACGCCTTGGTCCGACCCCCGCCCTCCCGACGTGCCTTGCCGCTCTCAGAACCGGGGTGGGTCGAGGGGATCGGCGGCCGGCCGATGTCCGTGCCCAGACGCACCCCGTCGGGCTGGGTGAGGCGAGGCTGCTCCGGTGCGACAGGCGGTGCCGGGGGAGCCTGATTGCCCACGACGGCGACGATGGCCTGCCGCGCATCGGCCAGTGCGTCCTTGAGATCCTTGGTGCGCTGGTCGACCCGCGCCGCACCCCGCAGCTCCTCCAGCACCGCCTCACCCTCGGGCCCGTACTTGGGCGCGAGCTTGAGCATGTCCCAGGCGGCGGTCGCCAAGGCGGCGGCGACGGCCTCGGCTTGCTTGACCGATGCCCCGTATCGGCTGGTAGGCACCTCGCCGAGGTCGAAATCGGCGAACGCGGAGATGATCTGCTTGGCGGCGGCGGACCCACCCGCAGCCCCCCGGTCCAGGCCGCGCAACTCGTCCAGCAGGTCCCGAGACCGGCGGGCGATCGCCAGCCGACCGGACTCGTCGGTACCGTCCAGACCGAGCAGCGTCGCACGCTTCTCCAACTGCTCCACCAGATCGACGGCGTGCGGCTGGTACTCCCGGACCTGCTCGCTGATCCGTCGTGCGAACTGTCCGACCATCCGTCCTCGGCGCAATGTGGGCGGATTGGCACCGAAGATCTCCCAGAACCGCCGTCCCGCCTCCTCCCAGACCCGCTCCTCCGGCAGCGGCTGGGAGCGCAGCGCGTCCTGCGGCTTGATCGCCGAGAGCTCCGGGGACGGATCGAGCAGCGCTCCGGCCCGCATCCACACTCGGTCGTCCATCTCCGCGTACGACGCGATGACGAGGTTCGCTAGGAACGGCTCAAGACCCATCGGCACGGGTCGGTCGATCCACTCGTTCAGATGGACGACGCTCAGGTCGCCGATACCGGCTTCACTGCGCGCCTCGAGAGCGAAGTGCTCCGGCCAGCGGGCGGAGAGCCGGAAGTACGCCTCCTTCTGCTGGCCCAGGCCGAGCGGCGCGGCGATCCGCCGCATGAGTCCGCGCTCCTTGGCGGGGATCTCGGCCTGCCGGTCACTGGCTTCGGCGGCGGTCCGGATGTGCCCGAACACGGTCTTCGCGTCCGAGAGCTTGATGACGCTTCCTGTGCTGTCCGGGTCGAAGTCTGGGTGCGCGGGGAATTGGTAGGCCAGCAGCTTGCCCGCTGCGTTCCGTGCGGCGTCGTGCAGGGACTGTCCGATGGAGAAACGCAGGTCCGGTACGTCGGGCAGTGGTTCCAGGTGTTCGTTGAAGTCCGGGTTGACGTCACCGGGCTTCTTCGCCGCGAGTCCGTACGCCTGCTTGAAGGCCGCCTTCACGGTTTTACTTAGCGCTTCATGTTGGTTTTCCAGCAGTGCCTTGGCCCGCGCCCGGTTGTCGGCGTTGAGGTGCTGGGCGTAGCTGGTGTCGAAACGCCGCTGGTCGGCGAGGGCGTAGTGGATGACGACGAGCCGCTGGAAGTCCTGGAACCGTGCGGCGGAGAGGTGGGTGGGGATCCACCCGACGGTCCGGGGACGAGCTCCGGGAAGGTCGCGGAATCCGGCCAGACGGTTGGCGTTGTCGCGGGGACCGTACTCGCCCTCTTCGTACGGCAGGGCGACGATCATCCTCCACAGCCCCTCCTGGCTGGGAGCGAACTCGTGGTCCTGCAGGTCGTCGCTGTCCGCGATGCTGCCGAAGACGACCTCCACCGTGCGGTGCGAGCCACGCCACACGAACTTCAGCTCGTCGGCCGTGAGCCGCTCCTGGAGGTCGAGGCCCAGCTCCTCGGCCAGCAGCCGCTTGGCGAGAGCACGACGGTTGGAACGGCTGTTGTTGACGTTGGCGTTGGCGAGGACGGAGTCCACGTCCACACCGGCCAGTTCGAGCCGTACACCGGGGTTGGCCTTGGTACCCGTGGGCTTGATCTCCGGGAACCGTGCCGCCCACTCGTCGACCTTCGACTGGATCACCCCGACCTCGGCGCCGGGGATGGGGGAGACGACCGAGCCGTGGTTGAGCGCGGCGAGTCGCCGGATCGTCAGGTCCCGCAGCGCGGGAACGCTCGGAGCCAGCGCGGACAGCAGGAGCGTGCACATCAGCCGGTTGTCACCGACGAACGCCTTGCACCGCTGACGGAGCCCCTGGTCGGTGATGGTTTCGGGACGGCGGCGGTAGCGCTCGATGTCCTCCTCGGTCACGTCGTACATCGCGAGGAGGTAGGGCCGCAGCTTGGTGTTGTACAGCTTGTCCGCGACCTGGAACTCCACCTTCAGACGGTCGACGAAGGGTCTGTCGCCGCCGTCCGCGATGACCGGGTACAGGTCGCCGAGTGGGATGAGCTGCTCCAGCGTCGCGTCGTCGCGGTGGTCGGCGAGGAGCTGGCCCATCAGCTTCAGACCCGTACGGGAGCGCTGCAGCGCCGAGGAGATGTGGACCAGGGTGTCCATGAAGGCGGGGGAGAAGGGGTACGTCAGCCGGAACGACGCCTCGTCGGCACCGGTCGTCCCCTCCTCGGACCCCAGCAGGACGTCCCACACCTGCGGCCCGACCCGCTTGATCTTCTTGAACGCCTCGTCCAGCTTGGCGGCGGCCTCCGTGTCCTTCGGCTTCAGGAGACGTGCGTGCGCGATCTGCGGGAGGTTTCTGTCCTCCAGGGTGATCTGGTCGAAGCGCCCGGAGGCCAGGTTGAGGCTGTCCTGAATCGCCGTCTCGGCCGCTCCCGAGACCTCCTGGCCCACCAGCTCACGCAGGTCGCGCTGCCGGGCGATGAACGACACGATCGGGATGGCGCGACGCGAGTCGGAACCCTCCACGAAGTTGGTGATCTTGTCGGTCTCGCGGGAGATGAACTTCTGGTCATGGATGCGGTTCGCGAGCCAGAGGATCAGCTCGTCCAGGAATAGGATCAGTCCGTCGTACTTCAGCGACTTCGCGTGCTCGGCGATCACCGCCAGACCGGCGTCGAGCGAGATGAACCCGTGCTCGTCCTCGGCCGCGTTCTTCGCGAACCCCGGGAACCAGGTGCTGCTCGCGTCGTGCACCAGCTTGGCGCGCAGCTCGGCCGGGGTGGTCGGGTTGACGAGGTTCAGGTTCACCTCGCCGCCGTCCAGCTCCTCGGCGGCGAGAGCGGTCTCCAGGAGCGCCGGCGTCCAGGCGAAGGAGTCACCCCACTCGTCGCCCTCGACGGCGTCGGCCTCGTCGGACGCGGCCCCGGCTAGCCCCTCGATGAACTGATCGTCCCCCATGCGCTCCCGCAGCGCTTGGATGTCCGCGAAGAGGGAGTCGGTCCGGTAGACCTGCGGCGTGGACGCCTCCGGGCGCAGTGCCTTGACATGACTGACGTACCCACCGAGCACCCGCTGCTCCAGGGACTTCGCCCCGAGCATGTGGTACGGCACGAGCAGAAACCGCTTGCCCTCCGTGCTCAGCCACTCGTGCTTGGCCAGCACCGGGTCGAAGTCCGACCGGCCGCGGGCCGCCTCGTCCCCGTGCAGTAGCGCGTGCAGTACGGCCATGAAGTGCGACTTACCCGAACCGAACGAGCCGTGCAGGTACGCGGCCTTCGACGTCTGCCCGTCCAGCCCCGTCTTGATCAGGCTCAGCGCCTCGTCGAAGTTCTCGAGCAGGCGCTCGGTGACGACGTAGTCACGCAGCGCCCGCTCGGCGCCCTTACTGGTGACTGCCTCGGCGAGCTTCAGGACGAAGTCGGACGTGGAGATCGACGTCTTGATGTCGATGACATCGCGAAGAAGGGGGGCCGTGGCGGCGGTCGGGGCCATCTCTGTCTCGCGTCTCCCTCAGTCACTGCGTCTGCGTCTCTGCGGCGCGTGCGGTCTTTGGCGGGGCGGATGCGGGTCCGGGGCTACCTGGAAGCATCGTTCGCCGCCACGCACATGGCTACGGCCAGTCTCTGATCGTAACGTGAGGGGAGGGGTGGGGGTGGGGTGGTGTTGTTGGGCAGCCCTGGGTCAAGGCCAGGTGCGCTCGATGCGGTCCGCCCGGACGGCATACGCGGCGGGACCGCCGCGAGCTACAGCTGACTGAATACGGTGCTGGTTGGCATGCAGACGCTCGACCATGTCCATGGTCCGCAGTTGCTGGTTGTCGAGATAGAACAGGACGGCCGAACTCTCCCGGATCGGCTCGATCTCCCGGTCCCGGGTCTTGATCCGGCCGTCCTTGGAGAGGGGGACCCAGCCATGACCGAGACCGTGCCTGATCCAGTCCTCATCAGGAACATCCTGGGCATCGGTGGGAAATGCATCGGCGATACGGTGGACGACCCACCCCCGCTGCCTCAACTCCTCGGCGACTCTCCGGCCGAGATTCCGGTCGAGGAAGAACTCAGGCGACAAGGCGCACCACGGCTCGGCAGAGCTCTTCCACCTCTTCGATGGCCATGTCGTACTCGTAGGCGATGTCTTCGATCGACTCGCCCGCGTCCCACAGATCGGCTACGGCTCTTACGGGGACGCGGTTGGCCGCCACGACGGGAAGTCCATGGCCGAAGCGTGGGTCGATGACCACGGGAACGGACGCCGGGTACTGGCGGAGCCGGAGGCTGGAGGGAAACTCATCGCCGCTGTTCCAGGAGAGGTACCGCAGATAGTCCGCCACGACCTCATGGATAGGCGCCTGGCCATCACGGGCTCGGCGTAGGTCACCCAGACCGTGGTCGATGAAGATGTCGACCCCGTCCGTCGCGATGCGCTTCGACACCAGGCCGTACGGGGTGTTGAAGGCCCGACGTACGGCTGCCGCGGCTTCCCGGATCTCGGTCATCCGCAGGCCCAGTTCACGCAGAGAGCGCAGGACGTACGCCTCGGCGACCGCAACGAAGGGGACCGAGGGCTGGCTGCGCCGTGTGGGGGCGATGTGGTGGACCAACGGAGCGCCGGCGGCTTTTCCGTGCAGCCAGGTGTCCAGAGTGGACCGGGGGATCTGGAGGTACTGGGAGGTTTCGGTGGGGGTCAGCAGACCTTCACTGAATCTGTCGATCATGATCCTTGCCTCCCTTCGGTGGGGTGGGGTGCGCGTCTTGTGAGTGGTTCCCTGTTCAGCATGCCATCGGGTCTGGGGGAACGGAGGTTCACTCGACGGCGTGTGAGGGGGGCGAGGGCGGGGTGGGGTCAGCTCAGGTGGGTGATGAAGGTGCGCCAGGCGCGGGGGGTGAAGGTGAGGTGGGGGCCGGTGGGGGTTTTACTGTCGCGGATGGGGGTGAGGGCGGGGAGATTGGTAGCGACTTCTACGCAATCGCCCTGTCCGCCGCTATAGCTACTGCTGCGCCATATTGCGCCCGACAAGTCCGGTGTGCCGTGGCGTGTGTCGCTCATGCTCTGTGCTCCTTGGGGCGGCGTCGGATGATGGCGCGGGATTCCATGTGACGGTGGAATCGGAGGTCAGCTCAGGTGGGCGATGAAGTTGCGCCACGCGTGGGAGGCGAAGACGACTACAGGGCCGGTGGAGCGCTTGCTGTCGCGGACGGGGACGAGGTCGGGGAATTGGTTGACGACCTCGACGCAGTTCCCTTGCCCGCCGCTGTAGCTGCTGGCACGCCATACGGCATCCGCGAGAATGGGACGTATCGGGTGGTCCTGGGTCATGCTCTGTACTCCTTGGCGATGCGGCGGATCAGGGTGAGCGATTCCGTCGGCGGCAGTGCTGTAGTCCGGGCATCGTCGAAGAGGGCGCGGTAGTACGCGACTTCCGGTTCTTGCTCCATCCAGATATTGCCGGTCGGGGTCTCCGTCAACACGAGGTCCAGTGAAGCCACTTGGGGAAAGCTCAGCAGCAGGTACGGGCCGAACATACCTGAGTGCGCGCCACGCGAGAACGGCAGCACCTGGACGGTGACGTTGGGCCGCTCTGCCATAGTCGCGAGGTGTTCCAGCTGGGCGTGCATCACCGCGGGGCCGCCTACGTGCTGGCGGAGTACTCCTTCCGCCAGCACAGCCCAGAGCGACATGGGGTCCTCGTCGGTTAGCCGTCGCTGTCGAGCAAGTCGTACCTGGACGAACTGATCGACTTCATCGGCTGTCTTCCAGGCCCTTGAGGCCACCGTTACCGCTCGCGTAC
>NZ_JBEXLS010000001.1:0-482787 GCF_040610055.1 Streptomyces sp. NPDC004539 | reverse complement strand
CGCTCGGCCGTACTCAGCGGTCTGGAGGAGGCCGGGGATTAGTTGCGCCTCGTATGACCGGATGCTGTCGCAGATGGCCTCCAGCTCGATCTGATCGCGGTACGAGTCACCCAGGACGGAGCTGTACTGGTGCCACCAGCCCTCACGTCGGCGCCTGTTGGCTCGCTGGGCCATGGCGGTGAGGCGGTCGCGAACTTCAGGGTCCTCGATTCGGTACGCGTGCATGAGGGCGGTCAGGTCAGGCGTGCGGACGGGGACGTGTCCGTTCTCCATCCGGCTGATCTTCCCCTTGGTGCAGTCGAGCAACTCCGCAGCTCCCGCCATGGATACGCCTGCGGCCTCGCGGCACTTGCGGAGTTCGTCGCCGAGCTGACGCCCGAGCACGGTGGACGGTTTCACAGTGGGCATGTGCGACTCCTACCAGAGGTGAGGGCTGTTGGGGGTGACGTTTGCTCGAAAGAGTGAAACGAACCCGAAAGGCTCCATGCAATGTTGCGCCAGTTTATATGCTGCGTCATGCTGTGGGGGCCTCACCGGTAACTGGCCCCGCAGCATGGCGACTTGATCATCAGCTATCGACCCTCAGGGGGCGTCATGGCAGAAACCTCGGACCCGAACGAAGTCACCTTCCGCATGTCCCGCGCCAGCCGCACCGTGCCGAGATCCCGAGCCGCCCTGCACGCCGTGCTCGGAGAGTGGGGAGTCAGCCAAGACGTCCTGGAGACGGCGGAGTTGGTGCTTTCGGAGCTGGTCACCAACGCCCTGAGGGTCCGGGTGCCGAGGGACCGGCAGGTCGGTGTCCGGATCGCGCGCTTCCTGGCGGACGGGTTGCTGCGGTTGGAGGTCAGCGACGCGGGTTCGGGCACGCCCGAGGTCCAGAAGCCCGGCAACGAAGAGGTCGGTGGGCGTGGACTGTTGCTCGTGGAGGCGTTGGCCCACCGCTGGGGAGTCGCGGAGCGGGAGGGCGGTATCGGGAAGACGGTCTGGGCTGAGTTGAAGGCGTCGGACATCGTGGCCGAGCCCGAGGGGCGGGAGGTTGCGGCGATCGCGGTGCGGACCGGTCAGTACGTGCGGGTGTGGGGACAGTGGCATGCCGTTCGTGCAGTGCGCATGGAGCCGTTTGCCACCGGCGGACTCGCCGTAGTGCTGGGGTTGGACGACGGCCCGGCGCTACGTGTGCGGGCGGGCGAGCCGTTCATGGTCCGGGATGGTGGTGTGCCTTCCGCTCGGGAGGGGAAGGACGACAGACCGCCGGAGTGTTGATGAGCGCAGGTGGATGGGGGCCGTTCCCGGAGTCATCCAGTCGATCTCTGGAAGTCTCCGTCTCGGCCTCTCCCGTACAGTGAAAACTACGTCGCGTGAGCGTTGTGATGTTCTCCGTGGAGTTCAGCCAGGCAACGAGAGGTGCACTGTGAGTACCCCAGCTCATCCCCCCATTCCCGTGCGCCGAGGACACCTGCGCGAAGCCGCAGAGAGCATCGAGCACGCCACGGGCATGAGTGTTGAGATCATCGGAGGAACACTCTTGATGTCCCCGAGCCCGAGCGGCAAGCACGCCGGGATCATCATCGACCTGCGTGACGCGATTCGTCCCGGCCTCGCGGCCTCGTACGAAGCGTTCGAGAACGTGTCCGTGCCGATGCCGGGTGATTCGGATGACTACGCAACTCCCGACCTGACCATTGGACCCCGTGCGTTCCGGGACGACGACGGCTGGCTTCTGGATGCCGACGCGGTCGAACTGGCCGTAGAGGTTATCTCGCCGAACGAGCGACTGAAGGGGATCAACGAGAAGACCGCCTGGTACGCGGCGGCGGGCGTTTCTCTTCTGCTGCAGATCGACCCCAGGACGGGGACGTGGTCGTTGTTCGGCCGCCCTGGCGAAGATCAGTATCGGAGTGTGGTCCACGGAAAGTACGGGGAGGAAGTGCCGCTGCCTGCTGAACTTGGTGGCGATCTGTCCACGGTCGGCCTCAACTTGTACGGGACACAACCGAGTGGCTGACACTGGTGTGTCCTCCGTGACTCGACGACATCTCCGAGTCACGGAGGACACACCGGATCGATCCAGCCCTTGGCTTACTTTTTCCCAGGCCGCCAGGCCCGCAAGTCGTCGTCGGTCAGGCCGAGTTCACCTTGCTTGGTTGCTCGATACCCTGCGAAGAATGCTGCGGGGGAGCCGCCGTACAGGGCGTCGAACTCGTTGTGCCACTGGGTGAGCCAGGGCTGAAGCTCGAGGAGGCCGGCGAGCAGCGGGGTCATCTGTTCGGTGGACAGCTCGTCATGGTTCGTGAAGTACGTGCTGAGCGCCTGAGCCTGCTCACGGTGGTCCCAGCCTGCCCAGCCGAACAGGTCCGGAGTGCCGGAGATTGGGCCGGTGGAGTAGGAGATGAACCTCTCTTTCGGCACGTCGAGCTTTCCACGGGCGCGCCAGTAAGAGGGCTTGAGGAAGTCGGTCAAGGCATACTTCGGCGGCACGGGGATGGAGTCCCGGATTCTCCGCTTGGAGGGCTCGTCTGGGGCAGCGTCTTCCTGGCGCTGAAGGTTCCAGACGCGTTCCCAATCGGCGCGTTTCTTCAGGCCGATGGGCTTGTAGCGCAATGAAGCCAGGAAGGGTACGTGCTCATCGGTAAGAAGGTCTGCGATGACGGTCGCAACTTCCTTGTGAGGCTCGTACAGCTTGGCGACAGAGGTGAAATCTTCATTGAGTTCGAGTGCGGACGTGAGCTGAGCACGAGTGAGTATGGTTGGCTTATCTTCCTGATACCAGAGCTCATGGGCTTCAACTTGGTCGAGTAGCCATGCGCGCAGTGCCTTCTCCTGGAGGGAATCCCAGCCTTCACTCGCCCAGCGACGTTTGTATTCGGGACGCTCAATCATTCCGATTGCTTTATTCTTTTCGATGATCTCGATTCTTTTTCGAACGGTATTCTTATAGGAATCTGGCCAGTCGTCAGGGATTTGGGTAGTGACCTTGTGACCGTGATGGGAGAACCATTTTGTTGTCAACTCACCCTTCTTTACCTGACGTGCAAGGTGGATCTCGAATGCTCGCTCTCCTGGGGCGAGGTAGGGGATCTCGAGATTATTAGCGAGAGCTTTTTCGGAGTTGAGGTCATAGAGGCTGTATGTATTCCAGTCCAGTTCCTCTTGTAGGGCTACCATTTGTGCGCGTGCATGTTCCCATTTTCTCTTATCCTCGCGCAGGCTGTCTGTGGTTGGTGTCCCTCGGGAGGTGATACTGATTTCCGCGATCTCTTGGGAAAGGGTGTCAATTCTGGCGGCTAGATGTGCAACCGATCCCTTAGGCAAGGGGAGTTCCATCAGGTTGGATCCCGTAAACTCGTAATTCCAAGACCATGCCTGATCAGGCATCCCGCTTGCCGCAGTGGCATTCCCCTTGCAGAAGCTGACCAGCTTGAGCCACGCGCACGCAGTTGAGCTATTGAAGATTCCGAGCAGCTTAAAGTGTTCTTCCTCGCTGGAGTCTTTTGGGAGTTTTACAACTGGAGCGTGACGATTAAATACTTTCCCGCCCCTGTCCAAGGTGAAGTGGTTATGCGTCGAGATGAAGGCAAAGGAAATTGAGAGCGGGGTAGTGTAGGCGGATGCGGTATACTGCATATAATCCCACCACTTGAGGCCCGCGTCGGCCATGTTTCCTTGGAATGTCCGTCGCGACTCCAAAACTCTCTTGAGGGGCCACAGCTCCATTTCGAAGTCGGGCTCATTGATTTCTTCTGCATAAGGGAACCAAATCGCTTCCTTTGGATTTGCTCCCCAATCTCGTACAATCTCTCCGGTCATGAGGGGGCGAAGTGCTCGGCGATCAGCGATTGTGCGGTAATTTCCTCGCAGTGGGCGCATGTACGCCTCATCTGCCCCGGCTCTGATTGCCCGCCCAATTGGCGGTTCGACTACTTGGCCGACTCGGTGATGGAGTGCCTTGGTGAGCTGCTCGAGCATCTCGACCCCGCCGGCAGAGAGAACCCACGGGTGGCGGTTGAAGTACCGATTGCGTTCTAGGTCACTGACAGAGATCCATTTGTTTGGGGCGCCTGGATTGTCTACTTGAGAGGCAATTGAATTCCAGACGGGACCGAGCTTTCCTGCTGGAGGTGTAGCAGATTCTCCCTCGATGCTGCGTACAGTCCTGACTGTCGCTGATCTTTGGTTTCCTGATCTCCTGCGACCGATCAAGATGACAGTAGGGGTGCTATGTCCGGGAATGTAGGCACCGGACGAGTCAATTACTTCCGTCAGTTCGACCTTGTGTGCGAAGTAATCTTCAATCAGCTGCTTTCCGAATTCGCGCTGCATGAAAGAGTTTGCAGTAATTTGACCTACCATTCCGTATGCCCGGCCGTTATTTTTCCCAACTTTTGCGAGCTGGAAGAAGCGCTCCGCGAATGGGATGGTCAAGGCGTACGTGCCTGTGCAGGACTTGTATAGCTCTCGGTATAGTTTGTTGAGGCTCTTATCCTTGACTGTAATGTAAGGAGGATTCCCCACGACTACGTCATACTGCCCCTGCTCCAAAATTCCCGGAAAATTATTCAAGTCCTCCGTAGCATAAGAAAACTCCGCCAGCGGATCCCCCACCTCCTCACCCCCCAACGTCAACTCAAGCTGCCGCTCCTTAATCAACGAATCCCCCACAGCCAAATGAATAGGCCACTCCCACCGCCCAGCCTCCCCCAACGTCCGAACCCCCGCCGCAGCCATAGCCGCCACCAGCAACCGGAACCGAGCGATAGCCACAGCGAACGGATTGATATCCACCCCATGGACGGAGTTCAACGCATCCCGAACCCGCTCATGCACATCCCGCCCAGGCTCCCGATCAGCCCAAAGCTTCACCATCCGCCGAAACGCGCCCAGCACGAAGTGGCCCGACCCGCACGTGGGGTCGATCATCTTCAGCTTGCCGAACTCCCCGCCCATCTCGCGCACGACAGGATTCATGGTGCGGTCGAGGATGAACTCCTCGACGAACTCGGGAGTCTGGAGCAGCGCGTACGTCTTCCGGGCGGCCTCCGACAGGTCCTGGTACAGGTCGCCGAGGAACCGCGTGTCCCACCCCTCGGTCCCGTCCGCGTTCAGCGGATCGGCGAAGTTGTGGACAAGCTCCCCGTCCTCGCGCCGCTCCCGCCAGAACTCGACCAGCGCCCGAGCCCCGTCGTGTGAGACGGGGATTTGGTACAGCGGATTACGGCGAGGGTCGAACAGCAGCTTGCCGGCCTGGCCGGAGCCCAGTTCCGTGAAGGCCCGCTCCAGCCAGCCGCGGTACGTCGGGTCCGGGTCCTCGGCGACGTACTGCTGGTACCGAGCCTCCGCCAGCTCCCGGCGCTCGGTGTCGGGGCCGGTGAGGTAGGGCTCGGGGATGAGGAGGTTGTCCTCGCAGAAGCGGACGAAGACGGTGCCCAGCACCCAGGCGACGGCGACTTGGGTGACGCGTTCGTCGAGCCAGGCGCTCCACGTCGCCCCCGTACGGCCGAGCTTGAACGCCTGGTCGTACTCGGCGCGCAGTCGGCCGGCGACTGATTCGGCGGCTCGGATACGTTCGGCACGCTCGTCCGGCAGTTCGGCCAGGCGTTCCTCCAGCCAGGCGTCCCACTTGACGGCGTCTCCGGGCGCGGCCTTCGGTAGCTTGCCGTACTCCGTGCGCAGGGGTTTGAGGACGGTCTCGCCGTCACGTACCTGCTGGCCGAGGTCGACCTCGAGTGCCTTCACCCGCTTGATCAGGTCGGTCAGCAGCGCTTTGGCCTTGCGGTCGATCACCTGGTCACGTCTCCTGTCGTCATCCACAACCACACGCGCGCTCGGCGCGTCATCCCCGTGGGCCGGCGGCCACACTGTCGTCCGCTGCGGAAAGCCGCGACGGACCCGAAGCTTCTGAGCGGTGGGCGTTGCGTACCCAGAACTCGTTGAGCACGATCCACTCGCCCAACCCTGCCTGGTACGGCACTGCCACCGTACCCAGGCGCGGCGGCCGGGCGGGATCGCTCTGCGGGCACAGCAGCCACAGCGGACGTCCGCCGGACCGGGACCGCTCGGCCAGCCGGTCCAGGACACCCATCGCGTCGTACCGGGCGAGGAACCCGGCGTCGGTCAGGAGCAGCGGAGACCCGGACTCTCCCGGAGCCAGCAGGCCGCTGATCCGGGGTTCGACGAGACCCCATGCCGTCCCCGAGTACTCGGCGAACTTCATCGCCCCCGGCGAACCGGGGATCGCCACGTCCGCCCGCAGCACCGTTTCCCAACTGGGCCTGGGACGCGGGTCGACGAGTTCGTGCAGGGCTTGGACGAACAGCTCGGCCACCGACACCACGACAACCCCGCCCGCGAAGTCGTCGCGTCCGAGTTCGTCGATCGCGTCCCGGGTCCATTCGGTCGGGACGGTCAGGACGCGGAAGCCGTCCCGGCGCGCGGACGCCCTCAGACGGTCCTCGGCCGTGCCCGCCGCCGCGAGGTCGGGGTCGTCGGAGAAGCGGTGTGCGGAGACGGTGCCGGTCGGCTGGCGTCGGCCGTCGGATGAGAGGTAGGCGGACACGCCGCCCTGGCTCCGCGGCAGATAGCGCCGAGTGCCTGTGCTTTTGCGGGTCGACAGCGCCAGGTCGAAGCCGGCGTCCCGCAGAGCCTTCGTCAGGGCGCCCTCCTTCGGCAGGGTCCGGTCGCCGCGCTCGTTCAGCAGTTCGGGGAAGCGGGCTCGTACCCGATCGTGGACGTCGGCCTCCGTCAGCCCCGGCTGTTCGTTCTCCGGCACGCCCGGGATGTACGGCACCAGACCGGCTTGGGTGAGACGCAGCGCGCGGACCAGGGAGAGTTTGCGCGGGTAGATCTCCAGGCGAGGGGTCGCCGCCGCGCGGAGAGAAGCCGCTACCGCTATGTCCACCATCCGCCGGTCGTCCCACTGCACGGTCGTGCTCGGGGGTGGGACGGCGCCCAGCTCGGAGACCACGGTCGCCGTCGTCGGCAGCGTGTCGAGGTCCGCCAGCCTGTCCGCGATACGGCCCAGTCTCTGGGCGTAGTGCAGCAGACCTGGTGCGGAGGGCGTCTCGGGAGAGTCGTCGGCGGCCACCTCCAGCGCCAGCAGCCCCGCCCCCATGCTCTCGTCGTCCGCGTCCCGGTTGGGCGCGTGGCGGAACTCGGCCTCGTCCGGGACGAGTTGCTCGACCTCCACCACCGCCCGTACAGCGGCCAGCGCCAGCGCCCGGCGCTGCTCGCGCTCCTGGAGCAGGGTGCCGCGCCGCACGGTCAGCGCGTCCGCGATCTCGGCGGCTGACGCGACCCGGCCCAGACCGCGCAGGAGCTCCAGGATCTCGGCGCGCAGGGCTCGTACCGCCGCGTGCTTCTTCCAGCGGGTGCGCTGGGTCTTCAGCATCTGGGGGATACGGCCGACGGACAGGTCCAACGCCGTCGCGACGTCCTTCTGCTTCGGCCAGACACCGACCTCGGACGGCACCACGTTCTGCTCGTTGGGCAGGCGCAGCAGCAGCCGTACCATCTCGCACTCGTTGTGGTTCGAGCGGTCCTTGCGCAGCGGCGGGACGAACACCGTGGCGAGCGTGTCGAGGCTGACGCTACGCAGGGCACGCTCCGGCGGCGTGCCGCCGTTCACCGTCACCGCGTCCGCCACCGCGGCCTCCGCCGCCGACAGTTCCTCCTTCGCCGCCTTGCGGCCCTCAGGAGTGAGCGGTGCGGCGGGCTGCTCGGCGAGCTTGAGCCGCCACTGCTTGATGCGGGTCAGGACTTCCTTGCGGGTCTTGGCGCCGAGGCCGGGTGCGTTGACGAGCTGGCGCTGGCTGTGGTCGAGGAGCTGGCCGACCGTGTTGACCCCGAGGCCGTAGACAAAGGACTCGGCGGCCGGACTCAGGCCGGACGAGGAGATGAGCGTGTCGCGGTCGGCCTGAGCCGCCAGGCGCTCGCGCTGCTTCTCGGCGCTGTCCTGCTCCGCCTCGGGGATCTCGGCGTCGGCCTCCGCGGATGCCACTGGGCGTCGGGACGAGGGCTTCGCCGCGTCCATCTCCAGGAAGATCTTCTTCCAGGCGTCCCGCATCGGCTTCAGGTCGGCGAACCGTTGTGCGGCGTCCCGGTGCAGCGCCTTCTGGAAGAAGGCGACCAGACCGTCGCGCACCGCCGGATCGAAGGCGTCGGCGGCGATCCTGGGGTAGGGCTCCTGCTCCGGGGAGGTCTGGCGCGGCGACACTTTGCCGCCACCCCACACCGGGAGTTCACGGGAGGCCATCTCGTGCAGGGTCGCGGCCAGGGCGTACCGCTCGGCGTGCGCGTCGTAGACCGAGCGGTCGGTGAGCGTGCCGATGAACGGGTCGAGATAGCCGTCCGTACCGGCCGCCGTCTCGTTCACCGGGTAGGCCGCGAGTGAGAAGTCGATCAGGACCAGCTCGCGGGTGCGGTTCGGGCGGATGCGGATCGCGATGTTGTCCGGCTTGATGTCGCGGTGCCACACCCCCTCGCCCTCGAGGAAGTCCACCGCGCCGAACAGGTAGTCGCCGTACGCCTCGAGCTGGTCCACGGAGAGGCGGCCGAACTCACGCAACTGCCGGGCGACCGTCTCCTCCCTACGGCGGCGCTTCGTCCCCGTCGCCGACGGGTCGGTGCTCTCCTCGCGCTCGTCGCCGACGTACTCCATGACCAGGACCGTGCGTGACCCGATCGTCAGGGGTTCCGGCTGCACGAGGCGGATCACCCGGGAGTCGGGGCGCAGCTGCCCCAGCACCTCCGCCTCACGGCGCAGCACCCGTTCGCGGCTCTCCGAGGTCGCGACCTTCAGCACCGCCAGGGACTTCGAGAAACGTACGTCGGGGTCCGCGGCCAGATCCCGGACCAGGAAGGCGCGGCTCGTGGAACCCGTACCGAGACGGCGCCTGACCTCCCAGCGACCGGCCAGGACATCACCCGCGACCGCGTCCAAGGGGTCCTTCTCGGGCTCCGCCGGGCGGGGAGCCTCGGCCGACGCGGGTTCCGTCAGTTCGTCCTCGACGACCTCGAGCATCTCCAGGAAGTCCTCCACCGACGACAGCCGGGCGGAGACGTCGTAGGCGGTGGCGGCCTGCACCAGTTCGTCGATGTAGGGGGAGAGGCCGTCCACGACGGAGCTGGGACGCAGCCCCTCGCCCGCTTCGTACTGGGCGACCAGCTCGGCCTGACTCGCGGCCGGCGGCCTGCCGGTGGTCAGGAGGTAGGTAAGGACACCGAGTCCGTACACGTCCAGAGCCACCGGGTCGGGCCGGAGCGCGGTCAGCTCCGGGGCCAGATAGGGATCCGCTCCCTCGGCCAGGTGGGCGCCCGCCCGCGAGAAGGTGGTGGGCGCGAACCGCTCACCGTGTTCGGAGCTGCGCTGGACGGCGACCTGCCAGTCCGAGATCTGCAGGTGAGGATTGGTCCAAGCGTCGGTCTCGCTCTCGCCGTCGCCCTGGCGGGTACGGCCGCGCGGAATGACATGGACCGCGTGGGCCGCCAGCGTGCGGTGGAAGATCCGCCGGCCGTGCGCCGACCGCACGGTCTCGGCGAGCTGCCGTACCAGTGCCATCCGGCTGAGAATGTCCAGTTTCTCGCCGTACTGGACGAGGTACTCGTCCAGGCGCAGAGTCCGCGGATCGAAGTCGAAGAGCAGCGCGGGACCCGCGGAGTGCCCGGACGGGTCGTACTGCTTCAACTGGACGACGCCGGGGTGCCGGAAGTAGCGCAGCACCGCCGCCTCACGCCGCGCCGCGCGCTCCACGGAGGCTCGCAGTTCGGCGTCGGAGCCGCGCTCACGCAGATAGATTCGGACCCGCGCGGCCTCCGGCATCTCACTGTGCCGGGCCAGGTAGTCCGCCCAGGTCGGTCCCGAGTCGAACGCCTTCCGGTTCAGCAGAAACGGGCCGACCTTGTACTCGGCGTCGCTGCGAGCGATGCCGATGCGCTCCAGGGCCGCCTTGATCCGGCGCGAGCGCGGGGCGTCGATCCGGCGGTGGTCGTCCTTCGGAGGCTGCTTGAGCATCTCGACGAGCTGGGGAACCGTGAACACGCCGTTGCGGTCATGGGCGGGAAGCCGGTTGCGCAGCGAGGAGTCGGTGAAGCAGACGGCCTCCGAGACCCATACCCGCTCGCCGTTCTGCTGCAGCAGCGAGGCCAGCTCCTTGCCCTTCTTGTTGGCTAGGTGCAGAGGGTTGCCGTGCGGCACCTGCCGGCCGCCGGGCTGCGTCTGCAGCCAGGTGCCGTTACGGGACTCGACCGAGCCGTGCCAGTCCTTCAGCTCGATCAGGTGAACCCCGCCCGGCGCGATCACCAGCAGGTCGACCTCCCGGACATGGCCGGTGTGCGCGGTGAAGGTGAAGTTCGACCAGGCCCGCCAGGGGTCGTTGTCCGCGAGCTTCTCCCGGATCGCCTCCAGACCCCGGTGCTCATGCTGGAACTCGGATTCGGTGACCGTGATCCACCGGCCGTCCCGCATGTTTCTGTCCCCGCTTCGTGTCGCTCTGTGGTGATCGGTACTGCTCAGGCAGTAAAAGGCAGCCCTCCGATCGTAGCGGGGTGGGGGATGGGGACGAAGAGGAGCGGTGAGGCGAGCGGGCCGGATATGTCAGGGTTGGGGTTTGTTCGTGCGATGCCATTGGGATTTATGCTAATTCCCGGGAGCGGGTAATCGCAGCCGTTGACGATATGAAAATCTGGACACCATGGGGAATGAGAACGACAAGCAGAGTTCTGACGAATCCGTTCAGTGGGTGCTGCAGCCGCGTGGCGGTGCGAGGGTGCGTGGTCTCGAACACTTCGAGCGCTCGGTGGAAGAAGGGATCTCCCTCAAAGGACACCGAGAAGTACTCGGACAGGATGAGGCGGCCCTGAAGAAGATCTTCCCCGGAGGCGTGGCCAAACTCTGGGGAGCCACACCCACTCAGGCGACGGGCCACGTCAAGGCCGTCGCACTGCGCGAACAGAAGGTCGGCGACGAGGTCCTCTTCTACGCGGACAAGATGTTCGTCGCCCGGGCTCGCATCCTGGGTCTGTTCCGTAACCCCGCGCTGGCAGAGTCGGTCTGGGGCGTCGACGAGGACCAGAGGACCTGGGAACACATCATGGCGCTCGGCGATGTGGAACCGTTCAAGGTGGAGGCCGCCCCCATTCTCACAGCGTTGGCGATGACACCACCCCTGCGCAGCCTCACGCTGGTGCGCGCTGCGGAGCGACGCCGTCACCTGCCGCTGCTCGAGAACATGATCGAGGAGTGGCGGGCATCGAAGGGCACCCTCCCGCCGGAGAGCGGTCGGACGACCCGCACCACGGCGAGGCTGAGCCGCGACAAACTCCTCGGCGCACTGGCCGACCTCGACCGTGGCACTCCGGACGCCCGGACCCGCTACGCGCCCCTCATGATGCTGTGGGCCATCGGCCGTCAGACGCGAGGGCTGGACCGGATCGCGTCACGCGATGTGATCGCGGCGGAGGCGGGTCCTCTCCTGGCCGCGTACGGGACGCCTGAAGAAAGCCCGGCACCCGTGGGTGAGCGGATGGCGCTGGAGTACGCATTCCGCAGGCTGCGCGACAACCGGGTGTGGGACGTCGAAGGCGCGGACGAGGGCGTCGAGGGGTCGGGAAACGGAGCGGGGCTGCGGAAGGACGCCGAGGCATTGCTGCGGAAACCACGAGTCCGTGCCGACGCGATCGGGCTGCTGCGGCGCGTCCACTTCCGGGGTGTCGATCAGGACGCGCTCCTGAGCCTGGTCGGTCTCGCTGGGTACGCGAGCGCCAGCGGAGTCGAGGGTGACGAACCCGAAGACCGGCCCGGCGATGACGAATCCCTGGGAAGGACGGGCCGCCGACAGGTGAACACCTCCCGCCCGGACCGGGATCCACGCCTGGCCAAAAGGGTCAAGGAGATCTACGAGAACAGATGCCAGGTGTGCCGGACCCGGGTGGAGCGGCAGTTCTACTTCTACAGCGAGGCCGCGCACATCCAGGGCCTGGGACGACCCCATGAAGGCCCGGACAAGTTGTCCAACCTGCTGTGTTTCTGCCCCAACTGCCACGTCGAGTTCGACGGACTCGCCATCTACATCGACGAGGAGTGGCACGTGAGGTACAGCAGGGACGGAGAGCTGAAGAGCGAGGACAAGCTGTTCCGTGAAGCCGAGCACGCGATAGACGAGGAGTTTCTGGAGTATCACCGGGGTCTGTGCGGCCTCAACTACGACGGTGCGGATTCGGACTGATCCCTGAGTGGGCAGTACGTAGTTCTGGCACGTCGGCGGGTGCGGTCGGATTAACATGCATTACGCATGTAAAGGATCCGGGGGGACACCTATGGCGGAGACCGAGCAGCACTACCCTGCGGGCGAGTTGCTCCGGGCAGCTCAGTTGGAGGTCGCGGCAGAACTGCGCGGCGACGGTGGAAACAACCCGAAGGCGTCCCTGCGCGAGGGCCGCAGGACGCCGGGGACGGGGGAGGGTCACGAGTACACGTTCCAGTGCAAACGCTGGCCCGAAGTCCTGACCGGAAAGCCCTTGCTGATCCGCGCTTCGCGTTCGCGAGGAGGCTGGACGCAGGCGGACGTCACACGGCTCACGGAGAACACGCTCCGCGTCACCACCGAGGCCGACCTGGGATCGCACAACATCCAGGCGCAGCTCAGAGAGGACCAGGCAGCCACCTGGAGGGTCCTCGCGGAACGCCTGGCCACGGTCGGCGAGGAGAACCACCCGGTACGCCTGGAGAGCGCCGGGTGGATGATCGGCCGCGGCGCTCCGAAAGTCGCGCGCGACACGAACCCCGGCCGCTGGGTGGCCGACTGGGCGTCGCTGAAGCTCAATCCGCGTCAGCGCCAGGCCGTGGAGCAGGCCCTTGCCAGTGAGGTCATGTTCCTGTGGGGGCCGCCGGGGACCGGTAAGACGGACGTGGTCGCCCACATCGTCGAGGGCTGCTGCAGGCAGGGACTCACCGTCCTCTTCCTCGCTCCGACGAAGGTCGCCGTCGACCAGGCGCTGGAACGGATCTGCGACCTGCTGGCCAGGGACAGCGGCTTCGATGCCGGTCTGGTCCAGCGGGCCGGAACCATCGACGTCGAGTCGTTGCGCGACCGCTACGGCGACTACGTGGACCCCGAGCGCATCGCCGCCCGCCTCTCCGCGCAACTTCAGAATCTGCTCACGGAGAAGAACGCCGTACTCGCCACCGCCCGGGCGGGCATCGCGCTGTACGACCGGCTGAGGGGTCTGGAGGAGGACCTCGCCACGGCACGTGGCGATTACGAGAAGGCCGGCAAGGCCGTACGAAAGGCGACCCAGGAGCACGGTGAGGCGCAGAGCGCCGCCGGACAACTGGCCCTCCGACTCCAGTCCATGAACCCGCCTACCGGCTGGCGTGCCGAGCAGAAGCAGATCAAACTCGACAACGCTCTCGCGGAGTTCAGAGCGGCTGAGCGGAGAGCGTCCGACGCGGAGACCGTTCAGAAGGCCGCGACAGCCACCCGGGCGGAGGCGCAGGCCACGATCGCCCGGATCACCTCGGAGATCACTCGCCGGGCCACGGGCCTCGTCGGCCTCCCGTCCCGCGCGGACCTGGTGAAACAGGCTGAGGCCCTGCGGAAGGACATCGAAGAGGCCGAGGCGGAACTGCGCCGTGTCACCGACGCGGTGCGCGCGAACTGCCGGGTCCTCGGCACCACCGTCGCCAAAGCCGTCCAGTCCCGTTCACTGCTCAAACGCGTCGACGTCGTGGTGATCGACGAAGCGGCCATGGTCGATCTGCCGTCCGCCTGGTACGTGTCCGGCCTCGCCGGGAAACGTGTGGTCGCGGCCGGAGACTTCCGCCAACTGCCCGCCATCACCAAGGCGGTCGACGACCGAGCCACGGTCCAGGACGACCGTGCCCACGCCCGACGCTGGGCCGCCACCGACCCCTTCCGGGCCGCTGGGCTGGTCGACGGTGCCGGCACCGTCCTCCAGGACCCCCGGCTCGTCGCGCTCGACACCCAGTACCGAATGCGAGCGCCGATCTGCGACCTGGTGAACGCGGTGGCCTACCCCGACGCACCGCTGCGGACCGGCCGGGACGACGTCAGCCGTATCCCCTTCAACACCCTGGTCGACGCGCACGTCCTGCTGATCGACACGTCACAGCACCGTGTTCGTGGCGCCAGCCACAAGAGCAACCCCGTCCACGCGGCGGCCATCCGCGAACTCGTGCGAGGTCTCCAGTACGACGGTGTCCTGCCCGGCCGGAAATGGCAGGACGTCCCGCAGGGTGAACGGGCGACGGACCGCCTCGCGGTGATCACCCCGTACCGCGATCAGGTGACGGCCCTCAGACAGACCCTGACCGAGCGATTCGGCACCGACCACGAGGGTCTCGTCGCCACCGTCCACCGCTTTCAGGGAAGCCAGCGTCCGCTCGTCGTCCTGGACACCGTGGCCGGCGCCAGTGATCTCCTCGGCCGGTTCTACGAAGGCACGGGCCTCGACTCGCAGACGTGCCGGCTCCTGAACGTCGCCCTGAGCCGGGCCCAGGACCACCTGGTCGTGATCGCCGACGTGGAGTTCCTGCGCCGGAAACTCTCCCCGCACAGCGAGGCCCGGGTGATGCTCGACCATGTCGAGGCACACGCCCAGACCCTCTCCGTCGACCAGCTGATCCCCATCCGTAGCGCGGCCGACCTCGCGAGGCTCCCGGCGGAGGAACTGACCCGCCCGGCCTTCTTCCCGGCCGACCAGGTCGATCACGCCGTGCGCTGGGACATCGAACGGGCCCGGACCCGTATCGACATCTACACCTTCCTGCTGACACAGGCCCGGGTACGCCGGTGGGAGTCGCTCTTCGCGGAGCGGGTCGCGGCCGGGGTCGAGGTCGTGATCCACACGCGCTCACCGGAGGAGCAGCAGGAAGGCAAGGCGGAAGAACGGCAGCGGGCGCTCGTCGAGCACCTCAGGTCTCTCGGCTGCACGGTCGTCTTCCGGGAACGCATGCACGAGAAGGTCTTCATCGTGGACGGCACCGTCCTGTGGCACGGCTCCCTCAACCTGCTGGCGGGCATGGGCCCGACCGACCTCATGATGCGGCTGGAGGATGCCGAGTCATGTGCTCAGGCACAGAAGGTGATGGACCAGGCCCGCATGGAGAGGCCGGTGTACCGGGGGACGCAGGGAGGGGCCGGCCGTGGTGGTGGCAGGAAGAACCCGGCCAAGGAAGAAGGCGCGCGAGTGGGAGCCGTCGTCTGGGGCCGCCTCTATCTGAATGTCCCTTACGAGCGCAGGAACGAGGCCAAGCAGGAGGTGAACGCCGATTGGGACGGGGACAACAAGCTCTGGTACATCAAGGACGGCAGTGTCCCCCGGGAGGACATCCAGCACTGGCTCCGGCCCAAACGCTGAGCACCGCGAGATCGGGCCCTTCTTCGCGAACGCCCTGCGCCCGGTGATCAAGACCTGCCACAGTCACGATATGAGCGGTACGGACGGAATGACGCAGAGCAGCGAGACCGGTACGGACACGTCCGTACCCGACGTGATGTGGCAGCGCTGGGGCGTCGTGCTGGACGGCCCCTTTCCAGCCCGGTTCTCGGAGCCGGGCTGGAGCTACGCCCAGGAACTCACCCACTGCTGCCCGGCCTGCCAGGGCGAACTGCACGCGCTGCGCAAGCCGTACGAGTCTCAGGGGCGGACGTACAAGTACGTCGCGCTCGTCTGCGCGGCCTGTCCTGCCGCGTTCGCCCTCGCCGACCTCGGAGTGAAGCGCTACGACCAACTGGACGGAGCTGCGTCGGCGCCGACCCCGGTGACCCGGATTCACGTACCTCGACAGCCGCAGCCACCGGCGAAGGACGTACGTGGGCCCGTATGGCCACAGGACCTTCCCGCACCTGAACAGACCGAGCCGAGTGCGCTGTTCTGGCACAAGGTCACCGACCCGGCATGGCGTCCCGCCGAAGCGGCCCTCACGGCAGCTGACGACGCGCGGGTGATCGTTCCGTACGGCGAAGAACACCGGGCACTGCGGACGTGGCTGACAGAGCGGAAGGTGCCGCACCGCGTCAGCCGGTACTGGGGAGAGACCGAACAGGTCGGCACGGTCAACGACTTGGGTGGTCGTACGGATCTGGTCGCCGTGGGCCCGAACGGTGCCGTTCCCGTGGCGGGACCCTGGGCCGCCGCAGCGCGGGACGCCTTCGCCGCTCAGTGGGACTCGCTGGAGGAGCTCCCCGAGGACGGCGCGGTCGGCCATGTCCCGGTCACGGAACTGGTCCCCGCCGAGTGGGCGGCCCTCCTGCCGTACCCGACGTTCAACCCAGCACAGGCGGCAGCCGTCCCCGTCGTCCGGGAGGGAAGCGGGCACCTCGTGGTGGTGGCGCCCACCGGCGCCGGCAAGACCCCGATCGGGATGGTCGCGGCGCTGGATGCCCACAGCCGGGGGCACAAGGCGGCCTGGCTGGTGCCGCAACGATCCCTCACCGACGAACTCGACCGGGAACTGGAGGCGTGGCGGCGGCAGGGATTGCGCGTGGTCCGGTTGACCGGGGAGGCCGCGGTGGACGCCGAACTGATCAGGGAGGCCCACGTCTGGGTGGCCACCACCGAGAAGTTCGAGGCGATCTGCCGTGCCGGGTCGCAGCGGGAGGCACTGGGGGAGGTCGGCTGCCTGGTGGTCGACGAGATCCACCTGCTGGGCGATCCCACTCGAGGAGCGGTGCTGGAGGCGCTGCTCACCCGGGTCCGGGACGACAGCGAGGGGACACGGATCGTGGGGCTCTCCGCCACGGTCGCCAACGCCGACGAGGTCGCCGAGTGGCTGGGGGCCCACCTGGTCCGTACGGCGTGGCGGCCCACCCGGCTGAGCTGGCAGGTACCAGTGCTGCCGCCGGTCGACGAGGCGGACTGGGCGGCGCGGGCTGCCGTACGCACCGAAGCCGCGGTACGGACGGCCCGAGAGGTGACCTCGGACGGAGGGAGTGTTCTGGTCTTCTGCGGGAGCAAGCGTCGGGTGCGGTCGACCGCTCTTGCCTTGGCCGGGGACCGGGGTGTGTCCATCGCCGGTGCGGACGTGGACGACCCCGAGGTCGTGGAGCGGCTGTGCACCAAGGCCGGGGTGCGGCTGCACTACCGGGACTGGCCCTACAAACGGGAGGCCGAGCAGGCGTTCCGTGCCCGTGAGGCGGACGTACTGGTCGCCACCTCGACCGTGGCCGCCGGGGTCAACCTTCCCGCACGGGCCGTCGTCGTCAGCGACACCACCGTTGGCATGGACCGCATCGAGGTGTCGATGGTCCAGCAGATGTTCGGTAGGGCGGGCCGGATCGGCGCGGGAGAGCGCGAGGGCTGGGCGTTCCTCCTCGCCGACCCCGCGGAACGAGCACACTGGCAGGCCCGGCTGGCCGCCGGCTACACCGTGACGTCCCGGTTGGACGAGTGCCTGTCCGATCATCTGCTGGCCGAAGTGGTCCAAGGACGACTGTCCACTCTGGACGACGCGGAGCAGTGGTGGGAGAGCACTTTCGCCGCCCATCAGGGACACGACAGCGTCGAACCGCTTCATGAATCGGCGCGGTCTCTCGTCGAGAACGGCTGCCTGCGGAGCGAGGCGGCCGACGAGGCACGGCTGGAACCCACCCCGCTGGGGCAGTTGACCAGCCGCTTCATGGTCGACGTCACCCTCGCCCACGAACTGGCCGACGCACTGCGGACCATCCAGATCCCCGATGCCCCCCTCGTCGCGGAACAGACGCTCGCCGCAGTTCTGAGTACCCTCCTCCCCACTCTGGAACAGGCACCCTTCACCGACCGCGCCAAGACAGCGCTGCGCCGGGTCCTGAAGGAGGCGGACGGCACAGAGGACGACGACGAGGGCGAACCCGTCGCTGGAGACCTGGCCCGAGCGGTCCTGTGGTTGGCGGCCGAGCACACCCGACTCTTCCGCGGCCGACCCGGCTATGTCCTCGGTATCCCGGTGGACTCCATGACCGGCATCCTGGAGGAAGCCCAGCGCTACCTGGCGTGGCTCGGTGCACAGGGACCTCTGGGAACGGTCCATCCGTGGGTGGCTGTCGTCGCCTCCGACCTGGCCCAGCGCATTCGCTGGCGGACGTTGGGACCCGGCCGGGGTTCGGGCCGGCTGCTGTGGATGTGCGAGCGCATGGCCACCGCACCACTCGCACCCCGGCTCGTTCCGAGGATGTGGCGTGCCGCACGGGAGCGGGGCATCGATGCCCCCGACTGGACCGGTACCGTTCCCCCGGCGGACTGCGCCCTCCCCCTCAATCGCTATCGGGCACTGCTCCAGGAGCGTGCCACGGGCAGTGAGTTGAGCCTTGACGGCGGCGTTGCGCACGTCCTCGCTCCGCCCCGCTCCGCGATCCGGGTGTGGAACGGAGCCGCCACCGCGTTCCAGGTGTCCGACGGCAGGACGGCGGAGATCCTCGTCCCTCACTCCACCACCTTGAGCGGCGAAAGCACCGGCGTCGCCGTCTTCACCTGGGGTGATCGTCTGGCCACGGGCTGGCTCGCGGTGTACACGGCGATCGGTGGCCGACGCTCAAGCACCGAGGGTCACTCCAAGGATTGAACCCCGGCCGCCTCTCCCTCCAAGAGGCGGCCGGGGCCCGTCTTTGTGCGACTCGCGTCAGCCCAAGGACCTCACCGTTCGCCAGTCCTCAGTCAGCACGATCTTCACGGGTGCGTTCGTGTTCGTGCGGGACGGGTTGTAGACCCGCATCTGCCCGTCCGCCCCGAAGCGGGCCCAGATGTCGGGGACGCCGTCCTTGTTGATGTCGGGGATGCCGAGGGCGGTGGAGACGTTGGTCTCGGTCCAGTTCGTGCCGTAGGCGACGTCGCCGTTCAGGGAAGCCGCCGCTGTTTTCAGGGAGTTGAGGTCGACGCTGCCGGCCACCGCACCCGGCTTGCCATGGCGGACGTACATGTTCCCGTTGTCGAGGTTGCGCCAGAGCAGATCGGGGACGTCGTCGTCGTTGATGTCGGCGATGTTGACGATGTCGCGCCGGGCCCAGGCGTCCGCGTTCATGAGGGTGGCCGTGTGGAACTTGCCGCCGGTGTAGCCGGAGAGGACCCAGTAGGTGAGACCCGAACGCAGGGCGATGTCGGGGAGCTTGTCACCGGTGATGTCGCCGACGGCCTTGATCTGGGTCCAGGTGGAGGGCGCGGGGGCGTTCGAGGGGAGGAAGACCTTCATGCGTCTGCCGATGTCGAAACTGCCGTAGCCGTCGCCGGGGTAGAGCCAGAACGTCCCGTCGGGAGTCACCGCGAAGAGGTCCGTGACGCCGTCGCCGGGGTAGGCGTCCGCGTAGTGGGTGATCAGCGCGGCCTTGCCGGTGCCGGCGTCGTACCAGTGGCCGGCCGGGTTCAGCGTGCCGGCCGAGGTGTACGACGCGTCGAGGCACTCGTTCAGCTCGCCCAGCTCGTCGCCGACGCAGTTGACCAGCTTGCCGCTCGCGTCGATCGCGAGGATGTCCGGCAGCCCGTCACCGGTTGTGTCGCCGGGCCCGTCGCCGATGTCGCGGGGCGGCAGATAGAAGGTGTGGTTGGAGGTCTTGCTGGGGTTGCCCGCCGCGTCGTACGCGATCACGTTGAGCGTGTTGGGGCCCGCGTGCTTCGGCAGCAGGTCGGGGACCGTCACCACACCCCCCGTCGGGGTCGGCGCGTCCTTCCAGTTCAGCCCGTCCACCGCGTACCGGAACTTCACCGCGCCGGACGACGTGAACGTCACCGGCCCCGACTTGCCGAACTTCACCGTCGCCCAGGTCGCCCCGTCGTCGGTGGCCGCGAGGAACACGTCGCTGTCCACGTCCGGCGGCGGCGGAGCCGAACCGTCCACGGTCAGCGTGCAGTTGCCGCTCGCCGGGTAGTAGGCGGAGCGCCCGTCCCCGGAGTCCTCGGCGCGCACGTTCCAGTAGTAGACGCCCTTGTCGACGAGTGAGCTCGACGGGATGGTCAGGGAAGCCTTGCCGGTCGACGCCGTGGTCACCAGCGTCCCCGCCGGCACCGCCGCGTCCTTCTTCCAGAACCGGAACCGCAGCGCCGACAGGTTGCCGTCCGGGTCGGTGGACTTCGCGGACAGGACGACGTTCGTCTTGCCGACCGTCCGGCCCGCCGCGGCCGTGCTGCACGTGCCGCCGGGCGCGCTGGACACGCTCGAAGGGACGGCCGGGTCACGGTTGTAGGTGACGTTCATCTCCGCGGACGTCGCCTTGAACTTCCGCCACGTCTGCGTGTCGCTCTCGCTGGTCGCCCGCATCCCGAAGGTGATGTTGGCCCAGCCCTTGTCGGCACCCGTCTGCGCGGCCGACTTGACGTTGAACTCCTCGTAGTCGTCGGGGCAGTCGGCCGACGACCAGCCGTGCGCGAACGACTTCCGCTGGATCTCGTCGGACCAGCTCGGCTGCTTGTTCCACGTCGTGCCCGACGAGATCGACCCCGTCAGCCAGAACTGGAACTCCCGCTTGGTGCACGACCAGGAGTGGTTGTTGAGGATTGTGAAGGTCGCCTTGGTGATCGACGCGCCCTTCAGCGAGGTGCTGTAGTTCATCCGCCAGAACGAACGCGCCGTGCCGTTCGTGTCGTTCTCCCGGCCCACCCGCGCGTCCGAGGTGCCGGAGCTGAAGTTGGTGCCGTTCCAGAAACTGGAGTTGGGGTACGGCTTGTACGCCACCGTCCACGCGAGCCAGCCGGAGTTCAGCGGCGGGTCGACGAAGAGCGGGAAGCGGACGGCGGGGTCGTCGAGCAACCCCGTCTCGGAGACGCGCAGTTCGAGCCGCGCCGCCCCCGTCCCGTCCCCGGCCAGCCCGACCGGCGTCGGCGCCTGCCGGGCACCCGGCTCGATCCCGCTCAGCCCTGACAGTCTCAGGACATCGGCCGGCGTCGCCACGGACGTCCGCGCGGCCTCACCGGCCGGCAGCTCCGGGTCCCGCCCGCCCGAGTCCCACGCGAACGGCGTGGGGATGGAGCCGACTTCACGCCGAGCGCCGTCCAGCACGAGCACCCGGCCCGCCCCGGCGTCGTAACGGAACGAGGCGGTGGGCGACTTCAGGCCGTACGACACCGTCGCGACCGAGGCCGCCGCCGCCCGGTCCTTCACGATCAGCAACTGCGCGACGCCGCCCTCCTCCCGGGCGACCAGCAACAGGTCGACCCCGGGCAGCACTTCGGAGTACAGCGCACGCGACCCGTCCAGCACCGGCGCGGGCAGCGGCCCGGGCCAGGTGTACGTCACGGTGTGCCCGCCGAGAACGGTCTCGGCGAGGAAGTTCTCGGCGGCGGCGAGGGGCTGACGGGCGTACGAACGGTTCGAGCGCTCACCCGTAGTACCCGTAGTACCCCCAGCGGAAGCCTCCCCAGCGGAACCCCCCGCAGCCGAAGACCCCGCCGAGAACCGCACCGGCACCACCGGATTGACCGCCCGCACCCCGTCCTTCACCACCCGCAGCCGATTGTCGACCGCCGCCCACTTCCCCTCCGCGTCCCGCGCCCGCACGGGCAACGCGTTGATCCGGGTGCGCAGCCCCCCACCCGGCAGTGCCCAGGTCATCTCGGTCGCGGTGGTCGCCGTGTCGACGACGACCTCCTCGCCGGTCAGCCTGGCCTCGGCCGCCGCGGCGTTCTCGTCGCGTGGCCCGGTCTTCACCGGCCGGACGTCGACGGGCTTACGGGCCTGGGGAGTTGACGGTTCGTCGGCCTGCCACCAGGGCAGCAGGGCAGCGGTCAGCGCGGCCAGCACCAGGCCGAGCGTGAGGGTCAGCCGGGTGCGCGTGCGCACGAAGGGACGGAGAAAGCGAGGCGGCGCGGACACGGCGGTCTACTCCCGTGTGGTCCAGACGGACATGGGCGCGCACACGATCACACGGTTCCCACCGATCGTCCATATATGAAGATTTTATAAATCTGTGATGAGCGCTTGAAATGGCCTTTACCGGAGCCTTACGCGCCAGCCGTGCGTCGATCTGGCCGGAAATCTCCTGTGGTGCACATCTCAATTGGACCCCATCCGTCCACTTCAACCGCCTTGATCCCTGTGCGGTCCATGTCAGAAGGTGCCGAGCACATCTGTTGTTTGCAGCCTGGGTGGAGTCGACGCGTATGCGTGCTCATGGTCTACGACGGCGTCGGCGGCTCGGCCGCCTGGCGACCGTCCTCGTGTTGTCCTCGACGCTGACGGTGACGAGCCTGTCCGCCCAGGCGTGGGCGGTGCCGCCGGCGCCGGACGCGACCCGCAGCGTCGACCTGCCGGACCTCCCCGAGAGCACCGCGCTGGACGGTGACGAGGAGGCCGTCAAGACGATCACGACCGCCCCCGAGATCCCGGTCGACCCGTACACGCCGACCGCCGTCACCCCGTGGCTCGAAGACAGCGGTACCGCGACCATCAAGGCGGACACGGCCCCCGGCACCACCCTCCCCGTCGAGGACCTGCCGATCGCGGTCGGCGTCCCCGAGGGCGGCGACCCCGCGACGCTCGCCGGCACCTGGAAGGTCGACCTGGCCCCGCCGGCCACCTCGCAGGACGCGGGCGTCTCCGGCCTGGTCATGCGGGTCACCCCGCCGGCCACCGCCGACCCGGCCGCGCAGGTCTCGCTCGCCGTCGACACCACCGCCTTCGCCGACCTCTACGGCCCCCAGGCCGCCGACCGGTTCGGCCTGATGCTGCTCCCGGACTGCGTCCTGGACGCCCCCGGCACCGGCGACTGCGCCCCCGAGGGCACCGCGACCATGTCCGGCAAGGCGGAGGACAAGGCCGAGCGCCTATCCAGCACGGTCGAGACGGTCCCGGCGTCGAAGGCGCCCACCCGCACGACGGCGGCGAAGCAGGCGACGACCCGCAAGATCCTCTCGGGCTCGATCCCGGTCGCGGAACTCCTGCCGGGCGACAGCGCGGCGCCCACGACGTCGGGCGTGTCGGCGAGGACGGCCTCCCTCAAGTCCGGGCCCTCCGCCCGGAAGGACTCCTCCGCCCAGAAGGCCGACGCCTCCGCCCAGGACTCCACCGCCCTCCAAGCCGTAGACGCCTCCGGCCCCCAGGTGGTCGGCGCCCTCGACACCGGCTCCTCCGCCTCCGGCGACTTCACCGCCTCCCCCCTCCTCTCCTCCGGCTCCTGGTCGGCGGGTTCCTCCTCGGGCGCCTTCACCTACGGCTACCAGATCCAGGTCCCCGAGTCGGCCGGCGGCCTCACCCCCAAGGTCGCCCTGAGCTACAGCTCGCAGACGGTCGACGGCCGCACCTCCGCCTCCAACAACCAGGCGTCCTGGATCGGCGACGGCTGGGACTACGCCCCCGGCTCGATCACCCGCACCTACGCCACCTGCCGCGAGGACTCCAAGAAGGACGGGTCCAACAACAAGACCCACCGCACCTCGGACCTCTGCTGGGGCTCCGACAACGCGACCCTCTCCCTCGGCGGCACCACGACCGAGCTGGTGTGGGCGGGCGGCAAGTGGACGACGGCCAACGGCGACGGCGCCGTCGTCCAGCAGATCCGCGACGAGTCCACCGGGAACGGCGCCTACAAGGGCGAGTACTGGATCGTCACCACCCGGGACGGCACCAAGTACCACTTCGGCAAGCACAAGCTGCCGGGCGCCCCGAGCGACACGGTCACCGACTCCGTCCTGACCGTCCCGGTCTACGGGAACCACAGCGGTGAGGACTGCTACCAGTCCGAGTGGAAGAACTCCGTCTGCACACAGGGCTGGCGCTGGAACCTCGACTACGTCGAGGACGTCCACGGCAACGCGATGTCCCTGTGGTGGCAGAAGGAAGAGAACCACTACGCCCGGAACTTCAACTTCAAGGACCCGGTCAAGTACGACCGCGGCGGCTGGCTCGACCGCATCGAGTACGGCCAGCGCAACGTCGACAACAGCATCTTCCGCACCCCCGCGACCTCGCGCGTCCTGTTCGGCGTCAAGGAACGCTGCATCGACACGCCGTCCCTGAAGTGCACCGAGGCCAACTTCACCGACAAGGACCCCGGCAAGTACCGCATCTGGTACGACACCCCGGCCGACCTGCGCTGCCAGTCGAAGAAGATGTGCTGGAACGCCGGCCCGTCCTTCTGGACCCGCAAGCGCCTCACCACCATCACCACCGAGACCCAGCGCGTCTCCGGCTCCACCGCCCGTCAGCCGGTCGACAGCTACGCCCTCACCCAGAACTTCCCGGTCCTCAAGACCGGCCCGAACACGGCCCTGTGGCTGGAGTCCGTCCAGCGCACCGGCTACGCCCCCGGCGGCGCGAGCACCGCGCTGAACGCGGTCCGCTTCGAGTCCAACACCGAGGACATGCCGAACCGCGTCAAGGACGACGCCCGCCCCGGCTTCTCCCGGCTGCGTGTCGGCCGTGTCATCAACGAGTACGGCGGCGAGACCGTCGTCAGCTACAAGACGCCCGAGGGCGACTGCAAGACCGGCACCGGCCTGCCCGGCAAGGCCGACAAGGCGGCGCTGAAGGCCAACACCCGGCTCTGCTACCCGGCGTTCTGGAACCCCGACCCCGAGGTCGAGGACATCGACTGGTTCCACAAGTACGTCGTCGACGTCATCGAGGAACTCCCCAACGTCGACGGCGCCCTCGCCACCCGCACCCAGTACGACTACAAGAACGCCGGCTGGAAGCTCGCCGAGGCCGAGTTCACCAAGAAGTCCACCCGGACGTACTCCCAGTTCGCGGGGTTCGAGCAGACCTCCGTCCTCACCGGCGCCGACGACGACAAGATCGGCAGCAAGCGCTCCAAGTCCGTCACCCGCTTCTTCCGCGGCATGGGCGACGACGTCCCCGTCAAGGACATCACCGGCACCGAGATCGCCAAGGACCGCGAGCCCTTCGCGGGCCGGATCGCCGAGGAACTCACCTACACCAACGCCGGTGACGCCGACTCGGACTGGCTCTCCCGCTCCGTCACCGTCCCCGAGGCCACGGTCCTCGCGACCCGTACCCGAGACGACGGCCTCACCCCGCTGCGCGCCTGGCGCGTCACCGAGCCCGAGGAGATCGCGTACACGCGTTCCTCCGGCACCGGCGACGACACCCGCCCCCTGCGCACCGTCAAGACCTCGACCACCTACGAGCCCACCTACGGCCTCCCCACCCAGGTCGAGTCCCAGGGCGACACCGGCAAGACCGGCGACGAGTCCTGCACGAAGCTGGAGTACGTCCACCAGACCGGCAAGAACCTGATCGGCCTCTCCAAGCAGGTCCTGGTCTCCCCGACGACCTGCGCCGCCGCCGACTTCACCAAGCTCTCCACCCTCAGCGGCGGCGTCCGCACCGCCTACGACGGCCAGGCGTACGGCGCCGCGCTGCTCGCCGGCACGCAGGGCGAGGCGTGGCAGACCTGGTCGCTGAACGGCGACGGCACGGACTTCACGACCGACGGCCGCACCGAGTTCGACGACTACGGCCGCGTCGTCAAGCGCATCGACCCGGACAACAACCCCTCCTCGATCACCTTCGACCCGCCGACCGGCCAGGTCTTCACGGTCACCGAGACCAACGCGGCCGGCCACACCCAGATCCAGACCCTGGAGCCTGGCCGGGGCACCTCGCTGAAGACCACGGACGCGAACAACCTGGTCAGCGAGGCGAAGTACGACCCGCTGGGCCGGATGACCGAGGCATGGGCCGCGGGCCGCACCCCGTCCGCCTCCGCCGTCCCGGACTTCAGGGCCGTCTACACGATCCCGCCGTACGACGAGAACAACCCGGACCGCAAGCCGCCGTACATCACCACCTACGCGCGCGGCCACGACAACAAGACCGAGACCTCCGTCACCCTCTACGACGGCCTCGGCCGCGAACGGCAGACGCAGGAGGAGGCCGACGGCGGCGGCCACCTGATCACCGACACCCTCTACAACACCTCCGGCGAGATCTGGCAGACGAACAACGCCTACCTCACCCGTGAGGCGAAGCCCGGCGAACTCTTCCAGCCGGAGAGCGACCTCGCGGTCCGCAACATCACCCGCTACACGTACGACGGTCTCGGCCGCGTCCTCACCGAGACCCCGGTCCTGCAGGTCACCGACCCGCTGACCGGCGAGTCCTCCTCCGAGGCGGTCGCCGAGAAGGCCGTCCGCTACGAGTACGGCCAGGACTGGTCGAAGGTGATCAACCCGGCCGGCACCTCGTCCTACCGCGTCTTCACCGACGCCCTCGGCCGCACCTCCCGCGTCGACACCTTCAACCCGGAGGCGCCGAACGGCTTCACGTCGATGCGGTACACGTACAACCGCGACGGCCAGACGGACAAGGCGACCAGTTCCGCGGACACCGCGCACCCGTGGTCGTGGACCTACGACCACCGGGGCCGCCAGCTCACCGCGACCGACCCCGACACCGGCACCACCAGCACCAAGTACGACGCCCGGGGCCGGGTCCTGACCACCACCACCGCGCGCGGCACGGTCTGGAACGGCTACGACCTGCTGTCCCGCCCGACCGAACAGCGCCTGGGCGACGACAAGGGCACCCTCCTCGCGTCCTTCGAGTACGACAAGGCGACCGGCGGCAAGGGCATGCCGTACGCGGCGACCCGCTACACCGACGGCGAGAAGTACGTCCAGAAGGTCGACGGCTACACCAAGGACTACCAGCCGACCTCGACGACCCTGACCCTCCCGCAGTCCGTCAAGGACGCCTGGGGCCTGGACCTGGAGTACCGCTCCGACTTCGCCTACACCGACACGGGCATGCTCCAGGAGGCGACCCTCCCCAAGGCGGGCCGCTTCGACAAGGAGACCCTGGTCGTCCGCTACAACGAGGACGGCAAGCCGCTCTCCGTCAGCGGCAAGGACTGGTACGGCGCCGAGACCGAGTACGACTCCTACGGCCAGGTCCTGCGCTCCACGCTCGGCGCGCAGCCGTACCGGGTGTGGACGCAGGCGGCGTACGACGAGTCCAGCGGCGAACTGACCGAACAGCGCGTCTACCGCGAGCAGACCGGCGACAAGGGCGTCGTGTCCGACAACCTCGTCTCCCGCCGCACCTACGCCTACGACCCCTCCGGCAACGTCACCTCCATCAACGAGAACGCCGTCGGCAGGGCCACCGAGCGCCAGTGCTTCACGTACGACCCGCTCGGCCAGCTGAAGTCCGCGTGGACCGCGTCGGACCAGACGTCCTGCGTCGGCCCGAAGAAGTCCGACGGCACGCTGAACGTGACGGCCGGCTCGGACAACTCCGGCTACTGGCAGGAGTACGAGTACGACCTCGTCGGCAACCGCAAGAAGCTCACCGAGAAGAACCTCGCCGGCGACACGGCCAGGGACGCCGTCACCTCCTACTCCTACGGCAAGGCGGACGGCAGCCAGCCGCACACCCTCACCAAGGTCTCGAAGAAGTACCGGGCCACCGCGACCGGACCGGAGATCACGGCCGAGGCGGAGCGCGTCTACGAGCTGACCGGCGAGACCAAGACCGTCACGTCCCTCCAGAACGGCGACAAGCAGCAGCTGTCCTGGACGTACGACGGCAAGGTCGAGCGGATCACCGGCGCGGGGACGGGCGGCAAGACGCCGTACGTCGGGCTCGCGGACAAGTGCCTGGACCTGAAGGGTGGCCTCACCGTCACCGACCAGCCGGTCCACCTCTACTCCTGCAACGGCACCCCCGGCCAGAGCTGGCGCTTCGCGCAGGTCCCCGGCACGGACCCCGACAAGGGCACGCTCAGCGTCTACGACGACTGGTGCCTCCAGCCCGCCGCCGGCACGGCCGGTTCGGCGTTCGGCATCCGCAAGTGCGACGGCACCGCGGCCCAGGAGTTCAAGCGCAACACCGCGGGCCAGCTTCTCTACGGCACGCTGTGCGCGGCGGTGAAGGACGCCAACTCGGCGAACTCCACCCCGGTCGTCCTCGCGACCTGCGACGCGTCCAAGGCCGAACAGAAGTGGGCGGCCCAGAACGACACGCGGTACGTGTACGGGCCCGACGGCAACCGCCTGCTGTCGATCAAGGGCAAGCAGGCGACCCTGTACCTCGGTGACACCGAGGTCACCGTCATGGCGGGCGGCGCGCTGATCAACTCCCAGCGCACGTACTCCGCCCCGGGCGGCGCCGTCATGCGCTACGCCTACGGCCTCGGCACCGAGAACCTCGTCGCCCTCGCCGGCGACCACCAGGGCAGCACCTACCTCGAAGTCGCCCTGAACAGCACGAACACGGTCCGGATGCGCAAGCAGGACCCCTTCGGCAACCAGCGCGCCGCGAGCACGGTCGGCGTCAACGTCCAGACCCACACCGGGTTCCTGGGCGCGACCCGGGACGACGCATCGGGCTACCAACCTCTCGGCGCACGCCTCTACGACCCGGTGGTGGGCCGCTTCATCTCGGCGGACCCGGTCCTGGACCTCAACGACGTCCTCCAGTCCAACGGCTACTCCTACGCCCACAACAACCCGGTGACGATGTCCGACCCGACGGGTCTGGCGATCAGCCTCACGGCATCGGAACGGGCCGCCGCGCTGGCGGGAGCGGGGTTGTCGGCGGCGCAGGTCGCGCAGGCCCAGTCGATGATGGGCAAGTCTCTGACGTCGGTCATCCTGGCGGTCGCCTGGGAGACCCTGAAGGACTTCATCGGCATCAACGACGCCATGGCCTGCTTCGGCGGCGACATGTGGTCCTGCGGCAGCCTCATCATCGGCGCCATCCCCTGGACCAAGCTCGGCAAGATCCCCTCGGTCCTCAAGGCCGTCAACCGCACGATCAAGGCGATCGAGTCCTTCCGCGCGGCGAAGAAGGCCGCGGAACTGGTCCTGAAGGCGGCGAAGGCGGCGGAATCGGCCGCGTTGCGGGCCAAGAAGGCGGCGATCGAGAAGGCGAAACGGGAAGCCGCGCAACGGGCCAAGAAGAAGGCTGCGGAACAGGCGAAACGCACAGCCGACGCGGCGGCGGCCCGCGCGAGAAAGACAGGCAACGCCACCCAGAAGCAGGCCCAGGCGAAGGCGGCTCCCAAGGTCTCCACGGCCAAGTCGTCCGGGGGCGGCGGAGGCTCCGCCAAGAGCGGCGGCTCCAAGCCGGGCGGCAACTCCGGAGGATCGTCACGAGGAAGCGGCGGTTCCAGCGGGAGCGGCGGCTCGGGCAAGGCCGCCGAGAGCGGGCCCACCTGCAACAGCTTCGTCCCTGGCACTCGGGTCCTGATGGCCGACGGTTCCACGAAACCGATCGAGAAGGTCAAGGCCGGCGACAAGGTCGTCGCCACCGACGAACAGTCCGGCGAGACCCGCGCTCAGACGGTCACCGCCGAGATCAAGGGCAGGGGCCTCAAGCACCTCGTCAAGGTCACGATCGACGTCGACGGGAAGAAGGGCACCGAGACCGCCTCGATCACCGCGACCGACGGGCATCCCTTCTGGGTTCCTGCACTCCGAGAGTGGGTCGACGCGACCGATCTGCGGACCGGAGATTGGCTGCGGACCAGCGCGGGAACGTTCGTCCAGATTGCCGCGATCCAGCGGTGGACAGAACAGACGTCCACTGTGCATAACCTGACGGTCAGCGACGTCCACACGTACTACGTGCTCGCAGGCGCCGCGCCGGTCCTGGTTCACAACTGTGGGGACGTGTATCGAAGCGATACCCGAGATCCCAGCGAAATCTTCGAAGGAGGATTCGAGCCCAAGGGAGACAATATGAATCTAGAAGAGCACGTAGCGGGTGTCTCCGGGGTCTACACCCCCGACTCTGGATTCGTTTCGACGACCACCTCGAAGTCTCACGCGTTGAGTCGGAATGGCCACACTTATGTGATCGACTCCAGAGGTGCATCTGGAGGGATTGACGTGAACAAGAGGATCCCTGGGAATGTTCACGCAAACGAGGCAGAGATAGCTGTTCCGCGCGCCATTGATTCATGTCACATACGCGGGTGTTGGCATGAAACGACAGGAGAATGGATCCCAAATCCGAACTATCGGGAGTGAGGCATGGAATCGCTTGAACTACTGGCCGTAGGGCGAGGATCCTCAGTCGTTCCAGTCTCATTCGAGATCCTTGATAGCGAAGGGGCGGGCTTGAGAATGAAGTTCTCAGGTCGAGACTGGCAGTCCTTCACTGAGTCGAATCTGTTCAAGTGTCTCCTGAGTGCTCGAACCGACTTGGAGAAGGAAGATCTCCTGCTTTGCTGCCAAGGGGCGCGACCGGACGTCTTTCCCTCCGGAATGCAACAGCAGATGGATAATGGCCGCTTTGCCGCAGTCCTCTCCCGGTCCGCCGAAGAGGAAGAGACTGTCGACATCTTCGCTGCGGCTGAGCCGTCACAGGTGACTTCTGTGGAAGCCCAGCGAGTGGCCGTATATCAGTTCTTCAACCTGCCGATTTCTGATGCGGGCGGAGACGCTTAGAAAGGACCTGGATCGGCGTGTGACTGCAACGCTGACGGCAACAGGCCCGAACGTCGGTGCCCCCCACGAGGTCTCGTGGGGGGCACCGACGTTCGTAGAGTGGATCAGTCGTCTGTTGCTGTGTGGGGCGGATGGGCGAGGCGCTTCCCCTGTAGTGCATCCCCCAGGGCGTTGATGGCTTGGCGTTGGAGCCGGAGTCGAACATGGGCGTAGACGCCGGCGGTGACGCCGATGTGAGCGTGCCCGAGAAGTTCCTTGATCACGACGAGGTCGACACCTTGTTCCAGGAGGAGTGTGGCGGTCGAGTGTCGGAGGTCGTGGAAGCGAATGCGGCCGAGTCCGGCCCGGTGGAGGAAGCTGCGGAAGCGGCGGGTGAGGTTGGCCGGATTGAGAGGCCGTCCGGTCGGCGTGGTGAAGGGGAGGGTAGATTCATGGAGCTATCTCGTCGTTTCGATCGCTCACTTTTCTCGCTCGGTCGCGGTGATGCTGCTCTTGTGAGCCTTGTTTCCGGAGTGGCTGGAGAGCGAGTTCATCCCATTTTCTGAAGGTAGGGGTCGTCGGTTGACGACGACTGTGGTAGCTGGTGGCCCATAAGGGGGTGATTATTACTTCATTGTTCGCTGGCGCGATTTGCCGTGTTCATTGCCAACGCGTGCGGCTGGCACTGTCGGGAATCTTCCGCCACATTGCTAAGCCGGATGGAATTAAGTGCCGAGAGGTGGATTAAACGGGCGAACGGGCTGGCATCCAGCTTGGTGTCGCTTGACCGCCTCGGGGGCTACGGCGGCCCCGACCTTGGTCGACTCCAGCTCTACTGCCGGGAGAGCGTGGCCGGGTCGATCTCGATGGGGAACGGAGTGTCGAGGCAGGTTGTCGCGCCTGCGAGGGCCGTCGTCCGCTCTACGTACCGGCCGCCTTCCAGCTCGTGGACGACAAGCATGGGGGCCGGATCGAATTCGAGTCGCCAGAAGTGCGGGATGGCCGCCTCGGCGTAGAGCATCGGTTTGAATTTGCGGTCCACCATGCGATTGCCGGGGGAGACCAGTTCGATCACCAGCTGTACGCCCTCGGCGTTGACACTGACGGAGTCCTCGACGGTCGCACCGGCGTCGGCCACGACCAGGTCGGGTACTACCAGGCCCGACGGCAGGATGACGTTGATGGCTTCCAGTACCTCGACCGGCGCCTTGGCGGCCTGGGCCGCCGCGTGAAGGATCATGGCCAGCCGGAGCGAGGCCCTCTGGTGACGGATACCGGGGGCGGGGGACACGACTAGGGACTCCCCCAGCAGCTCGTAACGGACGGTGCGGTCTTCGGGCAGAGCCAGGACATCGGCGACGGTCCATGGACCGGTGTGGTCGATGGCAATGCTCATCCCTGTTCACCTTCTCGTCCGACCAGGGGTTTTGGGTGTGACCCCGACAGGCGGTAATACGGCCAGCATACGGGCGCCTTTGCCCGCCGACATCAGGGTTCGTCGGCCTGGAGAAGACGCTGTCGGTCAGCCCTACTGGACGTGCTCCGACTTGGTGGCGTTCACGAAGGTCAGCCAGGAAGGGATGGGAAAGACGAAGGCCCCGTGGGAGGGGGCCTTCGAGTCGCGGACCGCGACCTCGCCGGCGGGGAGGGGGAGGTACTCGACGCAGTCGGCGTCGGCTCCGTCGCTGTAGCTGCTCTTCGTCCAGCCACCTGCCGGGAGGTCCTTGCGAATCATCGGCTTCCGTCAGCTCCCTCGAAGTCCTTCATCACGCGCCTGATCAAGTCGGCGGTCTGTCGTGACGATAGGGCGGACGCTCGAATCTCGTCAAAGAGCTTCCGGTAGACCTCCACATCGTCGGCGTCTTGCATGTACAGAGCCTTGGCTCTGGTGCTGACCTCGACGACGTCGAGGGTGGTGGCGTCATCATTGATGATCGTCCGGAAGGCTCCGTGGAGCCCGGCGTAGACCGCCTGCTCGAACGGGACGACCTGGATGGTCAGATAGGACTCGTTGGTCAGCTCAAGCAGATGGCTGAGTTGCTTCCTCATGACCGCGGGGCCGCCCACCGGCCTGCGAATGGCGCCTTCGTCGAGGACACACACCACCTGCGGCGGCCTCTCCTGCTTGAAGATCTTCTGCCGGGCCATCCGGAGGTCGACGTAGTGCTGCACATCCTCCTGCGTACGCCAAGGATCGAACCCGTAGATCATCGCGTGTGCGTACTCCGGTATCTGGAGCAGCCCCGTCAGGTGCATGGCCGAGAACGCCTCGATGCGGGTGCACTCGGCTTCCAGCTCCACGATCTCGCGCAGGTTCACGCCGAGGTTGTACTCAGGGAAGTACTGCCGTTGTCCGCTCTCCCGCAGCAGCGTGATCAGATCCGTGCGAACTCGTTCGTCCTTCACGCCGTACAGGTCGAGCAGCGCCTGAAGCTCCAGCCGGCGAAGGCGAAGCCTGCCGGTCTCGATCTTGGACATCTTGCTCTGCTGGGCGTCGAGTTCGGCGGCGGCCTCCTTCTGGCCGATGCCCGCTGCCTCGCGCAGCCGCTTGAGATCGGCTCCGAGTTTGCGCTGCCTGAGCGTTGGACCTTGCCGACTTGCCACATCCCCTCCTTGATCGGGACCAAGTCTGTCGTACGGCGTGCGCAGCGGGGAGGCTTTCGCGCGCCGTGGCATATGACAGAGTCTCATGGGACTTCACTCGTTGGGACTTATTCCGCGAAGTATGTTGCGTGACGACTTCGGCCTGCCCCACTCTGGTGCCGCAGCAGCCCAGCCGTGCTCGGCAGCCTCAACTGCCCTGACCTGGCGTGACCTTGGCTGCCCGATGCCCAACTGGAGGCGCCATGCCGCAAAACGCGCAACAAGTGCACCGGGAGTTCCGATTGCCCCTCCTCGTCGAACCGGAGGAACTCCGCTGGGTCCGCCGGATCGTCGGAACTCACGTTCGGGCGTGGGGACTTGACGCCGTGATGGACGACGCGCTGGAGGTCGTCACCGAGTTGCTGACCAACGTCCACCGGTACGCCGGCGGCCTCGCCCTCCTCGTACTGCGGGCCTGCGCGCACGAGTTGCGGATCACCGTGAGCGACCGCTCCCGCGCGCTCCCGGTGGTGAGGGAGCCGGACTGGGAGGCGCAGTCGGGCAGGGGCATGCTGCTCGTCGCCGCGTTGACGGACTGGTGGCGGGCGGAGTTGACGGCGACGGGGAAGGACGTGTGCTGCGGGCTGAGTCTCCTGGACGCCGGAAGGGGCCCGGAGTCGTGAGTGTGATCGTCCCGTACATCACGTGCCGCGAGGGCGAGGAGCCCGTCAAGAACAAGGCACTGTGCGGAAGTTGGGGACCGGACGGTCGTCCCCGCCTCGGCTACCGAACCGAACTCCCCGGCGACCGCGACTTACAGGACGTCCTCTGGGCCCGCTGCCCCCAGCGACGCGGACCGGACGGCCTCCCCACCGGCGACCCCCAGTGGCGGGACGTCCACCCGGCCCGCCAACGCGAGTGCATGCAGCGCCTGTTGTGCCAGGTCTGCGCCCAACCGGCACGTACAGCGAGGGGATTCATCTTCCTGGTCGCCCCCGGCGAACTCCGCCCGAACGAAACCACCCTCCTGACCACCCAGCCCCCGGTCTGCCGCAGACACGCCCGCACCGCCGCCACCCTCTGCCCCTACCTCCGCGACACCCCGACCGCCCTCCTCGTCCCAGCCCCCCGCCTCCACGGCGTGGTCGGCGCCCTCTACGAACCCACCGGCCCCCGAATCCGCCCCGCCCCCACCGACATCGGCTCCCTCCCGTACGGCCACCCTTGCCTCCGCTGGTACCTCGCCTCCCAAATGGTCCGCAGACTCCACTCGTTCGAGGCTGTCGACTGGAAGCGGCTCGCTGACGACCGAGAGGCCAACTAGCCTGAGCCGCTAGCCGAGTTCAACAGGAAACGGGAGGCGCACCGTGAGTACCCCGGTTCACCGCCCCATCCCCGTGCGCCGCGGACGTTTGCGCGAAACCGCGACGAGCATCGAGCAGGCCACCGGCATGAGCGTCGAGATCATCGGCGGCGTACTCCGGATGCCCCCACCCCCGACCGGCAAACACGCCGGAATCATCATCGACCTGCGCGACGCCATCCGCCCACAACTCCCGCCCAGGTGTGAGGCGTTCGAGAACATCTCCATCCCCATGCCCGGCGACCCCGACGACTACGCGACCCCCGACCTCACCATCGGCCCCCGTGCGTTCCGCGACGACGACGGCTGGCTCCTGGACGCCGACGCGGTCGAACTGGCCGTAGAGGTCATCTCCCCGAACGAACGCCTGAAGGGGATCAACGAGAAGACCGCCTGGTACGCGGCGGCCGGCGTCCCCCTGCTGTTGCAGGTCGACCCCCGAACGGGCACGTGGACGCTGTTCGGCAGGCCGGGGGAGGAGCAGTACAACAGCGTGGATCATGGCAAGTACGGCGAGGAAGTCCCCTTGCCCGCCGACCTCGGCGGCGACCTGCCCACGACCGGCCTCGGCATGTACGGCACCCCGCCGCGCGGCTGATGGCAGCAGCACCTCGCCAAGGAAGCCACGGCTTGTGAAGTTCGATGGTGCGGCCCGCACGACCCAGGTGGCGTGTCGCCGACTCGGGTCGGACGACCCGTTCCGGCTGGCCGAGCCGCTCAAGGAGAGTTCCCCTTGATGCTCCGGGCCGAGGCGTCGTACGAGCGGCGGCGCATCGGGAACTTCTTCCCGGAGGAGTAGGCGCCCTCGCCCGGCATCCCGCGCCCCTTCTCTGTCCAGCCCTTTCTCAAACCCTCGTACAAACCCTGTTGACGACGTCGATGTTACCGGTAACATCGACGCCCGTCGGAGGTTTTGAGAGCCGCTCACGATGATGTGGGCCGTCCCCGGGAGGCCGCGTGCCCGATCCGTGCCCTCAGGGGTCTGCCTGCTCTCCGTCCCGTACCCCCCTCTCCGGAAGGACCCCCATGTCCGCCCTGACCACCACCCCTACATCTTTCGAGCTCAACGGCGAGCCCTTCCGGATCATCTCCGGCGCGCTGCACTACTTCCGGGTGCACCCGGACCAGTGGGCGGACCGGCTGCGCAAGGCGCGGCTCATGGGGCTGAACACGGTGGAGACGTACGTTCCCTGGAACCTCCACCAGCCCGAACCCGGCACGCTGGTCCTCGACGGCCTCCTCGACCTGCCCCGGTTCCTGCGGCTCGCGCAGGCGGAAGGGCTGAAGGTGCTGCTGCGCCCCGGCCCCTACATCTGCGCGGAGTGGGACGGCGGCGGCCTCCCGCACTGGCTCATGACGGACTCGGACGTCCAACTCCGCAGCAGCGACCCGAAGTTCACGGCGATCATCGGCCGCTACCTCGACCTGCTCCTGCCCCCGCTCCTCCCGCACATGGCCGCGTCCGGCGGCCCGGTCATCGCGGTCCAGGTGGAGAACGAGTACGGCGCGTACGGCAACGACACCGCCTACCTCAAGCACCTCGTGGAGGCGTTCCGTTCACGGGGGATCGACGAACTCCTGTTCACCTGCGACCAGGTGAACCCCGAACACCAGGAGGCCGGCGGCATCCCCGGCGTCCTCGCCACCGGCACCTTCGGCGGAAAGATCGACACCGCGCTCGCCACCCTGCGCGAGCACCAGCCCGAAGGCCCCCTGATGTGCGCCGAGTTCTGGATCGGCTGGTTCGACCACTGGGGCGGCCCGCACCACACCCGCGACACCGCCGACGTCGCCGCCGACCTCGACAAGCTCCTCGCGGCCGGCGCCTCCGTGAACATCTACATGTTCCACGGCGGCACCAACTTCGGCCTCACCAACGGCGCCAACCACCACCACACGTACGCCCCCACCGTCACCTCGTACGACTACGACGCCCCCCTCACCGAGAACGGCGACCCGGGACCGAAGTACCACGCCTTCCGCGAGGTCATCGCCAAGTACGCGCCCGTCCCGGAGGAGTTGCCCACCCCCTCGGCCAAACTCCCGGTCACCGAGGTCGAGTTGACCGAACGGGCACCCCTGCTGCCGTACCTCTCCGAACTGTCGGGACGCACCGTCCGCACCGAAACCCCCATCACCGCCGACGAGTTGGGCATGCGGGCGGGATACGTCCTGTACCGCAGCACCCTGCCGAAGAACGGCCTCGGCGTACTGCACTTCGCGGGCGGCGTGGGGGACAGGGCCCAGGTGTACGTCGACGGCGCACCGGTCGGCGTCCTGGAGAACGAACGGCAGGAAGTCAGCCTCCCGGTCCAAGTCCACCGCAGGGGCGCCGTGTTGGAGGTGCTCGTCGAGAACATGGGCCGCGTCAACTACGGGCCGCGCATCGGAACCCCGAAGGGCCTGCTCGGACCGGTCACCTTCGACGGCATGCCGATCAACGGCTGGGAGTGCCGCCCGCTCCCGATGGACGCGCCCCTCTCGGCCGCCCTCTACGCCCAGGCGGAGACCGACGGCTGCGCCGAACCCGCCTTCCACCGGGGGACGTTCGAGGTCACCGACCCCGCCGACACCTTCCTCTCCCTGCCGGGATGGACGAAGGGGCAGGCGTGGATCAACGGCTTCTCGCTCGGCCGCTACTGGAACCGAGGCCCGCAGCACACCCTCTACGTCCCCGCCCCCGTCCTGCGGCCCGGCGCCAACACCCTGATCGTCCTGGAACTCCAGGCGTCCACGACGAACCGCGCCCGCCTCGTCGACACGCCCGACCTCGGCCCGAAGGGGCAGTGAAGCCCGTGAGTCCAGTGAAACCGGCGAGTTCAGTAAGGCCAGTGACCCCCGTGACGCACCACCTGCGCATCCCCGCCCCCGCCGCCCCGCCCCGCACCGGCCACCTCCCCTTCTCCGACGCCCCCGGCGCCCCCGACCCCGTCGAGATCACCAGCCGCTGGCTCACCCGGGGCGGCAAGCCCTGGTTCCCGGTCTCCGGTGAGTTCCACTACTCCCGCTACCCGAAGGGCGGTTGGGAGGAGGAACTGCTCAAGATGAAGGCCGCCGGGGTGACCGCCGTCGCCTCCTACGTCATCTGGATTCACCACCAGGAGACCCCCGACGCCCCCCGGTTCGACGGAGACCTCGACCTGCGCCGGTTCGCCGAACTCTGCGCCCGTCACGGCCTCGACTTCATCCCCCGTATCGGCCCCTGGTCCCACGCGGAGGTACGCAACGGCGGGCTCCCCGACTGGGTATTCGCCCGCGTCGACGCCGCCCGCACCGACGACCCCGCCTATCTCGCCCTCGTCCAGCCCTGGTTCGAGGCGATCGCCGCCCAACTCGCCGGTCTGGACCGGGCGTCGGGCGGCCCGATCATCGCCATTCAGATCGAGAACGAGCTCTACGACCAGCCGGGCCACCTGCTCACCCTCAAGCGCATGGCCCAACAGGCGGGCATGGACGCGCCGTTGTGGACGTCCACCGCCTGGGGCGGGGTCCAGCTCCCCGGCGACGAGCTGATGCCGCTGTACGGCGGCTACCCCGAGACCTTCTGGACCGAGGCCGACGGCGGCTGGCCCGACACCTGCCGCAAGCACTTCTTCTTCACGCACCAGCGCGACGACGAGGGCATCGGCGCCGACCTCAGGCCGACGACCGTACGGGGCGTCGACTCGGCCGTGTACGCCGAGCGATTCCCTTGGGCCACCTGCGAGTTGGGTGGCGGGATGGCCGTCGCCTACCACCGCCGCCCGCGCGTCACCGCCGCCGACATCGGGTCCCTCGGCCTCACGAAGATCGGCTGCGGCTCGGTCTGGCAGGGCTACTACATGTTCCACGGCGGCACCAACCCGGCCCCCGGACTCCAGGAGTCCCACGCCACCGGCTACCCCAACGACCTCCCCGTCCTCACCTACGACTTCCAGGCACCCCTGGGGGAGTACGGCCAGTACCGCGACTCCTACGACGAACTCCGGCTCCAACACCTGCTGTTGGCGGAGTTCGGGGAGCGCATCGCGCCGATGGAGTCGGTGCTTCCCCTGGAGTTGCCGACAGGGCAGCACGACGGGGAGACGCTGCGGTGGGCCGTGCGGACCGACGGGGAGTCCGGGTTCCTGTTCGTCAACAACCACCAGCCGCACGGGGAGTTGGCCGAGCATCCCGGCACGACGTTCGTCGTCGGCGGGCTCAGCTTCCCCAGTGAGCCGTTCACGGTTCCCCAAGGCGCCTATTTCTGCTGGCCGTTCAGGATGGAGTTCGGCGGGCTGCGCGTCGAGTGGGCCACGGCTCAGCCCGTCTGCACGGTCCAGGACGGCGACCGTACGGTCCTCGTGCTGGCCGCGACCGAGGGGGTGCCGGTCGAGGTCGCGCTCGGCGCCGGCGTCGAGGTGAACGCCGTACCGGAAGGCGCCGAGACCGGACCGGCGTTCGAGGACGGGAGCGGCGTACTCGTCACCGGCATCCGTCCCGGCACCGCCGCCCGCATCGGGACCGGTATGGGGACCGACCTCCTCGTCCTCGACGCCGCCACCGCCCGCACCGCCTACAAGGGGTACGCCTGGGGTACGGAGCGGCTGGTCCTCTCGACCGAGGGCGTCGTCTTCGACACCCACCGCGACGAGGTGCGGCTGCATGGGCGTACCCCGGGCAGCCGGGAGAGCGTCTCCTTCGCCGTCCTCCCCGCGCCGGAGCGGATGCCGAAGGGGGAGGGGACGACCGAGGCGCGGGACGGCGTGTTCACGCGGTACACCCTGTCCGGCTCGGCGGACCCGGCACCCGTACCGGCCGTCGAACTCCTCCGCCCCGCCGGGGACCCGCCCCCGGCCACGACCGGCGTCCTCCAGCGGGCGAGCGCGCCGGCGGACGAGTGGTACGAGCGCTCGGCCGCCGTCCACGAGGTGCGGGTCCCGCCGCACGACCACGCCGGTGTCCTCCGGCTCCACTGGCGCGGCGACGTCGCCCGCGCCTACGCGGGGGGCCGGCTCGTCGCCGACCAGTTCTACTCCGGCCGCCCCTGGGACATCGGACTCGACCTCCTCCCCGAGGGCGAACCCCTGACGGTACGGGTACTGCCCGCCGACCCGACGGCCCAGGTGTATCTGCCGGTGGAGAGGGAGGGAGCGGCGGAGGTACGGGACGCGGAGGTGGTGACGGCCCGGGTGTGGAGGGTGGGCTGAGGGACGGGGCAGGGCAGGGTGCGAGGTACCTGAGGGGTACTGAGGTGTACGTCGCTCGTAGGACCCGTAGTACTCCGGGCCGACCCTGCCCCACCCCTACACCCCGTAGTACTCCGGAGCCACACCTCCCGGCCCTCCCACCCCACCCGTACACCCCGTAGTACTCCAGAGCCACCCCCACCATCCCCTCACCTCGCCCCCGCCCTCCCCCCACCCCCGTCCTATCCTGTGAATCCGTCGGCCACCCCAGCGCCGGCGGCCCAAGGCCCCGGGATCGGGTGGGCCGGGGGACGGCCGAGGGAAGAAGCACCCACCATGACGAGAGGCGCTGCCGGGAACCCGGGGACGAAGGGGGGCGGTCGCAGCCGGCGGAACTTCGCGGGGAACCGGCCGGTGATGGAGGACGTGGCACGGCTGGCGGGAGTCAGCAAGCAGACGGTGTCACGCGTGCTGAACGAGAACCCGGCCGTCCGTGAGGAGACCCGCGAGGCCGTGCGCGCGGCGATGCGCACGCTCGGCTACCGCCCCAGCCGCAGCGCCCGTTCCCTCGCCAGCGGACGGACCCGGATGCTCGGCGTGATCTCCTTCGACGCCGCCCGCTACGGCCCCGCCTCCACCCTCACCGCCGTCAACACGGCCGCGCAGGAAGCCGGTTACCTTGTCAGCTCGATCGCGCTGGACACGGCCGACCCCGACACCGTCGTCGAGGCCGTCGAGCGGCTCTCGGCCGAGGGCGCGGACGGCATCATCGCCATCGCCCCCCAGCTGTGGATGGCCGCCGCCCTCGCCGAGGCCCACCTCGACCTGCCGCTCGTCATGATGGACAACGACCTCGGCGACGGCACCCCCATGATCACCGCCGACGCGCACACCGGCGCCCGCAAGGCCACCGAGTACCTCCTCGCCCTCGGCCACCCCACCGTCCACCACGTCGCCGGCCCCACCGGCTGGACCTCCGCGAGCCGCCGCGCGGAGAGCTGGGCGGCGGCCCTCCAGGCGGCCGGGGCACCCGTCCCCGAACCGCTCGTCGGCGACTGGAGCGCGGACTCCGGCTACGAACTCGGCCGCCAACTCGCCAAGAACCCCGAGGTCACGGCCGTCTTCGCGTCCAACGACCAGATGGCCCTCGGCATCCTGCGCGCCCTGCACGAGGCGGGCCGCCGGGTACCGGAGGACGTCAGCATCGTGGGGTACGACGACGTCCCCGAGGCCGCGCACTACCTCCCGCCGCTCACGACGATCCGTACGGACTTCCAGGAGATCGGCACGCGCTCCCTCCACGCCCTCCTCCACCGCATCGAAACGGGCCCCGACCCCGAGGCACGCCCGTCCGTCATCCCGGTCGACCTGATCGTCCGGGCGAGTACGGCACCGTACGGGGGATGACGGGGCGGTCGTCCGCGATGCCCGGCGAGCTGTGACCCGTACGACCCGTAGTACCCGTACGCCCCGTAGTACCTGAGAGCCACAGCCTCACCCCCGACCCACCCCATCCCCGACCCCACCCCACCCCACCCATGACCCCCTCCCCCCGCCGAGTCCTCCTCATCGCCTACGACGACGCCCAGATCCTCGACATCGCCTGCCCCGGCAGCGCCCTCGACCTCGCCAACCGCTTCGGCGCGCAACCCCCGTACCGCATCGAACTCGCCACCACCGGCCCGCCCCTGACCCGTACCTCGGCCGGCATCCTGCTCACCGCCGCGCACAACCTCACGACGGTGACGGGGCCGGTGGACACCCTGATGGTCGTAGGGGGCGCGGGGTGCGAGGAGGCCGCGGCGGACAAGCGGCTGCTCGCGCAGTTACGGCGGCTCGCGCCCCACACCCGGCGGCTCGCGTCGGTCTGCACCGGGGCGTACGTCCTCGCGGCGGCCGGGCTGCTGGACGGGCGGCGGGCGACGACCCACTGGGCCTGGGGCGAGCGGCTCGCGCGCCGGCACCCCGAGATCGCCGTCGACTCGCGGCCCCTCTACATCCGGGACGGCAACGTGTACACGTCGGCCGGCGTCACCAGCGCGCTCGACCTGACGCTCTCCCTGATCGAGGACGACCACGGCCCGACCCTGGCCCGCGAGGTCGCCCGCGAACTGGTCACCCACCTGCACCGCCCGGCGGACCAGGCCCAGATATCGACGTTCCTCGCGGCCCCGCCCCCGGGCGACCGCCTCGTCCGCGACCTGGCCGCGCACATCAACGCGCACCTCGCGGCCGACCTCACCCCCGCCGCGCTGGCGGCCAGGGCCGGCGTCAGCACCCGCCATCTGACCCGCCTCTTCACGGCCCACCTCGGTACGACACCCGCGCGGGCGGTCCGCCGGGCCCGTACGGAGGCCGCCGCGCACCTCGCCCGCACCAGCTCCCTACCGCTCGCGGCGATCGCCCTGCGCTGCGGGTTCCGGACGGCGGAGACCCTGAGACAGGCGTTCCTCGACCACTACGGGGTCACGGGGGACACCTTTCGCAGGATGCCGGACACGCCGCCCCCACTCCCGCCCCCACCGGACCAGACTCCGGTCCCATGACGAACACCCACCACACCGGCACGCCCCGCGACAACACCCCCCAAACCGACGCCACTTACCCTCTCACCCGCCGCACCCTCCTGGGCGCGACCACCGCAGCCGCCCTCGCCGCCACCACCCTCACCACCGGCACGGCCCGAGCCGAAGCGACCCCCCGAACCCCGACCCCCACGACCCGTAATACCCCTAATACCCCCACCTCCGCCCCCACTTCTCCCCCCACCCTCAGCATCGGCGTCTACCTCTACGACGGCTTCAGCCTCCTCGACCCCACCGGCCCCACCGAGGTCCTCTCCCGCCTCCCCGGCGCCGAGGTCACGATGATCGGCACCCGCCGCGGCCCGGTCCGCACGGACACCCTCGCCACGGCCGTCCACGCGGACCGCGCGTTCACCGAGATCGACCACCTCGACGTCCTCCTCGTCCCCGGCGGCGACGAACGCGGCACGGTCGGCGCGATGACCGACCCCGCCCTCCAGAACTGGATTCGCGCGATCCACCGCCGTACCCGCTGGACGACGTCCGTCTGCACCGGCAGCCTGATCCTCGCGGCGACCGGACTCCTCGACGGCCGCGAGGCGACGACGCACTGGGGCTCCGCGGCGTACCTGGAGGCGAACTACGACGTCACCTACCTACCCCGGAGGTATGTCGAGTCGGGCCGGATCATCACCGCCGCCGGCGTCTCGGCCGGCATCGACATGGCCCTCCACCTCGCCGCCCGCCTCACCGACGAACACACCGCGCAGGCCATCCAGTTGGGCATCGAGTACGACCCGCAGCCCCCGTTCGACGCGGGCGACGCGACCCGCGCGGACGCCGCGCTGAAGGCGAGGGCGACGGAGCTCCTCCTCGCGTCACAGAAGCGGTAGGGCCCGCCCAACACCTAGACTCCTTACGGCCGTTGATCCGCACCCCGTCGATCCGTACTCCGTCAAGGAAGGCACCGAGATGCGCCGCACCGCGATCAGCACGACCGTCCTCGCCCTCACCCTCCTCGCCGCCCCGGCGACAGCGCAGGCCCGCACCGAGAGCCACCCGCCGTCGAACACGCCGATCAAGGTCACCCTGACCGTACAAGGCCCGGACGGCACCCTCTTCAAGGGCAAGGTCCGGACGAAAGGCCACCCCGTGACCACCCCCACAGGCGGCACCCACCCCTGCGACGGCACGAACGCCGGCGCCCACCCCTCCCCGGTCCCGACCCCTACAGCGGCACTCGACGACGCGGCCCGCACCCACGGCTTCACCTGGGACGGCACCTGGTACCCCTCCTTCGACGACTTCCTCGTCGACTCGATCAAATCCACCCCCGCAGGCCCCTCCGCCTACTGGAACATCTCGGTCAACAACACCCCCACCCCCGTAGGCGGCTGCCAGTTCGCCCTGAACCCGGGCGACGCAGTCGCCTTCACCTGGACCGCACTCTGACCGATCCCCTCAACTCCCGCCGGACACAAGGCCGGACCCGGTGAACAACAAAAAGAGGGTGGGAGTCAGAAACCTGACTCCCACCCTCTTCACATCGGCATCCGCTGCAACCAGCGAGTGCCCCCGGCAGGATTCGAACCTGCGCACACGGCTCCGGAGGCCGCGAACCCTACGTGCCCCATTGTGGCTCTGACCTGCATCCCGACCGTTTCTTGATCACGCACACCGGTGGCTCACGCACTGCTCACGCACAGGGGCCCCGGAACGCGCTTCGGGGGAGCAGCGGACGCCCTCGCGGCGGCACCGCATCGACTGGAGGAAGCTTGAGCCGATCCCGCTACCCTGGTACGCACCACGGCAGAACGGGGAGTGCTCCGGGCATGGGACCGAAGACGACTAAGGTCTACGAGACGCTTCGCGAGCGGCTCGCCTCAGGCCAGTACGAAGCCGGCGAGAAGTTCCCATCGGAAAGGACCCTGAGCGAGGAACTCGGCATCGGCCGGACGGCGCTTCGGCAGGTGCTCGCGCGCCTGGTCTCCGAGGGGGCGTTGGAGGTGCGCGGGCGTAGTTCGTACCGTGTCCCGGGTGAGGTCAGTGTGAAGACGCCCGAGGGCCTTGAGCCGTGGCGCATCCACGGCGAGCGTGACCTCTATGACAACCAGTGGGTCAAGCTTCAGCTTTGGGACGTCGAACCGCCCGGCATGGAGCGGTTCGAGCATCACGTGGTGAAGCTCAACCACGTGGCGATTACGGCGGTTGTCGACGACCAGGACCGCGTACTCATGCTTTGGCGGTACCGCTTCGTTCCGCAGCAATTCGGTTGGGAACTCCCCGGGGGAATTGTCGACGCCGGAGAAGAGGCCGCCGAGACTGCGCTTCGAGAAGTCGTCGAAGAGACGGGATGGCGCCCGAATTCCGTTGAGCGCATCGCCGTTTATCAGCCCATGGTCGGCATGGTGGATTCGCTCCATGAAATCTTTGTTGCGCACGGTGCCGAAAAGGTAGGTGCCCCGACGGACCTTGAAGAGGCCGGACACATCGAGTGGGTTCCCCTCGCTGACATTCCGGGACTCATGGCGCGCGGGGAACTGCTCGGTTCCGGAACCCTTGTGGGATTGCTGCATCTCCTCGCGAGCCGTGGCAGGCCAGGAATTACAGCCGCTCACTGAGCATGTCGACGCGACGGCGCTGCCGTACCGAACCGGTGCGGCTCGCCAGCATTCGGGCCTGCTGTAGATGCTTCCGCGCGACGTCGTACTCGGCGCGCGCCACATGGGCTTGGGCCAAGTCCGTGTGCACTCCCGCTCGCGCTCTCACAAAGGTGGGGTCCATTTCCTTTGCTGCTTCGTAGAGACTGGACAATGCGTCGATGTCTCCGAGGAAAGCAAGGATGTTGCCGCGCCATCGGGTGAGGTGCGATCCGTTGAGGAAGATGCTCAGCATGTCCGGGTCGCGAGCGTCGGTCCCCTCGGGAATTCGTTCCGTCGCTGCTTCCAGCGCGCGTCTACTGTCGTCAGTCATTTCGGCTTGCGCGCACAACTCTGCTTCCGTGGCGTAGAGCCAAGCCCAAAGCCGGGGTGATCCGTCGCGCCCAAGGGTGCGCTGTGCTTCGCGGACCAATTCCACCCCGAGGGCCGGTCGTCCGGCTTCACAGAGGACGAATGCCTGTTCTCCCATGGCGTGCGCGAGATACATCGGGGCTTCGGCATCCCGTGCGGCCCGCTTCGCGAGTTCGTAGTGACGCCAGGCTCGCTCAACCGCTCCGCAGTCGATTGCTTGCCATGCGGCGAGAGTTGACGCCCCTGCGAGCGCGAGCGCCACCGGCCGGCGCGCATTCGGTAGCACCGCGAAGTTCAGGGCGTCCTCAAGGGCAGAGAGATGCCCGGTCATCTGGTCGATGAGACCAGCCGCGCCCATCTGGCGATCCATCGTGCGCAGGATCTCTGTCTGTGCCTCAAGGGCGCTGACCATGGATTCACCCACGCTGCCTGCCGCATCGATCCTGTTGAGCAAGTCGTCGTAACCGTCTGCCGCCGGGATCGCCGTGGCCACCGTGACGCCTCTCAGTTCGGCGTCGGTGGCCCCGAGGACGTTCCGCAGGATCTCCGCGTACCGCTCGGAGAGCGCGCGCTTGCCGTTCTCCCACTCGGAGACGTACACCCGCAGGCTCGCCGTCGACGCGACGTCGACAAGGTGATGTCGGGCCCACTGCTCGATCTCGCGGATCAACCGCTCCTGAGACCAGCCACGCGCCGTGCGCGCGCTCTTGAGTCCTGAACTCACAACTCACCACCCGGTGTTGGTTCGGCCGTCGCTCCTCCCATGGTGCCTCACGGCGACGGAGGTCAACAGGGGTTAACAAGGCCAGGGTTAAGCCCTGTGACCTGCCGAAACACCCATCTCTGGCTGTTTCCTGAAGGTGCGCCAAGACGGACGGTCGCCGATTGATTCGGCAGACCGCCTTGACTCTGGTGCGCACCAGATGTCAACCTTCTGGTGCGCACCAGAAAGCGGGATCGCATCCCGCTGGTGGTGCGCAGGGAGGGCCCTTCTTTGGGCTGTTCCGAAGCAGAGGGCGGGGACGCTGCAATCCCGCTAAAGGCCAGGCAGAACAGGGTTTCGGCCCGTACTGGCGAGGTGGCCCGGCGACCGCGAGCAACGGCCGGAGAGTGGGGACAAGGTCCCCCTTGCAGTGTGTATCCCCTGTTCAGGGACCTCGAAGGAGCGGCAGTGAACCGACGAAAGCGACAGGCGCGGCCGTGACCGACCGACATGGCGGCGCCGTCCCATCCCTGGTCCGTGAGCGCCTTGATGCGCTGCGGACGACCGGTCACCTTCCACCGAATCGCGGCGGCTAGCGCCGCGCCGGTTGCTCGCCCTGTCCGTCCGGAGCTCTGCGGAGCGGTCCCGTACGGACGGGGTTGAGAGGAGCCGGAATCCCTGACTCCGAATACAGGAGCGGTCCCCACGGGGCGCAACCCGGGGGACCGCGTACAGGCGCCTGCTTGGAGGCCACCTGTGGTTCTCAGTCTGACAGACGAAGAGCGTGCCGAACTGGCGCGCAGGAACGCCGAAGTGAACAAGCGCAGCGAGGACGACGCCCGCGCCCGGGGCGGCCGGTGATGGCCGACTCCGAACACGAGAAGACCAAGCCGCCGCTGCCCGTCCGTCCCCCGCGACCGCACCCGCACCTGACCTGACCGTCTGCTGATCCACCGCCCCGGCATCCAGCCGCGAGGGCGCGGGACCGAATCCCGCCCGGGGCACTCCGGCCGCCGCTCAGCGGCCCGGCCAGCCGCGCATCTCTCGCGGCTCTTCCCCCAACGGCGCGCACCCCCGGAGTTGGCCCTCCGGGGGTGCTGTTCGAGCCGTTCAACCCAGTGAGGAACACGACCCGATGAACACTATTGTGACCGTTGCGGACGCCGTCACGGCGTTCGCGGACTGGATCGAACCGACCGCCGCCGAACTCGACGCCATCGAGCGGGAGATGCCCGTCATCCTCGCGGACGTCGACCTGTTGGACGCGTACATCGTGACCCTGGACCGCACGCCGTCCGAGCTGGACGTCCGGCGTATCCGCCGGGCGCGCAACCGGGCGCTCGCCGCGCGGGTCGCACTGGCCAACAACGCCGTCGGTACGACGGTTCCGGGCGGTGCGGCATGAGCGAGACGCTGAAGGCGGTTGAGGCCGCGCACGCCGAGGTCAAGGCGGAGATCACGCGCACGGACACGAAGACGGGCCTGTTGCTGGCGTTCGTGGGCGCGGTGCTGGCGGGTGTGTGGACGGTCGCCAAGGACGTCCCTCTCACCCTCCCCGCCTGGATCGTCGGCGGGTTCGGCGTCACGGCGCTGGTTGCGGCGGGGGGTCTGCTGCTGCGGTCGACGCGCCCGAACATCAAGGGCCGTCACGGGTTCCCGCTGTGGGCGACCCTCACCGGCGAGGAGATCACGTCCGCGCTCGCGACGCGGGACATGGCGGCGGACGTCGCCGGGTTGTCGCGGCTGGCGGTCGTGAAGTTCACGTGCCTGCGCCGCGCGGTCGACGTCACCCTCACCGGGTGCGCGCTGCTGATCGTGGCGGGCGTCCTCGCCGGGATCGGGGGCGCGCTGTGAACACCCCGGACGTACGGCTCGCCTCGCTCCCCGAACCGGTGGGCGCGCTACTGCGGGCGGTCCATGACGCGCTGGACATCCCGCTCCCGGAGGTGACCGACGCGGACGAACGCGCGCACGCGTCGCTGATGCGGCAGCGTGCGGCGGACGCGCGGATCATCCTCGCGTTCGTCCTCGACGAGGGTCACGAGGTGGCCAACGCCACCGGGACGCTGCGTGCCTGGACGGCCCGGCGCCCGGTCACCTACACCCCCTGGAACGACCACACCGACACCCCCACGGTCGACGGAGGTGCGGCATGAGTGAGGTTCTGTTCGCCGCTGCGGCCGGTCTGCCGCTGGCGGCCGGCTGGTCGGTGCACGCCCTGTTGCTGGGCCGCCGGATCGAGGCGGCACGGCGTGACCCGCTGACCGGGCTATGGACGCGCGACGCGTTCGAGGACCGCGCCACCTCGCTGCTGGCCAAGCGCGGGGAGAAGGCCGTTCTCCTTCTGGACCTGGACGGCTTCAAGGAGATCAACGACACCTACGGGCATGCGGCCGGTGACGCGGTGATCCGCGCGACCGGCATGCGGCTCGGGGCGTGGGCCGCCGGGCACGGCGGGGTCGCGGGACGGCTGGGCGGGGACGAGTTCGCCGCCGTCGTCGACGCGGGCGAGGGACTGGGCGGTCATGTCCTGGAGCTGTTCGGCGGCATCGAGCGGCCGGTCCTGTCCCAGGGCCGTTCCGTCGACGTGTCCGTGTCGATCGGCGTCGCCCAACACCCGGGGCGTGGCGGGGAGTTGTCCGCGCTGCTGCGGGCGGCCGACGAGCACATGTACATGATCAAGCGCGAGGGCGGGGGCGTGCGCATCGTCCCCGACGGCGCCACGGTGCCGGTGCTGCCGACGGTCCACGGCCGCCGGTTCGGCCGGCCCGGCACCACCGGCAGGGAGGGGGTCCGATGACCTACCGTGAGGAACTCCGTCTGGACCGGGAGACGGCGGCGGAGGAGCGGCGCAGGGACGCGGCGGCTGCCGAGGAACGGCGGGCGGCGCGCCAGCGTGAGGCCGACGAGCGCCGGGAGCGGCTGCGCGGGCAGGCGCGTGCCGAGCGGGCGGCGGTGCGGGAGGAACGCCGTGCGCGCCGGTCGGAGCGGGCGAGGTCGCTGACCCCGGAACACGTCTACCGGCGGGGCACCCTCGCCCTGGTCGTGGCGTCCGGTCTGGCGTCGCTGCCCGCGCAGGTCGCGCACTTCGCGGGGATCTCTGTGGCGCTGCTGCCGCTGCCGTTCGCCCTGGAAGGCGCGGCGTGGGTGATGGCGGCCGGTGTCGCCTACGCGGACGCCCGCCGGGCGCCGGTGTGGGTGCGGTGGCTGCTGCGGGTCCTGGTCGCGCTGTGCGCGGGGTTCGCAGCGTGGGTGAACTACGGCTACGGCCTTCACCTCGAAGGACTGTCCCCGGCGGATGCCCGCGCGGCCGGATGGGGCCTTGCGGCCGTGACCCTGCTGGGGCCGGTGGTCTTCGAGATCCGTCAGTGGGTGTCCACCCTCGCCGGACTGGACCCCGCCGCCCGCGACATGGGACGGCATGCCGCAAGGCGGCGCCGGCACCACCGTGCCGTGCACCGGCTCGCCGGCCGTCTGGTGTCGGCCGCACCGTACGGGGCGCTGCACGCGGAGGACGCGTGGGCGCGTGCGTGGGAGGTCGTCCACGGCCCGTGCGTACCGGGCATGACACCCGATCTCGAACGCCGTGCGCAGCGTTCGGCCGTACGGCTGGCCAAGGCCCGTACGCCCGACGCGAAGCGCACGGACAGGAACACGCGACCGCGTACACCCGTGCGTACGGCACCCCCTGAGAAGGACGCGTACGCGCAGGCCACACCCCGTACGGCCGCACCCCGTACAGGGGAGCGCACACGGGCTGTACGGTCCCCCCGTACGGCCGTGCCGCGTACGGACGCGGCCGTGTTCGAGGAAGCGGAACTGGAGCGTACGCGGCAGCGGGCCGAAGAGGCGTACGCCGACTCGGTGTCCGCCGGACAGCCGATCGGTCCCGCCGCACTGGGCCGTGAGTTCGGCTTCACCGAAGGATGGGGCCGCAAGCGCATCCGGGCCGTGGAGCAGCGCCGTACGAACGCGCTGGCCGCGTGACGGGGGCGCTGCCTACTCTGCTCTGCCGCTGTTCAACGCCGTGAGCACGTGATCCAACTCATTCGGCATCACCGCAACAAGAACAACCCCCGCGGCAGAGGTGCACTCAACAATTCTGGACCCACCATTGATCTTCACCGCCTCGCGCAATGACGGCGAACGCACGCCGACCTGCCGCAACCCCTCCGGGAGTGACACTGACGCACCGGCCTTGGTCCGTGGCTCCCAGCCCACTATGGCGGGGCCGATCACCAGCCGCCCCCTAAGCCATCGGTCTTCAAGTGAAGGATGTCGAAGCAGGCAGGGAACCTTGATCACATTTCCCTGAGCGGCACTGTCTGCCCGTTGCTTCACTCTGCGGCGAAGCAACCAAGCCGTCAGCCCTCCCGCAGCCAGAACAACTACCAGTTCAATCACCGGGGCATTCAAGCAGCGCTGAACCTGAGTGCCCAGCCCTTTCAAAGACCCGCCGTTCCAGCGGGTTCGCCTCCAGTCGACCTTCAGAATCTGCGAACCCGCTGGTTTCGGTCTACTGCTGGCGCCTGGCCCCCGACGGGCTCGCCACCCGCCGCCAGCTCCGCGCACGCGGTCTGCGGCCCGGCGGACAGGACGTCGCCGCCCAGCTCGAACGGCCGCGCCGCCGACGCCCGCCACTGGTCGCCTACCTGTACCGGGTCGACCTCGCCCGCCCGGTGCGGCCGATGACGGAGGGCAGGTGGCGGGCGCACGCCGCGATGATGCGGGCCCGCCGCACCTGCCCCGGATGCCTGCGTGACGCCGGGTACGTCATCCCGCCCACCCTCGGAACCTGCGTGACCTGCGCTTTCCCCGATGCCGCTCACGCCCCGGACTCCCGCCTTCCCGAGCACGACGACTGTGAGGACTGCTGACCATGAACGACGACCTCAACTTCTCCGACTTCACGCGCGGCGAGAAGGTTCGCCTCGCCGGCCTCATGGCCCGGATGGCGAAGCGGGGCCTGGCCGGTGACGGCGTCGACCTCTCCGACCTCAAGCGCCGCGTGGAGCGCATCGAGAAGACCGCCGCGCGCCGCCGCGACGGCAAGAAGTAGCAGCGCCCCGGGGGCGGTCGTCCCGGCCAAGGAAACAAGACCGCCCCCGGGCCATCCCGCCACCCCGATTTGTGAGCAGCAGGGAGCCCCCAGCATGACGGACACCACCACGGGATCGCACCTGGTTCCCGTGCCCGACCCCCGCCCCGACGACGACACCCCCACGCCGCCGGTGCCGGTGGACAACCCCGCGTTGCCCGAACCGGGCGTGCGTAGCGAGAAGCGCAAGCCGGTGCTGGCCGGATGGCTCACCAGCCGACGTGACTTCCTCGCCACCGCCCGCCACGCGGGCGCGAACGCCGGGTACTCCGCCCTCTACCACGGGGTACGGGTCCCGGTGTATGCCGGACGGCTCGCCCTGATGTCACCGCGGGGCGCGTGCCGGTTCGTCGCGTCCACCAACCGGTGGGTGTGGGACCGCGAGGCCGCGCCCTTGCGGGACTTCGCGGTGCGCACCGAGGACGTTGAGGAGTACATGCGGCTGGCCCGGCTGCGGTCCGGACGTATCCGGCTGCGGAGTCTGGTCGTGCTGGTCGCGGCCGTGTTCGGCGCCGGTTTCGCCCTGTACCTGTATGTCCTGGCCCCCGAGTTCCTGTACGCGTTCGCGGCCGGCGGGGTGCTGCTGCTCGGGATGGGCGGACAGCAGCCCGACGCCCCCGTGGTCGGCCCGGCGGTCCTGAAGACCGAGATTCAGAAGCTCACCGGCTCGATCGTCCTGCGCGGTCTGGACTCGATCGGGAACCCGAAGGTCACCGCCGCGATCAAGAAGGGCGGTGACATGAACGGGCTGCGGTTCGTCTCGGAGATCGTCCGTGACGGGCCCGGCTACCGCGCCGACCTCGATCTCCCCTACGGCGTCACGCCCGAGGACATCATGGAGGCCCGCAAACCGCTCGCGTCCGGTCTGCGGCGCAAGACCGGCTGCGTGTGGCCCGCCCCCGACCCCGAGCAGCACGAAGGACGGCTCGTGCTGTGGGTGGGGGACAAGCCGATGAACGAGACCAGCAAACCCGCCTGGCCGCTGGCCAGGTCGGGCACGGTCGACCTGTTTCGGCCGGTGGTGTTCGGCAACGACCAGCGCATGCGCGACGTGTCGGTCACCCTCATGTTCGCGTCCGTCGTCGTCGGCTCGATCCCCCGCATGGGCAAGACGTTCCTGATGCGGCTGCTCCTGCTGATCGCCGCTCTCGACCCGCGCGCCGACATCTACGCGTTCGACTTCAAGGGCACCGGCGACTTCGGCGCCCTGGAACCCGTCTGCCACCGCTACCGCGCCGGCGAGGAGGACGACGACATCGCCTATGTCCTCGATTCGCTGCGGGAGCTGAAGGAAGAGCTGCGGCGGCGCGCGAAGGTCATCAAGTCCCTGCCCCGCACCCGCTGCCCGGAGTCCAAGGTCACCCCGGAACTCGCCGGTGACAAGAGCCTGGGACTGCACCCGATCGTGGTCGGCTTCGACGAGTGCCAGGTGCCGTTCGAGCACGAGGAGCACGGCAAAGAGATCGAAGCCATCTGCACCGACCTGACCAAGCGCGGCCCCGCCCTGGGCATCGTGGCCATGTTCGGCACCCAGCGCCCCGACGCGAAGTCCCTGCCCACCGGCATCAGCGCGAACGCCGTCCTCAGGTTCTGCCTGAAAGTCATGGGCCAGCCCGCCAACGACATGGTGCTCGGCACGTCGATGTACAAGTCCGGGTACCGGGCGACGATGTTCTCCCGCTCCGACCGGGGCATCTGCTGGATGGCCGGCGAGGGCGACGACCCCCGCATCGTCGCGTCCGCGTTCGTCGACGCGGTCGCCGCCGAACGCATCGTCGCCCGCGCCCGCACCGCCCGCGAGGCGTACGGCAACGTCACCGGCCACGCCGTCGGCAAGGGCCCCGAGAACACCACCACCGGTTCCGACATCCTCGCCGACGTCCTCGACGTCATCGCCGACGACGAGAAAGCCGTGTGGTGCGAGCGCATCGCCGCCCGCCTCACCGCCGCCGACCCCGGCACCTATGCCGGGTGGCAGGGCGAGAACGTCACCGCCGCCCTCAAGCCCTGGGGGATCAAACCCGGACAGGTGTGGGGCACCACCGACGACGGCGAGGGCGCCAACCGGCGCGGCGTCAAGCGCGCCGACATCACCACCGCGATCACACGGCGTAACGCCGACCGGGCCGCCGCCTAGCCCGAGCAAGGCTGCTAGACCTAGCGGCCGTCGCTGCTAGGTCTAGCGGCCCTACTAGCGCCCCTTAGGGCCGCTGATCAGCTCACTAGCGTCTAGCGGCCCACCTGCGGAAACACCCCGAAACTGCCCTGAGAGGGGATCTGAGCCATGGTGGCTCTCGCTAGCCTCGCCGTCTTCCTGACCGCCGCCGGTTACGCAGCGTTGTGTTTCGTGCAGCCGTTCGCCCCGTGCCGGAAGTGCTCCGGTACCGGCGTCCGGCAGGCCCGCCGCACGGTCAAACTGTGCCGCCGCTGCCACGGCCGCCGCTACCGCCTGCGCACCGGCCGCCGGCTCCTCAACACCTCCCGCGCCGTCCACCACGACGGCACCCGCCCCCACCGTCCCCGCCCCCGCGACACCGACCCGGAGTTCCCCACATGGCCGTGACCCTCTCCCTCGTCGTCCTCTTCGGACTCGTCCTGTTCTTCCTCCTGCGCGGCCACAGCCTCACCCCCGGCGCCGCGTTCGTCGCCGTGATGTTCGGGTTCTTCCTCGCCGCCACCGGCGCCGCCGGACCCATCAACGACCTCACGACCGCCGTCGTCCACGCCATCCCCACCCCCTGATCAACCCCGCCCAAAGCCCCTGCCTGTCCGTGAACCCTCGGAAGGGATTCCGCATGCTCTCCCGCTCCGTGCTCAAGCTGCTTCGAACCATCGCCGACAACGACGCCGGCGACGGGGTTCCGTTCGTCTCGGCGCCTTGTGGTCGCTGGCAGATGGACGGCACCACGTTCACCGTCAACGACCGCACTTTTCACCCCCTCGCGGCCCACGACTTCATCGACATCGGCGATGGATACACCGACCCCGTGAAGGTGACCGCTGCCGGCCGTGCCTACCTCGCTGGAGGGGTCAAGTGAACGAGACCACGCCCGCGGTGCCCCTCTCGGGCGTTCGGATGAGCGAGGACGCCGCTGAGGCCGAGGCCGCGCGGATCATCGCCGACGCCTACCGCCCCGCCCCCACGGTGCCGACCGCCTACCGCGACACCAGCCCCCTGCCCGCCCACGGCGACACCCCGCCCGTCCCCCAGCCCGGCATCCCGCCCATGTCGCAGCGGGCGGTGGACGCGTCCCGGCTCATCCTCACCACCGGCCTCGCCACCGTCCCGCCCGGCCTGATCGCGATCGGCATCCTGATCGCCTCCCGGCAGGCCGACCCCACCGTCATCGGCATGATCTGCGCCGCCCCCGCCGCCGTCGCCGTACCCGTCCTCGCCCTCGCCCGCCTCTTCATCCGCGCCGCCGAGGCCACCCCGGACACACACCACCACCACTACCAGGGGCCCGTCCACCAGGACCAGCGCACCATCCACAGCCGGACCGCCGGCGTGTGGGCCAAGACCGACAACCAGCACTGACCAGCAAAGGAACACTTGTGATCCGTACCGGACTCGCCACCCGCGAGGGCACCGCTCTCGACAACGCCGACGCCGCCCGTGTCTACCGCCTCGCCAACGGCACGGTCGGCGCCGCAGTCGTCGACGGTATCGGCCACGGCCCCCACACCTCCGCCACCGTGCCGCTGCTCGCCGAAGTCGCCGCCCGCATCAGCGCGCGGCGCGGCCCGATCGCCGGACTCCTCACCGCCTCCGAGTTGATCGCGGACGCCGGCGCCGACGGCGCGGAAGCCGACGCCGTCGCCGTCGCGCTGCGCGCCTTCCCCGACGACGACGTGATGGTCGTCAACTGGACCGGGGACAGCCGTGCGTACGGCTGGAACGGCGAGCGGCTGGAGCTGTACACCGACGACCACACCGTCGGGAAGCAACTCCGTGCCAACGGCGTCGCCCTGAACATCGCCCGCGCGCACGACAACTGGCTCCGTACCTCCCTGGCGCGCGCCAGCATCGGCACCGTCTACACCGCCGGGATCAAAGACCCGCTGGTCATCCTCACCTCGGACGGTGTGCACGACCAGATACCCGAGGCGGAACTGACCGCGCTGGTCCGCGAACACGCCGACGACCCGCAAGCCCTCGCCGCCGCCCTGGTCGCCGCCGCCCGCCCCGACGACACCGGATACCGCGACGACGCCACCGCCGTTGTCATCTCCCGCTGACCATCCCGTCGGTACCCGGTCCCCCGGCCAAGGGGACCGGGTTCCGGCCCGAGCTGAGGAGCGTCGTGCGCCGCCTGCGCCTGCGCGTCGTCGACTGGCCCCGTTATGCCGTCGCCGTCGTCGACACCCCCCGCCCCGGCTGCCCGCTGTGCCACGGCACCGGCGGGCACACCTGGGACTACGGCAACCCCGAGACCGGCGAGTACGAGGGCAGCGACTTCGAGCCCTGCACGTGTTGGAACGACCTCTACCGCCGCATCCTCCTCCCCTTGCCCCGCCGCCTGCGCCGCACCCCGCCCGGCGGCTACAGCAACGAACCCCCTTTCTGAGCAAAGGAGTTGACGGACTCATGCAACACCGCGCCAACGACCCCGTATCGGACGGCCCGCTCGACCGTGCCCCGTTCGGCCACGCGACGGAGTCCTCGCAGCGCGAGGCCCTGTACGCCGAACTCGGCAACGCCGGCGTCGAACTGGGCATCTACGACCACCGGATCGTGGAGTGGCTCGCCGGGTGGGACTACCCCACCATCGCGGCCGTCGCGAGCCTGCTCCGCCGCACCGCGTCCGCCGCCGCCAGCCTGCCCGCCTGGGAAGCGGTGTACGAGCCCGGCAACGTCTCCGACTACCTCGTCGGCTACACCAACGACGAGTGCGCCGCGAAAGCCGCCGCCGAAGCGTGGCTGCGGCCCCAGAAGGACGAGGTCGGCCGCCTGGAATGGGTCCCGTGGGGCACCGTCACCACCCCGCCCGGCGACTACGACGTCTGGTTCGAACTGTCCGAGCAGCGCGACGGCGGCATCCCGACCAACACCGGTCTCATCGTCCGCCACCTCGCCCCCGGCCGACCGGACACCCACCCGGCCCCCGGCACCGGCCAGTAGATACGCCAAGAGCGGCCCCCGCATCTCTCCAAAGAACCGGGGCCGCTCTTGTCCACCCAGTCCCTTCGCAGAGATCTGGAGACATCCAGCATGACCGATCCGACCTGTGTTCCGCGAGTGCCCGAGGGCACCGAACAGGTGACCGTGGTCCGCACCGAGCCCCGCCCCGACGGCAGCACCGTCCTGGTCCTGCTCACCCCCGGGTCCCCGTTCGTCCTGATCGAGCACCGCATGTTCCTCGACCGGTACCTGACCCGCGCCCTGCTCCACACCCTCACCCGCGACCTTGACGGCATCGAGCCCCCCGGCCCCAACTCGGAGGCCGCCGCACTGCTTGACGCGCTGGTCACTGGCGACGACGACGCCTTCAGTGCCGCGGTGGACGGTTACAGCGCCCGCGTCCTCAACCTGTGGACGGACGGCGGTACGGCGGCATGAGCGCGCACCTGCTGCACGCGGCGCTGGACGCCGCCGGCCGGGGCTGGCACGTCTTCCCCCTGCGTCCCGGCACGAAGCGCCCCGCCCTGCACGGGGAGACATCGTGTCCCCGCACCGGCCCCTGCACCACGGGCCATCTGAAGTGGGAGCAGCGCGCCACCACCGACCCCGCTCGCATCCGCACCGCATGGGCACGCGCCCCGTACAACGTCGGGATCGCGTGCGGCCCCTCCGGGCTGCTGGTCGTCGACCTCGACATGCCCAAGAGTCAGGAAGACAAGGGCAGTTCGGACGCGCCTTGCGGCGCGGCGACCTTCGGGGCGCTCTGCGAGCGCGCCGGTCAGCCCGTCCCCGACACCTACCGGGTGCGGACCGCGACCGGCGGACGGCACCTGTACTTCACCGCCCCCGCCAGGGTCCGCCTCGCCAACACGGCGGGAACGGTGGGGGAGTTGGTCGACACCCGTGCGTGGGGCGGGTACGTCGTCGCCGCCGGATCGGGCACCCCCGCCGGAGCGTACGAAGCGCTGAGCGGCCCTCAGGCGGCCCCGGTGCCCGGATGGCTGCTGAGCATCCTGCGACCCGCCCCCAAGCCCTCACAGGCCCCCTCGGTGGCCGTGAAGGGGCAATCCGGCAGGTATGCGGATGTAGCGCTCGCCAGTGAAACCGCGAACGTCGCCGCCGCGCGACCGGGCGGGCGGGAGACAGCGTTGTTCCGGGCCGCGCGCGCCCTGGGACGCTTCGTCGCGTGGGGCGACCTCCCCCGGCACGTGGTCGAACAGGCTCTTCAGGAAGCGGGGGAGGCGGCCGGACTGCCGGCGCCCGAGTGCCGCTCCACCCTCCGATCCGCCCTCACCTGGTCCATCACCCACAACCAGCGGCGCCCGGAGACGGCATGAACACCCCTCCCCGCCCCTCCCTGAAGAGCCTCACCCCCACCCCCGACAGTCCGCAGGACGCCACACCGGCCGTGCCCCCGGCGGCCGTCGGCGGGCCGGAGGTCGCCGCCCGTGAGGGCGTCCCTTCAGCTCTTCTCCCCGACCCGCACCCGGGCCACCACCCGGGCGACGGCATCACGGACCCGACGCCGGATCGGCCCGGCATCCGCATCTACGCCCCGCCGGTCTACCGCCGCCCCAAAGACGGCGCCCGCTGGTCGAAACGACTCGGGGACACCCCCACCGCCGCATACGCCTGCGCCTGCGGACACTCCGCCACCGCCACCGGCCTGCGCGCCGTCACCGCCCTGGTCACGGCATACGACGCCCACAAGACCGCCTGCACCGGCACCCCCACCGCACAACCCGACAGGAGGGCCGCCGCATGACTCCGACGCCCATCGACGGCGCCGCACTGCTCACCGAGGTCGAAGCGTTCCACCGCCGCTTCAACGTCTTCCCCACCGAAGCCGCCTACGTCGCCGTCACCCTGTGGGACGCGCACGCGCACCTTCTCGACTGCTTCGACTCCACCCCGCGCCTCGCGTTCCTCTCCCCGGAACCCGGCTCGGGCAAGTCCCGCGCCCTGGAAGTCGTCGAGACCCTGGTCCCCGCGCCGATGACGGCGGTCAACGCGTCGGCCGCCGCCCTGTTCCGCTCCGTCGCCAACCCCAACGGGCGCCCCACGATCCTCTTCGACGAGATCGACACCGTCTTCGGCCCCAAGGCCGGCGACAACGAAGAGTTGCGCGGGTTCCTCAACGCCGGTCACCGCCGCACCGGCGTCACCTACCGGTGTATCGGAGACGGCGGCAACCAGAGTGTTCAGGCGTTCCCCTCGTACTGCGGCGTTGCGGTCGCGGGGCTCGGCAACCTCCCGGACACGATCATGACCCGCTCGATCGTGATCCGGATGCGGCGGCGGGCGCGCAACGAAAGCGTCGAAGCCTTCCGGGCCCGCATCCACGAAGCCGAGGGACACGCGCTCCGTGACCGCCTCGCCCAGTGGGCGGAAGCCGTGCGCGGGTTCGTGATGGGCGCCTGGCCGGAGATGCCCGACGGGGTCACCGACCGGCCGGCGGACGTGTGGGAATCCCTCCTCGCTATCGCAGACGTCGCCGGCGGGGACTGGCCCGAGCGCGCACGGGAAGCGTGCGTGACGCTCGTGACCGCCTCCAAGGCCAACGACAAGGGCAGTCTCGGGGTCCGTCTCCTGACCGACCTGAGGGATCACGTCCTGACCGGCATCGACCGCCTCCCCACCGTCGCCGTCCTGGACCGCCTCAACTCCCTTGATGACGCGCCGTGGGCGGACCTGCAAGGCAAGCCGCTGGACAGTCGGCGCCTGTCGAAGATGCTCGCGGAGTACATGACCGGCGACAACGAGCCGATCGCGTCCCGCAACATCAAGACCGCCGGAAGCGTCCTCAAGGGCTACTACGCCACCGACCTCTGGGACGCATGGCAGCGCTACTGCCCCCCTCCCCGGGAAAGTCCGCTACCGCCGCTACCCGGCACCGAAAACACGGCCTGACCAGCAGCAACGCGGTAGCGGCGACCCGTATCCGGGGCCGCTACCGCCCCGCTACCCGTCCGCTACCGATACCCCTTCCCGCTACCTCCAACAGGCCCCTGACCTGCGAGGTAGCACCAGTAGCGGATGTAGCGGACCTCAGAGGGAGGGGGCAGCGAACCCTCCCCACCTGCTTCGCATCACAACAGAAGAGAGGACGCGGCATGAGTGCCCGCGTGGTGGACGAGAAACTGACCATCAAAGAAGTCATCGCGGATCTGAGGGTTCCTCCGTCGACCTTCTACCGGTGGCGTCAACTCGGAAAGGGCCCCCGCTCCATCAAGCTCCCTAACGGCGACGTTCGGATTCGCCGGTCGGAATACGAGCGTTGGCTTACGGAGCGGGAGGACGCTGCGTGACCGACGGCACGACTGGTACACCTCGGGGCGCTCACGGGAATGAGTGCCCCGAGGGCGGCAAGGAACGCGCATTCTCCAACGACGTTCGCCTGTGGGGAATATCCAAGGTGAGGAGTAAAAGCGCGCCGCATCAACTCCGGTGGCTGGTCGCGGGGAACAAGTGCTATGCGTCGTTTGCCACCTACCCGCTTGCCGAGAACCGGCGCTCTGAACTGCGTCAAGCGATGCGCAAAGGTGAAGCGTTCGACGTGGAATCCGGACTCCCTGAGTCGGAGATTCGGAAGGCGGAAGCGGCGGCGGCTGCTGAGGCCGAGAAGAAGAACGATCCCAAGTGGTGGGATTTCTCGCGGGAGTTCATGAAACGTCGTTGGCGTACGGCGGCGGCAAAGACGCGGGAGGGGTTCGCTGACAGCCTCGCTGCTGCGGCCTTGGGGATGATGGCGGACAAGCCTGACGCCCCGGAACTCCGCTTGGTTCGTAGGGCCGTGAGGTGGGTTGTTGTCCCGGCTCACGAGAAGGAGGAACCCCCGTCGGACCTGGAAGAGGTCTGTACGTGGTTGACGGAGAACTCCCTCCCCTTGTCGGCGTTGAAGGACCACACGGTCGCTGAGGACGTCCACTATCGGCTCGCCTACAAGCTTGACGGCAAGTTGGCGGCAAAGGACACCTACAAGCGGCGTCGGCGTAATTTCAACGCGGCGATGGAATACGCGATCAAGCGCGGTTACATCGACGAAAACCCGGTTGGGGAGTTGGTGAGGCACGCGACTGCCCAGCAAGGGACGATCGACCCGCGCATTCTGATGAACCCGGTACAGGCGCGGGAGTTCCTCGCCGCTGTGTCGTACGTGGGATCGGTCCACCGGAATCGGGGGAGGCGTTTGGTCGCGTTCTTCGGCTGCATCCTGTACGCCGCGATGCGCCCGGCGGAAGTCGTCGCGCTGAGGAAGTCGGACTGTGAATTGCCGGACACGGGTTGGGGATTGCTCACCCTCCGGAAGACACGCCCTGTCGCGGGCAAGAAGTGGACCGACACGGGGGAGCGGCACGACAGGCGGGGGTTGAAGATGCGTGATCCCGAAGCGGATCGTCCGGTGCCTATCCCGCCGGTGCTGGTCGCGATGCTCCGGGACCACCTCAAGGAGTTCGGCGCCGCCAAGGACGGTCGCGTCTTCCACAACGAGCGGGGCGGGTTGGTGGGGTCCACTTCCTACTTTCGGGTGTGGGTGGAGGCGCGGCACTACGCGTTCCCCGAGCACAAGGTGAACAGCCCGCTGGCGCGGAAGCCGTACTCCGGCCGCGCGTTCGCCATCACGCAGTGGCTCAAGGCGGGCGTCCCGATCGCCGAAGTAGCGCGCCGCGCGGGCACCTCCCCAGAGGTCATCGACCGCCACTATGCGGGCCTCATCGACAACAGTGAGGAGGAGGACAACAAGAAGATCGAGAAGGGCATGGGATGGGGGTCTGAGGGCGCCGCGTGAGCTGTGCGTGGCTCACGCACTCCTCACGCACAACCAGCAATAGACAGTGAGAAAGGGCGGGAGTCAGTGAGACTGACTCCCGCCCTCATCTACCGGCACTCTGCCTGGTCAGACCCTTGTTTAAGGTCTCTGACCGGCGAGTGCCCCCGGCAGGATTCGAACCTGCGCACACGGCTCCGGAGGCCGTTGCTCTATCCCCTGAGCTACGGGGGCTTTGTCGGCGAAGTGTTGCTCGCGGCGACGGACAGAACACTACCAGCTCGGGTGGGGTGATCCCGAACGGGTTTGGGGTGGGGGTCGCACGTAGGGGGTGGAAGTGGGGAAAAGCCGGACGCGGTGGCCGGTGCGGACCTACTCTCAAGGGGTGCCAGGCGCGTCGGGGCGGGTGCTTGTTGTGGACGACAACAAGGTCATCCGGCAGCTGATCAGGGTCAATCTCGAACTGGAGGGTTTCGAGGTCGTGACCGCGTGCGACGGTGCCGAGTGTCTGGAAGTCGTGCACGAGGTACGGCCGGACGCCGTCACCCTCGACGTCGTCATGCCCCGTCTCGACGGGCTGCGGACCGCGGCGCAGCTCCGTGCGGACCCGCGTACGCGGGATCTGCCGGTGGCCATCGTGAGCGCCTGCACTCCGTACGAGGTGGAGGTGGGGATCGACGCCGGGGTCGACGCGTTCCTGCCGAAACCGTTCGAGCCGGCCGAGCTGATCGACGTCGTACGCCGACTCGTACGTCAGGGACAGGGCCAGGGCGACGACGGCTCCGCCGCGACCCCCGCACCTCACGGGCCCCGCGATCCGGACGGGCCCGGTGAGCTGGGAGGACCCGGTGAACTGGGAGGACCCGGTGAACTGGGAGGGCCCGGTGAGCTGGGAGGGCTCGACGACGAGAAGCGGACCGCGCAGAGCGGGAGCTGACGTCTGTCGGTCGCGGTAGGCCAGGCCGGACAAGCCGACCGGCCGAGGTCCGGGGCGAGGGCACCTGCATCCATGCCCACGCCCGCATCCACGCCGACCCCCACACCCCGGCCCGTCGCACCAACACCCCCTGTCCACATCCCGGGACCCCCACCCCGTCGACTCGCCTCCCCACCCCCCTCCTCGCCTACGCTTGCCCCGTGACCCCCGTCGAGCTCTCCCGTACCGTCCTGTGCGCCGTCCGGCGTGCGGTGGACGCGGGGGAGTTGCGGGTGGATGTGCCGGAGAGGGTGTCGGTGACACCCCCCGGCCCGGGCGGCTGCGGGGACTACGCGACCGGCATCGCCCTGAAGCTGGCCCGCCCGGCGGGCGAGCCCCCCCTGAGGGTGGCCGAGATCCTCCGCCCCCACCTGGGCAGCGCGCCCGGCGTCAAGGACGTCGTCGTCACAGGCCCCGGCTTCCTGAACATCACCCTCCAGGACACCTCGATCGTCGAGGAGATCCTGCGGGCGGGCCCGCGGTACGGACACGTCGACGCCCCCACCGCAGAGCTGACGCGGCTCCACGCCCCCGACGAACCGCGCGCCGTCGTCGTCATGGACACCGTCGCCCGGGTGCTCCGTACCCAAGGCACCCCCGTCCGCACCTCCTGCGACTCCCGCCCGCCCTCGCAGTGGACGACGTCCCTGGGCGTCGAGATCGACACGTACGGCACCCCCGAGCACCCCGCGGTGCACATCCGCCCGCTCCCGGCCCGCCTTCCCCTCCCCGCGCTCGGCAGGGACGCCACCCGCTGGGCCCTCCTCCACCCCGCCCCGCACGACCACGCCCACCTCACCCCCGACCACCTGGTCCAACGCGAGAGCAACCCCCTCTTCCGCGTCCGCTACGCCCACGCCCGCACCCGAGCCCTCACCCGCAACGCCGCGTCCCTGGGCTTCACGTCGACCCGACCGACGACCCCATCGACGACCCCGGACCCCCGAGACACCCCGGGCCCCCGGAACCCCCCGGCCCACCAGACCCCCCCGGAGCCGGCCCCCGCCCACCCCCTGCACCTCCTCCTCGCCGACCACCCCCGCATCCTCACCACCACCGCCACCCACCACACCCCCCACCGCCTCACCCACCACCTCGTGGCGATCGCGGACGCGCTCCTCCCCCTCCTCCCGTACGCCCTCCCCACCGGCGAGGAGAAACCCGAGGCCGCCCACCGCACCCGGCTCGCGCTCGCCGAAGCCGCCGGGACGGTGCTGGCCGGCGGCCTGTCCCTGCTCGGCATCGACGCACCCGAACACCTCTAGAAAGCCCACACCGAAGATGAGCCGTTCCGCACACCCCGCCGGGCCCCGCCACGCCGACGTCCTCCCGGAGGGCCACTACAGCGCCCCGCCCGCCGACCTGAACACCCTCGACAAGAAGGTCTGGTCGGAGACCGTCACCCGGGACGAGTACGGCGAACTCACCGTCGGCGGCATCACCGCGACCCGCCTCGCCGAGGAGTTCGGCACCCCCGTCTACGTCCTCGACGAGACCGACTTCCGCGCCCGCGCCCGCGCCTGGCGCACCGCCTTCGGCCAGGACGCGGACGTCTTCTACGCGGGCAAGGCGTTCCTGTCGCGCGCGGTCGTGCGCTGGCTGCACGAGGAGGGCCTCAACCTCGACGTCTGCTCGGGCGGGGAACTCGCCACCGCCCTCTCCGCCGGCATGCCCGCGGAACGCATCGCGCTGCACGGCAACAACAAGTCCGTCGCGGAGATCCGCCGGGCCATCGAGGCGGGCGTGGGGCGCATCGTCCTCGACTCCTTCCAGGAGATCGTCCGCGTCGCCCACATCGCACGCGACCTCGGCAGGCGCCAGAAGGTGCAGATCAGGATCACCGTCGGCGTCGAGGCCCACACGCACGAGTTCATCGCCACGGCCCACGAGGACCAGAAGTTCGGCATCCCGCTGGCCGGCGGCCAGGCCGCGGAGGCGGTCCGCCGCGCGCTCCAGCTCGACAGCCTGGAACTGATCGGCGTCCACTCCCACATCGGCTCGCAGATCTTCGACATGTCCGGCTTCGAGGTGGCCGCCCGCCGGGTCGTCGGCCTCCTGAAGGCCGTCCGCGACGAGCACGGCGTCGAACTCCCCGAGATCGACCTCGGCGGCGGCCTCGGCATCGCCTACACCAGCGACGACGACCCCCGCGAGCCCCACGAGATCGCGAAGGCCCTCAACGAGATCGTCACCCGCGAGTGCGAGGCCGCGGCCCTGCGCACGCCCCGCATCTCCGTCGAGCCGGGCCGCGCGATCGTCGGCCCGACCGCCTTCACGCTGTACGAGGTCGGCACGCTCAAGCCCCTCGACGGCCTGCGCACGTACGTCTCCGTCGACGGCGGCATGTCGGACAACATCCGCACCGCGCTGTACGACGCCGAGTACAGCGTCTCCCTCGTCTCGCGCACCTCCGGCGCCGAGCCCATGCTCTCCCGCGTCGTCGGCAAGCACTGCGAGAGCGGGGACATCGTCGTGAAGGACGCGTTCCTCCCCGCCGACCTGGCACCGGGTGACCTCCTCGCGGTCCCCGCGACGGGCGCGTACTGCCGCTCGATGGCGAGCAACTACAACCACGTCCCGAGGCCCCCGGTGGTCGCGGTGAAGGACGGGCAGGCGAAGGTGATCGTGCGCCGGGAGACCGAGGAGGACCTGCTCCGGCTCGACGTGGGGTGACATCCGGGAGCGGCCACGGGAGAATCTCCTGTCCGCAGGTTCAGAAAAATGAAATAGACGTCTCACGATCCGGACCCGGGGCAGAAACCGCGGTCCGGTGGGTGAGACTGGTCAGACCGTAGACCGTATGAGGAAACGAGGTCGCATGATGCGTACGCGTCCGCTGAAGGTGGCGCTGCTGGGCTGTGGGGTAGTCGGCTCAGAGGTGGCGCGCATCATGACGACGCACGCCGACGACCTCGCCGCGAGGATCGGCGCCCCCGTGGAGCTGGCCGGGGTCGCGGTCCGCCGCCCGAGCAAGGTCCGCGACGGCATCGACCCCGCCCTCGTCACGACGGACGCGACCGCGCTGGTCAAACGTGGGGACATCGACGTCGTCGTCGAGGTCATCGGCGGCATCGAACCGGCCCGCACGCTCATCACGACCGCCTTCGAGCACGGCGCCTCGGTCGTCTCGGCGAACAAGGCGCTGCTCGCGCAGGACGGCGCGGCGCTGCACGCGGCGGCTCAGGAGCACGGCAAGGACCTCTACTACGAGGCGGCCGTCGCCGGGGCGATCCCGCTGATCCGCCCGCTGCGCGAGTCGCTCGCCGGCGACAAGGTCAACCGCGTCCTCGGCATCGTCAACGGCACGACGAACTTCATCCTCGACAAGATGGACTCGACGGGCGCCGGCTACCAGGAGGCGCTCGACGAGGCGACCGCCCTCGGGTACGCCGAGGCCGACCCGACCGCCGACGTCGAGGGCTTCGACGCCGCCGCCAAGGCCGCGATCCTCGCCGGGATCGCCTTCCACACCCGGGTGCGCCTCGACGACGTCTACCGCGAGGGCATGTCCGAGGTGACGGCCGCGGACTTCGCCTCGGCGAAGAACATGAACTGCACCATCAAGCTGCTGGCGATCTGCGAGCGCGCCGCCGACGGCGGTTCCGTCACCGCGCGCGTCCACCCCGCGATGATCCCGCTCACGCACCCGCTCGCCTCCGTGCGCGGCGCGTACAACGCCGTCTTCGTCGAGTCCGACGCGGCCGGCCAGCTCATGTTCTACGGCCCCGGCGCGGGCGGCGCGCCCACCGCCTCGGCCGTGCTCGGCGACCTCGTCGCCGTCTGCCGCAACCGGCTCAGCGGGGCGACGGGGCCAGGCGAGTCGGCGTACGCGGCCCTGCCGGTGTCGCCCATGGGCGATGTCGTGACGCGGTACCACATCAGCCTCGACGTCGCCGACAAGCCGGGTGTGCTCGCCCAGGTCGCCACGGTGTTCGCCGAGCACGGGGTGTCGATCGACACCGTCCGTCAGCAGGGAAAGGACGGCGAGGCCAGCCTCGTCGTCGTCACCCATCGCGCGTCCGACGCCGCACTCAGCGGGACCGTCGAGGCGCTGCGCAAGCTCGACACTGTCCGCGGTGTCGCCAGCATCATGCGGGTTGAAGGAGAGTAACCAGCAATGACCCACCAGTGGCGCGGAATCATCGAGGAGTACCGGGACCGGCTGCCCGTCTCCGACAGCACGCCGGTCGTGACGCTCCGCGAGGGCGGCACGCCGCTCGTGCCCGCGCAGGTGCTCTCCGAGCGCACCGGCTGCGAGGTCCACCTCAAGGTCGAGGGCGCGAACCCGACGGGGTCCTTCAAGGACCGCGGCATGACCATGGCCATCTCGAAGGCCAAGGAGGAGGGCGCGCAGGCCGTCATCTGCGCCTCCACCGGCAACACGTCGGCCTCCGCCGCCGCGTACGGCGTCCGCGCGGGCATGGTCTCCGCGGTCCTCGTGCCGCGCGGCAAGATCGCGCTCGGCAAGATGGGCCAGGCCCTCGTGCACGGCGCGAAGATCCTCCAGGTCGACGGCAACTTCGACGACTGCCTCACCCTCGCCCGCGACCTCAGCGACAACTACCCCGTCGCGCTGGTCAATTCGGTGAACCCGGTGCGCATCGAGGGCCAGAAGACGGCGGCCTTCGAGATCGTCGACATGCTCGGCGACGCCCCCGACATCCACGTCCTCCCGGTCGGCAACGCGGGCAACATCACGGCCTACTGGAAGGGCTACAAGGAGTACGCCGCCGACGGCATCGCCGCGAAGACGCCCCGCATGTGGGGCTTCCAGGCGTCCGGCTCGGCGCCGATCGTGCGCGGCGAGGTCGTCAAGGACCCCTCCACCATCGCGACCGCGATCCGCATCGGCAACCCGGCCTCCTGGGACTACGCGATCGCCGCTCGCGACGAGTCGGGCGGGTTCATCGACGAGGTGACGGACCGTGAGATCCTGCGCGCCTACCGGCTGTTGGCCGCTCAGGAGGGCGTCTTCGTCGAGCCCGCGTCGGCCGCCTCGGTCGCCGGTCTGCTGAAGGCCGCCGAACAGGGCAAGGTCGACCCGGGCCAGCGCATCGTCTGCACGGTCACCGGCAACGGCCTCAAGGACCCCGACTGGGCGATCGCCGGCGCACCGCAGCCGGTCACCGTCCCGGTCGACGCGGTGACGGCGGCCCAGCGGCTGGGTCTCGCATAGGGGCAACCCCATCAGGGGTGCACAGGGGGCTTACGACACGCATCGTGCGCCTCCTGTGCGCCCTATGTCGCCACAGAACCTTCCTTCGATAAGCTGTGGCGAACCCGCCTCCTGCATATGCACCGCGTATGCCCGGGCTGCCGCGCCGTAGCCGCAGCCCCGGAGGGTCTCACCGCACGTCAGTCATCGAATGTCATTCGACAGTTCCGCAGCTCAAGGAGTTCATCGAGCGATGGCCGGTCCAGCCTTCCGCGCCGCCGCCGTCCGGGTGCGCGTCCCCGCAACCAGCGCCAACCTCGGGCCGGGCTTCGACGCCTTCGGCCTCTCGCTGGGGCTCTACGACGACGTCGTCGTCCGGGTGGCCGACTCCGGGCTGCACGTCGACATCGCCGGCGAGGGCAGCGAAACCCTCCCGCGCGACGAGAGCCACCTCCTGGTACGGGCGATGCGCACCGCCTTCGACGCCCTCGGCGGACAGCCGCGCGGCCTGGAGATCGTCTGCGCCAACCGCATCCCGCACGGCCGCGGCCTCGGCTCCTCGTCCGCCGCGATCTGCGCCGGCATCGTCGCCGCGCGCGCCGTGACCATAGGCGGCGAATCGCGGCTCGACGGCGCGGCCCTCCTCGAACTCGCCACCGAGATCGAGGGCCACCCCGACAACGTCGCGGCCTGCCTGCTCGGCGGATTCACGCTCTCCTGGATGGACGGCGGCGCCGCCCGCGCGATCAGGATGGAGCCCGCCTATTCCATCGTTCCGGTGGTTTTCGTCCCCGGGAAGCCGGTCCTCACCGAGACCGCGCGCGGACTGCTCCCGCGCTCCGTCCCGCACGTCGACGCCGCCGCCAACGCGGGCCGTGCCGCCCTGCTCGTCGAGGCCCTCACCCGGCGCCCCGAGCTGCTGCTGCCCGCCACCGAGGACCGTCTCCACCAGGAGTACCGCGCCCCCGCGATGCCGGAGAGCGCGGCGCTGGTCGAGCGGCTGCGCGCGGTCGGCATCCCCGCGGTGATCTCCGGCGCGGGACCCACCGTGATGGCGCTGGCCGACGCCGAATCGGCCGACAAGGTCGAGGCGTTGGCGGGCGCGGACTGGGCCGCCAACCGGCTGGACCTGGACCTTCAGGGGGCGAGCGTCCTGCCGCTCGCACCCGCCGGCGACCTCCACGCATAGGCATCGCGTGAATCGGCGCCGGATTTCGAGAGGGGGAATGTTTGTTGGACGCGGTAGTGTTAACCTCAAGTCTGCACCCGACCCCACCATGGCGAGGTGCTTCACGTCCCCGTCCGGGACAGACATTCTTCCGGGAGCTCCCCAAGCCGCACCGCGTTCCGTACGACGCACCTGGGCAGTGCGCTGTGCATCGACGCTGAGTGGCCCAGAGGGCACGCTCCGGAACCGGTGAGACCTCGCCGCGTGACACTGACACCGGGTGCCACGGATCGACTGATCTGTCGAGGTAGCGCCATCACCAGAAATCTCTTCCGCCGCTCCGGCGGATTACCGCCCCGGCTCCGTCCACACCAAAGGGACAGGAACCGGACAGCACAACCGGTCGCCGAGCCAGACAGGCCGACGTCCGCTCCAGGGAAGGACCCTTCGTGAGCGACACCACCGATCTGATGGGCGCGCGTGTCGAGGAGACCGCTGCCGCGCCCGCCACGGACGCCTCCGCGCCTGCCGCCGGTGCCGGCTCCCGGCGGCGCCGCGGTACCGGCCTCGACGGCATGGTGCTGGCAGAGCTTCAGCAGGTCGCATCCGGCCTCGGTATCAAGGGCACCGCGCGGATGCGCAAGAGCCAGCTGATCGAGGTCATCAAGGAGGCGCAGGCCGGGGGAGGCGCCGCCGCCCCGCAGGCCGAGGCCCCCGCCGAGACCAAGCCGAAGCGCCGCGCCACCTCCCGCGTCCGGACGGCCGAGGAGGCCCCGGCCGCCGCCAAGGCCGAGGCGCCCGCCGCCGAGCAGGCCACGGCCCAGCAGCAGATCGAGATCCCCGGCCAGCCGGCCGGTCAGGACGCCCCCGTCGAGCGCCGTGGCCGCCGCCGCGCCACCGCCGAGGCCGGCGCCCCCGCCGCCGTCGTCGAGACGGTCGCCGCCGAGGCGCGGACCGAGCCCAAGGCCGAGACGCCCGCCGCCTCCGCCGCGCAGCCGCAGGCCGACGCCGCCGAGGGCGAGGGCCGCCGCCAGGGCCGCCGTGAGCGCGGCCGGGACCGCGACCGCGGTGAGCGCAGTGACCGCGGTGAGCGCGGTGAGCGCCGTGGCCGGGGCGAGGACCAGCAGGGCCAGGGCCGGCCGGAGCGCCAGCCGCGCCAGGACCGCCAGGAGCAGCAGGGCGGCGGCCGTCAGGACCGCCAGCGCGACAACGGCCCCCGTATCGACGAGGACGACGAGTTCGGTGACCGCCGTGGCCGCCGGGGCCGTTACCGCGACCGCCGCGGCCGTCGTGGACGCGACGAACTGGGCGCCCCCGAGCCCCAGTTGGCCGACGACGACGTCCTGATCCCGGTCGCGGGCATCCTCGACATCCTCGACAACTACGCCTTCATCCGGACCTCGGGCTACCTCCCCGGTCCGAACGACGTGTACGTCTCGCTCGCCCAGGTCCGCAAGAACGGCCTGCGCAAGGGTGACCACGTCACCGGTGCGGTCCGGCAGCCGAAGGACGGCGAGCGGCGCGAGAAGTTCAACGCGCTGGTCCGGCTCGACTCCACCAACGGCATGGCGCCCGACTCGGGCCGCGGCCGTCCGGAGTTCACCAAGCTGACGCCGCTGTACCCGCAGGACCGGCTCCGCCTGGAGACCGACCCGGGCGTGCTGACCACGCGGATCATCGACCTCGTGTCGCCGATCGGCAAGGGCCAGCGCGGTCTGATCGTGGCCCCGCCGAAGACCGGCAAGACCATGATCATGCAGGCCATCGCCAACGCGATCACGCACAACAACCCCGAGTGCCACCTGATGGTCGTCCTGGTCGACGAGCGTCCGGAAGAGGTCACCGACATGCAGCGGTCGGTGAAGGGCGAGGTCATCTCCTCGACCTTCGACCGTCCCGCCGAGGACCACACCACGGTCGCCGAGCTCGCCATCGAGCGCGCCAAGCGGCTGGTGGAGCTGGGCCACGACGTCGTCGTCCTGCTCGACTCGATCACCCGTCTGGGCCGTGCGTACAACCTCGCCGCCCCGGCCTCCGGCCGCATCCTGTCCGGTGGTGTCGACTCGACGGCCCTCTACCCGCCGAAGCGCTTCTTCGGTGCCGCGCGCAACATCGAGGACGGCGGCTCGCTGACCATCCTCGCGACCGCGCTCGTCGACACCGGGTCCCGCATGGACGAGGTGATCTTCGAGGAGTTCAAGGGCACCGGCAACATGGAGCTCAAGCTCGACCGGAAGCTCGCCGACAAGCGGATCTTCCCGGCCGTCGACGTCGACGCGTCCGGTACCCGCAAGGAGGAGATCCTCCTCGGCTCCGACGAGCTGGGCATCGTGTGGAAGCTGCGCCGGGTGCTGCACGCGCTCGACCAGCAGCAGGCGATCGAGCTGCTCCTCGACAAGATGAAGCAGACGAAGTCGAACGCCGAGTTCCTCATGCAGATCCAGAAGACGACGCCGGCGGCCGGTAACAACGACTGACGTCGACGGAGCCTCGGGTTCCAGGAAGCGGTCATTCCCCATGTACGGGGAGTGACCGCTTTCTTTGTTTTTCCTGTGTTTTTGGTCGGCTGTGTCGACTTGTGCAACCCTGTCCGGAGTTTCCCCGTCTGATCTGGCGGAGTGATGATGAGACGAGGCAGCAGAGAGTCGAGGAGACATGTCCGCCGAGAGCACGCCTGACATACCGGGCCCCGGGCCCGCCCACCGCAAGCCGAGGAGGCGGCGGGGGCTGGTGGTGGGGGCCTGGATCGCCGGAGGGGTTCTGGTCCTCGGCGGGACCGGGGCGGGGTATCTGTACTTCAAGCTGAACGGCAACATCAAGAGCGTCGACATCGACCAGGCGCTCGGTACGGACCGGCCCACCAAGGTGGACAACGGCTCCCAGAACATCCTGGTGCTCGGGTCGGACTCGCGGTCCGGGGCCAACAAGAGCCTCGGCGGGGGGACCGACGACGGGAGCGCCCGCTCGGACACGGCGATGATCGTGCACGTCTACGAGGGGCACAAGAAGGCGAGCGTCGTCTCCATACCCCGGGACACGCTGGTCGACCGGCCCGCCTGCACGGACGCGTCCGGGGTGACGCACGACGCGGCGAGCGGGGTGATGTTCAACTCCGCGTACACCACCGGTGGGGCCGCGTGTGCGGTGAAGACCGTCGAGTCGCTCACGGACCTTCGCATGGACCACTACCTGGAGGTCGACTTCTCCGGCTTCGAGAAGCTGGTCGACGAGCTGGGGGGTGTGCGGGTCACGACCACCAAGGCGATCAAGGACAAGGACAGTCACCTCGATCTCGCGGCGGGTACGCACACGCTCGACGGCTCGCAGGCGCTCGGTCTCGTCCGTACGCGGCACGGTGTCGGTGACGGGTCCGATCTCGGGCGCATCCAGCTCCAGCAGGCGTTCATCAAGGCCCTCGTCAACCAGGTCAAGTCCGTCGGTCTCTTCACGAGCCCCACGAAGCTGTACGACCTCGCGGACACGGCCACGAAGGCGGTCACCACCGACTCCGACCTCGGCTCGGTCAACTCCCTGATGTCCTTCGCGAACGGCTTGAAGGGCATCAGCTCGTCGAACATGACGATGGTCACGATGCCCGTCCAGTACGACCCGGCGAACCCGAACAGGGTGGTTGTCGCCGAGACCAAGGCCCAGCAGGTCTGGACGGCGCTGAAGAACGACCAGGTCATCCCGAAGAGTGCGACGGTGGGGACGGCGACGGGGGAGGCCAATGGGGTGGTGGCTTCCTCGTAGCTGCCGGGTGCGGGTCGTCTGTGGCCGTTCGCGCAGTTCCCCGCGCCCCTAAAAGACTGCGGCTGCGGATTCGCTGTGGCTGATCGTGCCTCCGCCGCGTGGGCGCGAACGGCCACGGCGGGCCCGTACCTGTCCACCGGGAATAGTTCCCCCCACCCCCCGGTTTGGGCGTATGGCACCAGTCCTGGCAGACTGGTTAGTCGGCCCCGGTTCACGCCCCGCAGTCCGCGGAAGCGACCCGGTGCCCTCCCGTTGATCTAGGAGACACCTTGAAGCGCGACATCCACCCCGCGTACGTCGAGACGCAGGTCAGCTGCACCTGCGGCGCGTCGTTCACGACTCGCAGCACGATCGAGTCCGGCGCCATCCGTGCCGACGTCTGCTCCGAGTGCCACCCGTTCTACACGGGCAAGCAGAAGATCCTCGACACCGGTGGCCGCGTGGCCCGCTTCGAGGCCCGCTTCGGCAAGGCCGCCGCAGGCTCCAAGAAGTAGCGAGCCCCACTTCGCCGGTCCACGGCAGCGCCCCCGCCCGGGGCGCTCCGGGACCGGCGTTTTTGGTCGCCGCCCACTTCACCGTCGTAAAAATCAGGAGCACCGAGATGTTCGAGGCCGTCGAGGAACTGGTCACGGAACACGCCGACCTGGAGAAGACGCTCGCCGATCCGGCGGTCTTCGCCGACCAGGCGAACGCGCGCAGGTTGAACAAGCGCTACGCCGAGCTGACCCCCATCGTCGGCACCTACCGCTCCTGGAAGCAGACCGGTGACGACATCGGCACGGCGAAGGAGTTCGCCGCCGACGACCCGGACTTCGCGGCGGAGGTCAAGGAGCTGGAGAAGCAGCGCGAGGAGCTGACGGAGAAGCTCCGCCTGCTGCTCGTGCCGAGGGACCCGTCCGACGACAAGGACGTCATCCTGGAGATCAAGGCGGGGGCGGGCGGCGACGAGTCCGCGCTGTTCGCCGGCGACCTGCTGCGCATGTACCTGCGGTACGCGGAGCGCGTCGGCTGGAAGACCGAGATCATCGACGCCACCGAGTCCGAGCTGGGCGGCTACAAGGACGTCCAGGTCGCCGTGAAGACCAAGGGCGGCAACGGCGCCACCGAGCCCGGCCAGGGCGTCTGGGCGCGGCTGAAGTACGAGGGCGGCGTGCACCGCGTGCAGCGCGTGCCGGCCACCGAGTCGCAGGGCCGTATCCACACCTCCGCCGCCGGTGTGCTCGTCACGCCCGAGGCCGAGGAGGTCGACGTCGAGATCAACCCGAACGACCTGCGCATCGACGTCTACCGGTCGTCCGGCCCCGGCGGCCAGTCCGTCAACACCACCGACTCCGCCGTCCGCATCACCCACCTCCCGACCGGCGTCGTGGCCTCCTGCCAGAACGAGAAGAGCCAGTTGCAGAACAAGGAGCAGGCGATGCGTATCCTGCGCTCCAGGCTGCTCGCCGCCGCGCAGGAGGAGGCGGAGCGGGAGGCCGCGGACGCCCGGCGCAGCCAGGTCCGCACCGTCGACCGCTCCGAGAAGATCCGTACGTACAACTTCCCGGAGAACCGCATCTCCGACCACCGCGTCGGATTCAAGTCGTACAACCTGGACCAGGTCCTGGACGGCGACCTCGACGCGGTGATCCAGGCGTGTGTCGACGCGGACTCGGCGGCCAAGCTCGCCGCCGCGTAAGCTCCAGCGCCCCCAGTACGAGAACCGGAGGACCCGCGTGAACCTGCTCCTCGCCGAGGTGGCCCAGGCCACCCAGCGGCTGGCCGACGCCGGTGTGCCCTCGCCGCGCACCGACGCGGAGGAGCTCGCCGCGTTCGTGCACGGGGTGAAGCGCGGCGAACTCCACTCCGTGCGGGACTCCGACTTCGACGCCCGCTACTGGGAGGCCATCGCCCGCCGCGAGCAGCGCGAGCCGCTCCAGCACATTACCGGGCGCGCCTACTTCCGGTACCTGGAGCTCCAGGTCGGGCCCGGGGTGTTCGTGCCCCGCCCGGAGACCGAGTCGGTCGTCGGGTGGGCCATAGACGCCGTGCGCGCGATGGACGTCGTCGAGCCGACCATCGTCGACCTGTGCACCGGCTCCGGCGCGATCGCCCTCGCCCTCGCGCAGGAGGTGCCGCGCTCCAAGGTGCACGCCGTCGAGCTGTCCGAGGACGCGCTCGTGTGGACCCGTAAGAACATGGCCGGCTCCCGGGTCGACCTGCGCCAGGGCAACGCCCTCGACGCGTTCCCCGACCTCGACGGCCACGTCGACCTCGTCATCACCAATCCGCCGTACATCCCGCTCACCGAGTGGGAGTACGTCGCCCCCGAGGCCCGCGACTACGACCCCGAGCTGGCCCTGTTCTCCGGGGAGGACGGCCTCACGCTGATCCGCGGCCTGGAGCGCACCGCGCACCGGCTGCTGCGGCCCGGCGGTGTCGTCGTCGTCGAGCACGCGGACACGCAGGGCGGGCAGGTGCCGTGGATCTTCACCGAGGAACTCGGCTGGGCGGACGCCGCCGACCACCCCGACCTCAACAACCGCCCGAGGTTCGCGACAGCCCGCAGGGCGATGCCGTGACGAACGTGACGACTATTTCCGACGCATTCGAGCAGGAGGCCGGCTGATGGCACGGCGATACGACACCAACGACGCGACCGACCGTACGACCGGTCTGCGTGAGGCCGCGTCCGCCGTGCGCCGGGGCGAGCTGGTCGTGCTGCCCACGGACACGGTGTACGGCATCGGCGCCGACGCGTTCTCCTCGGAGGCGGTGTCGGAACTCCTCGACGCGAAGGGGCGGGGCCGGAACATGCCCACGCCCGTCCTCATCGGCTCGCCCAACACCCTGCACGGGCTCGTCACGGACTTCTCCGAGCTGGCCTGGGAGCTGGTCGACGCGTTCTGGCCGGGGGCCCTCACGATCGTCGCCCGGCATCAGCCGTCCCTCCAGTGGGACCTCGGGGACACGCGGGGGACCGTCGCGATCCGGATGCCGCTGCACCCCGTCGCGATCGAGCTGCTCACCGAGGTCGGGCCGATGGCGGTGTCGTCGGCGAACCTGACCGGGCATCCGGCGCCGGAGAACTGTGACGAGGCGCAGGGGATGCTCGGGGACTCCGTCTCCGTCTACCTCGACGGGGGGCCGACGCCCGGGAACGTGCCCTCGTCCATCGTCGACGTCACGCGTGAGGTGCCGGTGCTGCTGCGGGCGGGGGCGATCTCCGCGGAGGAGTTGCGGAAGGTCGTACCCGATCTTGAGGTGGCGAATTGACGGGGACCGTGCGGGCGGTCGTCGCCGGGCGGGGGGTCACCCCATGCCGGGCATAGGCGGTGGGGAGACGGCCGCCGAGATCACGACGACGTTCGGGTTTCCCCGGGACAGCTTTCGGATTCTGCATGTCAGTACCGGGAACGTGTGCCGGTCGCCGATCACCGAGCGGTTGACCCGGCATTTCGTGGCCGAGCGGCTCGGGGTGCTCGGGGGCGGGCTGATCGTCGAGAGCGCGGGGACGTGGGGGCACGAAGGGGCGCCCATGGAGGCCAACGCGGAGGCTGTGCTGGGGGAGTTCGGGGCGGACGCGTCCGGGTTCACCGGGCGGGAGCTGCTTGACGAGCATGTCATCCGGGCCGATCTCGTGCTGACCGCCACCCGGGATCATCGGGCTCAGGTGATCTCGATGGGGCACTCCGCCGGGCTTCGGACCTTCACGTTGAAGGAGTTCACCCGGCTCGTCAAAGCGATCGATCCGGCTACCCTGCCGCCGCTGGACGAAGGGGTCGTCATGCGGGCCCGGGCGCTGGTGCGGGCCGCCGCCGCGCTGCGTGGGTGGCTTCTCGCGCCGACCGTCGAGGCGGACGAGGTGCATGATCCGTACGGGGCTCCGTTGCCGTTCTTCCGGTCCATCGGGGATGAGATACATCAGGCGCTCGATCCCGTCGTCACCGCTTTGACCGGGGTGCCCGCGCGGATGTAGGGGGTGGGGGTGGGGCGGGGGCCAGGGGTCCCCGTTCCCGTCGTTCGCGGGTTTCCCTCGGTGCGGCCTACATTGGGGGTACGTCCGCTTTGACGTCCGGAGCCCGTTATGACTGTCTCCTTGCCTGTGCTTGAGGCCGATGTGCTGTTGCGGCAGGACCCTGAGATGGCTGAGGTGCTGCTGGGGGAGAGGCGGCGGCAGGCTTCCGGGTTGCAGTTGGTTGCTGCCGAGAATTTCTGCTCGCCGGCCGTGCTGGCTGCGCTCGGGTCTGTGCTCGCCAACAAGTACGCCGAGGGGTATCCGGGGGCCCGGCATCACGGTGGGTGCGAGATCGTCGACGTCGCCGAGCGGGTTGCCGTGGAGCGGGCCAAGGCGCTGTTCGGGGCCGGGCATGCGAATGTGCAGCCGCATTCGGGGTCCTCGGCGGTGCTGGCCGCGTACGCGGCTCTGCTGCGGCCGGGGGATGTGGTGCTCGCGCTCGGGTTGCGGGACGGGGGGCATCTGACGCATGGGTCGCCCGTCAACTTCTCGGGGCGGTGGTTCTCTTTCGTGTCCTATGGGGTGGATGCCGAGAGTGGGCTGATCGATCACGGGGCTGTGCGGGAGCTGGCCCGGGAGTGTCGGCCCAAGGCGATCGTGTGCGGGTCGATCGCCTATCCGCGGCATCTGGACTATGGGTTCTTCCGGGAGGTCGCCGATGAGGTCGGGGCTTATCTGATCGCCGATGCCGCTCATCCGATCGGCCTTGTCGCCGGGGGTGTCGCGCCCAGTCCGGTGCCTTACGCGGATGTGGTGTGCGCCACCACGCACAAGGTGCTGCGGGGGCCGCGGGGCGGGATGGTGCTGTGCGGGGAGGAGCTGGCGGAACGGGTCGACCGGGCTGTTTTTCCGTTCACGCAGGGTGGGGCTCAGATGCACACCGTTGCCGCGAAGGCGGTTGCGTTCGGGGAGGCGGCTGCGCCCGGGTTCGCTGTGTACGCGCGGCAGGTGGTGGCCAATGCTCGGGTACTGGCGGCCGGGCTCGCGGCGGAGGGGATGCGGGTGGTGACCGGGGGGACGGACACGCATCTGGTGGTGGTCGATCCGTCGCCGCTGGGGGTCGAAGGGCGCGTCGCGCGAGGGCGGCTGGCGGCTGTTGGGGTGGTTCTCGACTGCTGCGCGCTGCCGGGGGCGGGTGGGCGCGGGCTGCGGCTCGGGACGGCCGCGGTGACCACGCAGGGGATGCGGGAGGAGGCCATGGCGCGGATCGCCGTGCTGCTCGCGGGGGTGGTGAGGGGTGAGGTGACAGGGAGGAGAGGGCGTGAGGAAGTCATGGAGCTGGTGCGGGATTGTCCGCCGTATCCCGACTGAACGTGGCGCGGGGGAGACTCGTACAGAAGGACGCACAGCCGGACGTGCAACCATCGTGGCTACCCGGATGTCTCCACACGTATGCGCCCGTCGCTAGGGTGTGGGGCTGAGATGGCCAGCGAGACCTGTGGGGAAGCCCGTGCGTGAATACCTGCTGACGCTCTGCATCACGGCCGCGGTGACGTATCTGCTGACCGGGCCGGTGCGGAAGTTCGCGATCGTGGCCGGGGCGATGCCGGAGATCCGGGCGCGTGACGTGCACCGGGAACCGACTCCGCGGCTCGGTGGGATCGCGATGTTCTTCGGGCTGTGCGCCGGGTTGCTCGTCGCGGATCATCTGACCAACCTCAACGAGGTGTTCGAGAAGTCGAACGAGCCTCGGGCCCTGCTCTCGGGGGCCGCGCTGATCTGGCTGATCGGTGTGCTGGACGACAAGTTCGAGATCGACGCGCTGATCAAGCTCGGCGCGCAGATGATCGCCGCCGGTGTGATGGTCGTCCAGGGGCTGACGATCCTCTGGCTGCCGATCCCGTTCGTGGGAACCGTCGCGTTGACGCAGTGGCAGGGGACCCTGCTGACGGTCGCGCTGGTCGTCATCACGATCAACGCCGTGAACTTCGTGGACGGCCTCGACGGGCTCGCGGCGGGCATGGTCTGCATCGCCGCCGCCGCGTTCTTCATGTACGCCTACCGGATCTGGTACTCGTACGGCATCGAGGCCGCCGCCCCGGCGACGCTGTTCTCGGCGATCCTGATGGGGATGTGCCTCGGCTTCCTGCCGCACAACATGCACCCGGCGCGGATCTTCATGGGCGACTCGGGGTCGATGCTGATCGGCCTGATCCTGGCGGCCGGCGCGATCTCGATCACGGGCCAGGTCGACCCGGACGCGATGAAGCTGTACGTCGGTTCCGAGCGCAACGCGGTCCACCAGATGGTGCCGGTCTACATCCCGCTGCTGATGCCGCTGACCATCATCGCGATCCCGGCCGCCGACCTGATCCTCGCGATCGTGCGCCGGACCTGGAAGGGACAGTCGCCGTTCGCCGCGGACCGGGGGCATCTGCACCACCGGCTCCTGGAGGTCGGGCACTCGCACAGCCGGGCCGTCCTGATCATGTACTTCTGGTCGGCGCTGATCGGCTTCGGGGCGCTGGCGTACTCCGTCAACTCGGCGTCGATGTGGATCGTCCTCGGCGTCGCGGCGCTCAGCGCGGTCGGCCTCGTCCTGTTGCTGCTGCCCCGGTTCACCCCGCGCGCCCCGCTGTGGGCCCAGTCCTTCCTGCCGCCCCGCTACCGGCGCCGCAAGGCCATGGTGGCGGCGGCCTCGGCGCCCGCGGAGGAGACGCAGGAGCGCACTCCGGTGGGGGCGGGAGTGGCGGGCGGCGTCAACGGGGCCACCGCTCTGGGGGACCGTACGCGCGTCCCCCGAAGGTGAGAACGTTCCGGGGGCCCGGAGCTTCAAGGTAAGAATCTGACTAGAGCATTGCCAAGTCGTGGGGGAAGCTAGAGGGTATGAACGGGGCAATACCAGACAAACTCCCCCGGATTTCGCTCAGACGCGCAGGTTCACTCTCATGTGTGACAGTGAGCACACCTTCGAGGTAAAGAGCTCATCAAATAGTTTGTGATACGGTTCACGAGAACCCCGGACAGAGCCGAAGGACCGCAGTGCGCAGGTCTGATGGTCTGAGGTCTCGCCCCCTCGAACCGGGTCTACGCTCGTCCATGACGACAACCCTGCCCCCCTTTTGAAAAGCGGAGTTCCGCCATGCCGTCCAACGACGTCCGGATTCTGGCCCAGGCCGCTGTGCCCACAGCCGCCGCCGGTGCGATCGCCGCCGTGGTGAGCGGTGTCGTCGCGGGCGGCAAGGGGGCCATCGGGGCGGTCGTCGCGACAGTCGTGGTCACGCTCTTCATGGGGATCGGGTTCTACGTGCTCCAGCGCACGGCCAAAACGCTTCCGCATCTGTTCCAGTCCATGGGCCTGATGCTCTACGCGGCACAGATCCTGCTGCTCTTCGTCTTCATGGCCGTGTTCAAGAACACCACCCTGTTCAACCCCCGGGCTTTCGCGATCACGCTCGTCGTCGCCACCCTCGCGTGGATCGCGGCTCAGACGCGTGCCCACATGAAAGCCAAGATCCTCTACGTCGAACCCGAAAAATCGGGGCACTCGTCGTGAGAGGTAGGGGTGGGATAAAGACGTACGAGAGATCCTGCTATCGTCCGGTGCCAACTGCGGCATCGCGGGCGCGGGCATTCGAGCTGACGCCTGTCCCATCGCGAGGCGAGATGCCCCTGAGCCGCCCCCACATCCGTAACACCAGTCCCGTGCCGAACGGCGGCCCCGTGCCGCGCCGACACAACGAGGTTGCCGTACCTATGCGCCACGACGAAGGAGCCCGCGGTGAGTGCTGACCCGACGCAGACGCTCGCTTTCGACACGAGTTGTCACCTGTTCGACGGGTGTGGCTTCGACACGGTCGCTCCGGGCCTGCACTCGTTCCTGTTCAAGCCGCTCTTCGGCGACGCGGACAGCAACCTGTACTTCAACAAGACGATGCTGCTGGCGCTCCTCGGCTCGATCATCATCGTCGGCTTCTTCTGGGCCGCCTTCGCCAGGCCGAAGGTCGTCCCGGGCAAGCTCCAGATGGTCGCCGAAGCCGGCTACGACTTCATCCGGCGCGGCGTGGTCTACGAGACCATCGGCAAGAAGGAGGGCGAGAAGTACGTACCGTTCGTCGTCTCCCTCTTCTTCTTCGTCTGGGTGATGAACCTCTGGTCGATCATTCCGCTCGCCCAGTTCCCGGTCACCTCGATCATCGCGTACCCGGCCGGCCTCGCCGGTCTGGTGTACATCCTGTGGGTCTCCCTGACCTTCAAGCGGCACGGATTCGTCGGTGCCTTCAAGAACTTCAGCGGCTACGACAAGTCCCTCGGCGCGGTCCTGCCGATGGTCATGACCCTCGAACTGCTCTCGAACCTGATCGTGCGCCCCTTCACGCACGCGGTCCGGCTCTTCGCGAACATGTTCGCCGGCCACACCCTGCTGCTGCTGTTCACCATCGCCAGCTGGTACATGCTCAACGGCGTCGGCATCGCCTACTCCGGCGTGTCCTTCGTGATGGTCATCGTCATGACCGCCTTCGAGCTCTTCATCCAGGCGGTCCAGGCGTACGTCTTCGTGCTGCTGACATGCAGCTTCATCCAGGGCGCGCTCGCCGAGCACCACTGAGCACACCCCGCTTCGCGCACCACCCCCCAAAGCACCCGGTGGCCAACCCCCACCGGTCCTTGAAAGAGAAGGAAGAACCGGACATGTCCGCTCTCCAGACCCTTGCCGCCGGCGTCGAGATCAAGGGCAACCTCGGCTCCATCGGTTACGGCCTCGCCGCCATCGGCCCGGGCGTCGGCGTCGGCATCATCTTCGGTAACGGCACCCAGGCGCTCGCCCGTCAGCCCGAAGCTGCCGGCCTCATCCGCGCCAACCAGATCCTCGGCTTCGCCTTCTGTGAGGCGCTCGCGCTGATCGGTCTGGTCATGCCGTTCGTTTACCCGAGCGCCTGACCTGACCCGTCGGACCGCCCCTTTCGACGAAAGGCACTGATATGAGCCCTCTGGTTCTGGCGGCTGGGGATGGCGAAAACCCCCTCATCCCGCCGATCCCCGAGCTCGTCATCGGCCTCATCGCCTTCGTCATCGTCTTCGGCTTCCTCGCCAAGAAGCTCCTTCCGAACATCAACAAGGTTCTGGAAGAGCGTCGCGAGGCCATCGAGGGCGGTATCGAAGACGCGCAGGCCATGCAGCAGGAAGCCCAGAGCGTCCTGGAGCAGTACAAGGCCCAGCTCGCCGAGGCCCGCCACGAGGCCGCCCGGCTGCGCCAGGAGGCGCAGGAGCAGGGCGCCACGCTCATCGCCGAGATGCGCGCGGAAGGCCAGCGGCAGCGCGAGGAGATCGTCGCCGCCGGTCACGCGCAGATCGAGGCCGACCGCAAGGCCGCCTCTTCCGCGCTCCGCCAGGACGTCGGCAAGCTCGCCACCGAACTGGCCGGCAAGCTCGTCGGTGAGTCCCTGGAGGACCACGCCCGGCAGAGCCGCGTCATCGACCGCTTCCTCGATGATCTCGAGGAGAAGGCCGAGGCATCGCGATGAACGGAGCCAGCCGCGAGGCCCTGGCCGCCGCACGGGAGCGCCTCGACGCGCTGACCGACGCCACGTCGGTCGACGCGGGTGCGCTCGCCGGTGAGCTGGCGTCCGTGACCGCACTGCTCGACCGCGAGGTCAGCTTGCGTCGGGTCCTCACCGACCCGGCGCAGTCCGGCGAGGCCAAGGCCCAGCTCGCCGCGCGTCTGCTCGGCGACCGGATCAGCGGCCCCGCCGCCGACCTGGTGGCCGGACTCGTCCGCGCCCGCTGGTCCCAGTCCCGCGACCTGGTGGACGCGCTGGAGGAGCTGGCGGACATCGCCGACCTCACGGCCGCCCAGCAGGCGGGCACGCTCGACGACGTCGAGGACGAACTGTTCCGCTTCGGCCGGATCGTCTCCTCCAGCACCGAGCTGCGCGCCGCGCTGACCGATCGGAAGGCCACCGCCTCGGCCAAGGGCGAGCTGCTGCGCAGCCTGCTCTCGCGCCGTGCGGACGCGGCCACCGAACGACTGGTGACCCGCCTGGTGACCGCGCCGCGCGGCCGTAGCCTGGAAGCGGGCCTGGAGGCCCTCTCCAAGCTCGCCGCCGAGCGCCGGGACCGGATCGTCGCCGTGGTCACCTCGGCGGTCCCGCTGAGCGACGGCCAGAAGCAGCGCCTCGGCGCCGCCCTCGCCAAGCTCTACGGCCGCCGGATGCACCTCAACCTCGACGTCGACCCCGAGGTCGTCGGCGGAATCCGGGTGCAGGTCGGTGACGAGGTCATCAACGGCTCGGTCGCGGACCGGATCGAGGACGCCGCCCGCCGCATGGCCGGCTGAGCAGTAACACAAGACGTAGAAATACGGCCCGAGTTGGGCCGTGCAGAGGATTCACCTCGTTCAGGGGGGAGTCCGAAGTAGAGACATCCCCCCAAAGTGAAACTTCGGGCCCAACAAGGAGAGCAGGGAACCCAGATGGCGGAGCTCACGATCCGGCCGGAGGAGATCCGGGACGCGCTGGAGACCTTCGTCCAGTCGTACCAGCCGGACGCGGCCTCGCGCGAGGAGGTCGGTACGGTCACCCTTGCCGGCGACGGCATCGCGAAGGTCGAGGGTCTTCCCTCGGCCATGGCCAACGAACTGCTGAAGTTCGAGGACGGCACCCTCGGCCTCGCGCTGAACCTGGAAGAGCGCGAGATCGGCGCCATCGTCCTCGGTGAGTTCAGCGGTGTCGAGGAGGGGCAGCCGGTGCACCGCACCGGTGAGGTCCTCTCCGTCGCGGTCGGCGAGGGCTACCTCGGCCGCGTCGTCGACCCGCTCGGCAACCCGATCGACGGCCTCGGCGAGATCGAGACCTCGGGCCGCCGCGCGCTGGAGCTCCAGGCTCCCGGCGTCATGGCCCGTAAGTCGGTCCACGAGCCGATGGAGACCGGCTACAAGGCCGTCGACGCGATGACCCCGATCGGCCGTGGCCAGCGTCAGCTGATCATCGGCGACCGCCAGACCGGCAAGACCGCCCTGGCCGTCGACACGATCATCAACCAGCGCGACAACTGGCGCTCCGGCGACCCGAAGAAGCAGGTCCGCTGCGTCTACGTCGCCATCGGCCAGAAGGGCTCGACCATCGCCTCCGTGCGTGGCGCCCTCGAAGAGGCCGGCGCGCTGGAGTACACGACCATCGTCGCCGCCCCCGCGTCCGACCCGGCCGGCTTCAAGTACCTGGCGCCGTACACCGGTTCCGCCATCGGCCAGCAGTGGATGTACGAGGGCAAGCACGTCCTCATCATCTTCGACGACCTGTCGAAGCAGGCCGACGCCTACCGTGCCGTCTCCCTCCTGCTGCGCCGCCCGCCGGGCCGCGAGGCGTACCCGGGTGACGTCTTCTACCTGCACTCCCGCCTCCTGGAGCGCTGCGCGAAGCTCTCCGACGAGCTGGGCGCCGGCTCGATGACCGGTCTGCCGATCGTCGAGACCAAGGCGAACGACGTCTCGGCGTTCATCCCGACCAACGTCATCTCCATCACCGACGGCCAGTGCTTCCTGGAGTCGGACCTCTTCAACGCCGGTCAGCGTCCCGCGCTGAACGTCGGTATCTCCGTCTCCCGAGTCGGTGGTTCCGCGCAGCACAAGGCGATGCGCCAGGTCTCCGGCCGTCTGCGCCTCGACCTCGCCCAGTACCGCGAGCTGGAGGCGTTCGCCGCCTTCGGTTCCGACCTGGACGCCGCGTCGAAGGCCCAGCTGGAGCGTGGTTCCCGTCTGGTCGAGCTGCTCAAGCAGGCTCAGTACCAGCCGATGGCCACCGAGGACCAGGTCGTCTCCATCTGGGCCGGCACCAACGGCAAGATGGACGAGGTCCCGGTCGTCGACGTCCGCCGCTTCGAGAAGGAGCTGCTGGAGTACCTGCACCGCAAGGAGCAGGGCCTCATGACCTCCATCAAGGAGGGCGCGAAGATGTCGGACGACACGATCCAGGCCATCGGCGACGCCATCGCGGAGTTCAAGAAGCAGTTCGAGACCGCGGACGGCAAGCTGCTCGGCGAAGACTCCGCCGCCAAGTGACGTAAAGGAAGGGACCTGACTCATGGGAGCCCAGCTCCGGGTCTACAAGCGTCGCATCCGATCCGTCACCGCGACCAAGAAGATCACCAAGGCGATGGAGATGATCGCCGCCTCGCGTGTCGTCAAGGCGCAGCGCAAGGTGGCGGCCTCCACGCCGTACGCGACCGAGCTCACCCGCGCGGTCACGGCGGTCGGTACCGGCTCGAACACGAAGCACCCGCTGACCACGCAGGCCGAGACGGTCACGCGGTCCGCGGTGCTGCTCCTGACGAGCGACCGCGGTCTGGCCGGCGCCTTCAACTCCAACGCCATCAAGGCGGCGGAGAAGCTCACGGCACAGCTCCAGGCCGAGGGCAAGGAGGTCGACACGTACATCGTCGGCCGCCGTGGCGTCGCGCACTACAACTTCCGTGAGCGGAAGATCGCGGACTCGTGGTCGGGCTTCACCGACGAGCCGACGTACGCGGACGCCAAGGAGGTCGCGGCGCCGCTGATCGAGGCGATCGAGAAGGACACGGCGGACGGCGGGGTGGACGAGATCCACATCGTGTTCACCGAGTTCGTCTCGATGATGACGCAGACGGCGCTCGACGACCGTCTGCTCCCGCTCAGCCTCGACGACACGTCGGGCGCGGGAGAGTCGAAGCAGGGCGAGATCCTTCCCCTGTACGACTTCGAGCCCTCGGCGGAGGACGTCCTCGACGCCCTGCTGCCGCGCTATGTGGAGAGCCGCGTCTACAACGCGCTGCTCCAGTCGGCGGCTTCGAAGCACGCGGCGACGCGGCGTGCGATGAAGTCGGCCACCGACAACGCGGGCGAGCTCATCGAGACGCTCTCCCGCCTTGCCAACGCGGCCCGCCAGGCCGAAATCACCCAGGAAATCAGCGAGATCGTCGGTGGCTCCGCAGCCCTGGCCGACGCGACCGCGGGGAGTGACCGCTAATGACCACCACTGTTGAGACCGCGACGGCCACGGGCCGCATCGCCCGGGTCATCGGCCCGGTCGTCGACGTGGAGTTCCCCGTCGACGCCATGCCCGACATCTACAACGCGCTGCACGTCGAGGTCGCCGACCCCGCCGAGGACGGCGCGAAGAAGACGCTGACCCTGGAGGTCGCCCAGCACCTGGGTGACGGCCTGGTCCGCACCATCTCGATGCAGCCCACCGACGGTCTGGTCCGCCAGGCCCCGGTGACCGACACCGGCGCCTCCATCACGGTGCCCGTCGGCGACTTCACCAAGGGCAAGGTGTTCAACACCCTCGGCGAGGTCCTGAACGTCGACGAGCAGTACGAGGGCGAGCGCTGGGGCATCCACCGCAAGGCCCCCAACTTCGACGAGCTCGAGTCGAAGACCGAGATGTTCGAGACCGGCGTCAAGGTCATCGACCTGCTGACCCCGTACGTCAAGGGCGGCAAGATCGGTCTGTTCGGTGGTGCCGGCGTCGGCAAGACGGTGCTCATCCAGGAGATGATCTACCGCGTCGCCAACAACCACGACGGTGTCTCCGTGTTCGCCGGTGTCGGTGAGCGCACCCGTGAGGGCAACGACCTCATCGAGGAGATGGCCGACTCGGGCGTCATCGACAAGACCGCCCTGGTCTTCGGTCAGATGGACGAGCCCCCGGGCACCCGTCTGCGCGTCGCGCTGGCCGGCCTCACCATGGCCGAGTACTTCCGTGACGTCCAGAAGCAGGACGTGCTGTTCTTCATCGACAACATCTTCCGCTTCACGCAGGCCGGTTCCGAGGTCTCCACGCTGCTCGGCCGGATGCCCTCCGCGGTGGGTTACCAGCCGAACCTGGCCGACGAGATGGGTCTCCTCCAGGAGCGCATCACCTCGACCCGCGGTCACTCGATCACCTCGATGCAGGCGATCTACGTCCCCGCGGACGACCTGACCGACCCGGCCCCGGCCACCACCTTCGCCCACCTCGACGCGACGACGGTGCTCTCCCGTCCGATCTCGGAGAAGGGCATCTACCCGGCCGTGGACCCGCTGGACTCCACGTCCCGCATCCTGGACCCCCGCTACATCGCGGCGGACCACTACAACACCGCGATGCGCGTCAAGACGGTCCTCCAGAAGTACAAGGACCTCCAGGACATCATCGCGATCCTCGGTATCGACGAGCTGGGCGAGGAGGACAAGCTCACCGTCCACCGCGCCCGTCGCGTGGAGCGCTTCCTGTCCCAGAACACCCACGTCGCCAAGCAGTTCACCGGCGTCGACGGGTCGGACGTGCCGCTGGACGAGTCGATCACCGCGTTCAACGCGATCATCGACGGGGACTACGACCACTTCCCGGAGCAGGCGTTCTTCCTCTGCGGTGGCATCGAGGACCTGAAGGCCAACGCCAAGGAGCTGGGCGTCTCCTGAGCCTCGTGCTCTGAAGAGGGGCGGGTGTGGTCCCGCCCCTCTTCGTACGCCCACTAGACTTGTAACCAACACCCGGCAGGACCGCCGGGTGGTGACCCGAGGAGCCAACCTTGGCTGCTGAGCTGCACGTCGCGCTGGTCGCGGCCGACCGAGAGGTCTGGTCGGGAGACGCGACTCTCGTCGTCGCGCGCACCACGTCGGGCGACATCGGCGTCATGCCCGGTCACCAGCCGCTGCTCGGTGTGCTGGAGTCGGGCCCGGTGACCATCCGTACGAGTGACGGCGGGACCGTCGTCGCCGCGGTGCACGGCGGATTCATCTCGTTCGCCGACAACAAGCTGTCGCTGCTGGCCGAGGTCGCCGAGCTGTCGGACGAGATCGACGTCCAGCGCGTCGAGCGTGAGCTGGAGCGCGCGAAGGCCGAGGGTGACGCGGGTGCGGAGCGTCGCGCGGAGGTTCGACTGCGCGCGGCGGCCACGCATTGATCGCAGCGCCCATGTGATGCCAGTCACTCAGCCGCGGCCGGCCCGGAGCGATCCGGTGCCGGTCGCGGCTGTGGCAGATCTGGATGGTTTTTCCGTTCCGTTACCAATTGCCGAACGCGATGTCGGTACGTAGGAGACGAGGAGGTCGGTGTCGATGGTCCTCGCTCTGACTGTGTGCGGAGTCGTCGTGGCCCTGGTGGTACTGGGGCTGTTCGTCTTCGGCCTGCGCCGCAGACTCATCCAGCGCTCGGGCGGTACGTTCGACTGTTCGCTGCGCTGGGACGTGCCCGAGAAACCCGACCCCAGCGGCAAGGGCTGGTCCTACGGGGTCGCCCGCTACAGCGGGGACAGCGTCGAGTGGTACCGGGTCTTCTCCTACGCCTACCGCCCGCGCCGGGTCCTGGAGCGCTCCGCCATCGAGGTCGCCGGCCGCCGGCTCCCGGAGGGCGAGGAGGAACTGGCGCTGCTGTCGGACGCGGTGGTCCTCGCGTGCTCGCATCGCGGGACGCGGCTCGAACTCGCCATGAGCGAGGACGCGCTGACCGGGTTCCTCGCCTGGCTTGAGGCGGCTCCACCCGGCCAGCGCGTCAACGTGGCCTGAGCGTCAGATCCTCAGCGGGCAGACCGGGTTGACCGGTGCCCGGTCCTGTTCCGTGGCGGCCGGGTTCCGGTGCGCGGGCTCGCTGGCGGAGAGGTCCACCGTCACGGTGAACTGACCGAGGATCGCGAGCAGGGCCGCCGAGGTGGCCGAATGGTGCGTACCGCCTCCGGTGCTTTTGCGCGCCGGTGCGGAGAACCACTTTCTGCCCGGTGCCGGGGACTTCTCACGGGCCGTTCGGTCCACGTGGGGTGGGCCGAACGGCCCGCTTCCGGTTACGCGAGGCCGTTGTTGACGGCCGTCACCAGTTCGCCGTTGGCGGTGTCGCCGCTGAACTCCCAGAAGAACGCGCCCTTCAGGCCCTGGGACTTGGTCCAGGCCATCTTCGTGGCGATCGTCTGGGGGGTGTCGTAGGACCACCAGTTGGTGCCGCAGTGTGCGTAGGCGGTGCCGCCGACGAGGCCGGTGGCGGGGCAGGACGACTTGAGGACCTTGTAGTCCTCGACGCCTTGTTCGTACGTCCCCGGCGCGGCGCCCGTCGCGGTGCCGCCCGGGGCGGACTGGGTGACGCCGGTCCAGCCGCGGCCGTAGAAGCCGATGCCGAGGAGGAGTTTGCTCGCGGGGACGCCCTTCGCGCGGTACTTGGCGATGGCGTCGGCGCTGGTGAAGCCCTGCTGGGGGATGCCGGAGTAGGAGGTGAGGGGGGAGTGGGGGGCGGTCGGGCCCTGGGCGTTCCAGGCGCCGAAGAAGTCGTACGTCATCACGTTGTACCAGTCGACGTACTGGGCGGCGCCCGCGTAGTCCGCCGCGTCGATCTTGCCGCCGGGGGTGGCGTCGGCCGTGGTGGCGGCGGTGACCAGGTAGTTCGCGCCGAACTTGGCGCGCAGGGCGGCCATCAGGTTCTTGAAGGCGGCGGGCCCTGAGCTGTCGCAGGAGTTGCCGCAGGCGTTCGGGTACTCCCAGTCGATGTCGACGCCGTCGAAGACGTCGGCCCAGCGCGGGTCCTCGATGAGGTCGTAGCAGGACTGGGCGAAGGCCGCCGGGTTCTTCGCGGCCTCGCCGAAGCCGCCGGACCAGGTCCAGCCGCCGAACGACCAGAGGACCTTGATGTGCGGGTACTTGGCCTTCAGCTGGCGGAGCTGGTTGAAGTTGCCGCGCAGCGGCTGGTCCCAGGTGTCGGCGACGCCGCTGACGGACTGGTCGGCGGTGAACGCCTTGTCGTAGGCGGCGTAGGAGTCGCCGACCGCGCACTTGCCGCCGGTGACGTTCCCGAAGGCGTAGTTGATGTGGGTGATCTTCGCGGCGGAGCCGGACGTCACGAGGTTCTTGACGTTGTAGTTCCGGCCGTAGACGCCCCACTCGGTGAAGTAGCCGAGTTTCACGGGGGAGGCGGCCCGGGTCTGCGGGGCCTGGGCCGGGGTGGGGGTGTCGGCGGTGGCGGGGGCCGCGAGGGCGGCCAGCGGGATCAGGGCGGCTGCGGCGACCATGGCCGCGAGTCTACGGACGGGGTGGGTGCCGAGTGCGAAGCGCATGGGCGCCTCCTCGCTGTGGGGGTGGGTACCGTGCGGGGAGCGTAGGAGTGGTCTGGACCACCAGTCAATAGGTCTGTACCAATCGGGAATCGCCCGCTCCGACCGCCGGCGGCTGCTCGTCGTGCGGTCAGCCTAGATCCCCAACTCCTGCGCCAGGACGGCGGCTTGGACCCGGCTGCGGAGTTCCAGCTTGGCCAGCAACCGGCTGACGTGCGTCTTCACCGTGGCCTCGGCCATGTCCAGCCGACGGGCGACGTCCGCGTTCGAGAGGCCCTCGCCGAGACAGGACAGGACCTCGCGCTCCCGCCGGGTGAGGGTGTCCAGAACGGCCGGATCGATACGCGGCTCGCGCGGGCCGGCCGCCGCGAACTCGGCGATGAGACGGCGGGTGACGGCGGGCGCGATCAGCCCCTCGCCCCGGGCCACCGTCCGTACCGCGTCCAGGAGTTCGGCGGCCTCGGCGTTCTTCAGGAGGAAGCCGGAGGCGCCCGCGCGCAGGGCGCCGAAGACGTACTCGTCCAGATCGAAGGTGGTCAGGACGAGGACGTCCGCTAGGGACTCCCCGACGACCAGCCGCGTCGCCGACACGCCGTCCAGGCGCGGCATCTGAACGTCCATCAGGACCAGGTCCGGCCGCAACTCCCTTGCCAGCGCCACCGCTTGCTCGCCGTCCGCCGCCTCGCCGACGACCTCGATGTCCGGGGCGCTGCCCAGGATCAGGACCAGTCCCGAGCGGACGGCGGACTGGTCCTCGGCGACCAGGACGCGGATCATGCGGGGTCTCCTTCGGCGTGGGGGAGGATCGCGGTGAGGGGGAGGGCCGCGCGCACCGTCCAACTCCCGTCCCTCGGGCCCGCGTCGAAGGTGCCGCCGACCAGGGTGGCGCGTTCGCGCATGCCGGCCAGGCCGGCGCCGGAGCCGGGGGCGCGGGGGGTGGTGGGGGTGCGGTACGGGCTGGTGACCGTGAGGTCGAGGAGGGTGCCGTGGCGGCGGTGCAGGGCCACGGTGACCGGGCCGGGGGAGGCGTGTTTGAGGGCGTTGGTGAGGGACTCCTGGACGATGCGGTAGGCGGCCAGGCCGACGGGGGCGGGGACGTCGCCGGGCGGGTCCGTCGTCAGGGTGACGTCGAGGCCGTTCGCCCTGGCGCCGTCGATCAGGGAGGACAGGGCGTCCAGGGTGGGGGCCGGTTCCACCTCGTCGTCGGGGGTGCGCAGGATGCCGATCAGGCGGCGCATCTCCGTGAGGCCCTCGACGCTGTTCTGCCTGATCACCGTGAGGGCCTGTTTCGAGGTGTCCGGGTCGTCGATCGACAGGGCGGCCGTCGAGTGGATCGCGATCGCCGAGAGGTGGCCCGCGACCAGGTCGTGCAATTCCCTTGCCATGCGGGTGCGTTCGGCGGTGACCGCCTGGGTGCGGTCGAACTCCGCGAGCAGGGCCGTCTGTTCGGCTCTGAGGCTCGCCGCCTCCGCCGCCGCGCGGTGGTTGCGGACCAGGGCGCCCGTCGTCGCGGGGGTGAGGGTGACCAGGCCGATCGCGATGCCGATCAGGAGGGTCTCCGGGGCGCGCCAGAAGGCGAAGGGGACGGTGCCGCCGAGGACCGTGAGGAGCGCGGAGAGGCGGGGGATGTGCCGGGCCGCCGCCGGGGTGCCGTACAGGACGGCCGCGTACACCAGGTCCGTGTACATCAGGATCGTCACCACGCTGCCCCGGGTGACCGTGTCCAGGGCCAGGGTCGCCGTGCCGATCAGGGTGGCGGTGTTCGGGTGGGTTCTGCGGAACAGTTCGCAGGCGGACATCAGGGCCAGCGGGGCGAGGGGGGCCCAGGTGGGGGTCCACTGGACCAGCGCGTTGTCGCCGCCGGGGCGGGCGAAGAGGCCGACCGCCCACAGGAGGACGCCGCCGGCCAGTCCTGCGGCGGCGATGCGGACGTCGTCGCGGTGGGGTCGTACGGCCATGGGTCCATCCAACACGGCGGGGGAGGGGGGCGCGTGGTGCGCGGGGCGGGTCCTGGACTGCATCTTTCGATGTACCGGGATCTCGTCACGGGCGACGAGGTGAGGGGGGTGCTCCGCCGGGAGGCTGGAGGGGACCGGGTTCGCGGAAGGAGCTGAGTTCGTATGATCGTCGGACTGATCATCGCCTGCGAGGTGGCGTTCTGGGTGCTGCTGGCGGCGGGGCTCACCTTCCGGTACGCCCTCAAGATGCCCCGCACGGGCCTCGCGCTCCTCCTCTGCGAGCCGCTCCTCGAAGTCGCCCTCCTGATCATCACCGCGATGGACCTCCGGGCCGGCGCCGACCCCAGCTGGCACCACGGCGTCGCCGCCGTCTACATCGGCTTCACGGTCGGCCTGGGCCACTCCACGATCAAGTGGGCCGACGCCCAGGTCTCCCACCGCTTCTTCGACGGCCCCCCGCCGCCGAAGCCCCCCAAGTACGGCATGCCCCGCGCCCGCCACGAATGGAAGGTCGCCGCCCGCTGGATCACCGCAGCCGCCGTCGCCGCCGGCCTCCTCCAAGCCGCGATCTGGTACGTCGGCGACACGGGCGAAACGGGCTCCCTGCGGAGCTGGCAGTCCCGGATGCTGTTCGTGATCGGCATAAACGTGGTGATCGCCGGGGCTTACACGGTCTTCCCGAAGCGGGCGCCGGTTCTGCCGGAGGAGAGGGCGAGGGAGAAGGCGGAGAGGTGAGTAGGCTCGGGGTATGGGTGACTCCATGTCTGTACGCGAGGTTCGGGCCGATCTCGCGCGGCTGCTCGACCAGGCGGGGGACGGGGAGCCGACGGTCGTCACGCGGGGCGGCACCCCCGTCGCGGTCATCGTCTCGATGGAGGAGTACAACGCGCTGAAGGAAGCGGCCGACGAGCTGCTGGCGCGTGAGGCTCTCCAGGCGCTCGCCGAAGAGGGGGACGTCTACCGCCGCCCCTGACCCCCGCTCACCGCTCCCCGCCCGGTACCCACAGCACGTCCCCCGTCTCCTTGTTGGCTGTGCGGGCCAGGATGAACAGGAGGTCGGAGAGGCGGTTGAGGTAGGTGGCTGTGAGGGGGTTCATCACGTCGCCGTGGGCTTCCAGGGCCGCCCAGGTCGAGCGTTCGGCGCGGCGGACGACCGTGCAGGCGTGGTGGAGGAGGGCGGCGCCGGGGGTGCCGCCGGGGAGGATGAAGGAGCGGAGTTTTTCGAGGGTGGAGTTGTAGTGGTCACAGTCCTGTTCGAGGCGGTCGATGTAGGGCTGTTCCACGCGGAGAGGGGGGAACTCGGGGTTCTCCAGCACCGGGGTGGAGAGGTCCGCTCCCACGTCGAACAGGTCGTTCTGGATGCGGGTGAGGACCTTCGTCACGTCCTCCGGGAGGGCGCCGAGGGCGATCGCCGTACCCAGGGCCGCGTTCGCCTCGTTCGCGTCGGCGTAGGCCGCGATGCGGAGGTCCGTCTTCGGGACCCGGCTCAGGTCGCCGAGGTTGGTGGTGCCCTGGTCGCCGGTGCGGGTGTAGATGCGCGTCAGATTGACCATGGGGCCAGGGTAGTTGTGACGGCACGGGGGCCGTTTGTGTGATGTCCGTCGGAACGGACGTGACGCGCGTTACTAAGCCGTCACAGAGCGCCTCCGGAGGGCTAAGGTCCGGGCCAAGGGTCGGTGGACCGGGGTGGGTCAGGGCCACTCCGGGACGCTTGTCGCTGCCCCGAGGCGCGCGGAACAGGGCACGGGAACCGCACACGCCTCAGCTGTCTCACCCCTACGAGTGAATTCGGTATCGGTTCGCTCACAGACGGCAACTTCCAGGGGGCCGAGGCAGTCAGACGATGCGACACACCGACCGCGGAGCAACGAGACGCGACGCCAGGGGAGCGCATATGCACATCAGGGGCGACCACACCGAAGTGGTCGTCGGGGGTCGGCTGGACGTGCACAGCGCGGCGGACGCCCGTACGGTCCTGCATTCGGCCGTCGACGCCGGAGCCGGCGATCTGCTGCTGGACCTGTCCGAACTCGACTTCTGGGACGCCACCGGCCTCGGCGTCATCATGGGCGTGCACCGCCGCGCGGGCCGCGCCGGCCGCCGCCTCGTCCTGCGCGGCGTACCCCCGCAACTGCAACGCCTGCTGGTGGCCACCCGCCTCCACCGCATCCTCGTCATCGAGGGCACCGAGACCGCCTCCGCGCTGCCCAGGGTCTGAGAGAGCCTGTGTCACACCCCCGGCCGGGCGCCCGCCGTCTGGCACGCCCGCTCGCCGCGTTGCCGAACCGTCCACGTGACTCCGCCACGCGGACGCTCCGGCGCCTTGCGATCTGGGGGTCCCCCCTCTGGGGGAGCGCCAGACGACGTGCGCTGATCCGACCGGGGATGTGACACAGGCTCTGACAACAGCAGGTCACCCACGCAATCCTCACCGGACCGTGACGTCTCGGGCGGCCCGGTACCCCGGACTGTCGGAGATACTGTGCGAAGGTTTACGGTTCGACTGCCCGCCGACCTCAGCCCTCTGGCGGGCACCGGACCAGAAGCGACAGCGACGTGTGCAGCGCGGCCGGGAAGGGCCACCACCACACGACGCTTTTGGGGGGCTTGACCGATGGACCCGAACACCCGGGAGCCCGAGGAGACCGGCGAGGACGGCCGCGCACAGCGCCCCCGCCCCACCAGGGACCCCCTGGCACCCGACTTCGCCCCGCACACGCCGACCCCGATCCGCACGGTCGACGTCGTCGCCGGCGAGCACCTGCTCACCGTCAACCCGGTCGACGGCAGCGAGATAGAGCTGTGCCCGCCCACCGAACGCCCCGACACCCCCGTCCGCCGCACCCCGGAGGCCCGTACCGAGGCCGACCGCGCGGGCCGCCCCCCGGTGCCCGCCGGCCACGTCCAGGCCCCGCCGCCGCTCCTCGGCCGCCAGGACGAGCGCGAGCAGCTCGTCCGCCTCGTCGCCCGAGGCCGCTCCGTCCGGCTCACCGGCCCCGCCGGCTCCGGCCGCACCCGCCTCCTCGACCTCGTCGCCGACGACTGCGCGGACCTCGCCCCCGACGGCGTCGTCCGCCTCAGCGGCTACGGGCGCGGCGCCGAGGAGCTGCTGCACGAGCTGTTCCACCAGGTGTACGACGCCCCCCGGCACCGCCCGCTGCACGGCGAACTCCTCGTCCTGGTCCGGGAGATCGGCGCGGTCGTCGTCGTGGACGACCTGGAGTTCGGCGGCGCCGAACTGGACGGCCTGCTCGCGGCCACCCCCGAGTGCGCGTTCGTGTTCGGCGCGACCGGCGAGACCCCCCTCCCCGCGGCGGGCTCCGCCGTCGAGGAGGTCACCCTCGGCGGGCTCGACCGGGCCGGCGGCGTCGACCTCATCGAGCGCGCGGTCGGCCGCGTCCTCACCGAGGAGGAGGCCAACTGGGCCGGCGACCTGTGGTTCGAGTCGGAGGGACTGCCCCTCAGATTCGTCCAGGCCGGCGCCCTCCTCCAGCAGCGCGACCAGGTCCGCGCCACCGCCGACGCCGTCGACGAGTACGGCGTCTTCGAGGACGCCCGGCCCGTCGTCCCCCAGGACACCGAGCCGGAGGAGGAGATACCTCTCCCCTCCCTGGGCGAGGCCGCGGGCCCCGCCCCGCTGCTCGCCGCCCGCCTCAGCTCCTCCGCCCGCGCCACCCTGCGCTTCGCCATCGCCCTCGGCGGCGAGGTCCCGCACCAGGCGCACCTGCCCGCACTCGTCGGCGACACCCACGCCGACGCCGCCCTCGGCGAACTCGTCTCCTGCGGGCTCGTCACCCCCGTCGGCCCCCGCTACCGGCTCGCCGCCGGCATCCAGGTCCAGCTGGAGGCCGCCGGGTACGCCGACGCCCCGCAGGCCCTCGCGCAGGCCGCCGCCGCGCACTACGCCTGGTGGGCCGGGCACCCCTCCGTCACCCCCGAGCGGGTCTGCGCCGAGTCCGACGCGATCCTCGCCGCGCTCGCCGTCGTCGCGCCGCTGACCGTGCCGCCCGCCGAGGAGGAGCAGTCCACGGCCGTCCAGCTCGCCCGGACCGCCGTCCCCGCGTTCGCCGCCGGCCTCTTCTTCGACGCCTGGGAACGCGCCCTGCGGGCCGGCGCCGAGGCCGCCCGGCTCTCCGGCGAGGTCGCCGACCAGGCGTACTTCCACCACGAACTCGGCGTGTACGCGATCCTCGCGGGGCAGCTCGACCGGGCCCGCTCCGAGCTGGAGACGTCCATCGGGCTGCGCGGCGCCCTCGCCGACAAGCGCGGCACGCTCGCCGGGCGGCGGGCGCTGGCGCTGGTCGCGGACCGGTCGGGGGAGATCTCCGGGCCGGTGCTCGGCACGGACACCCCGGGTCCGGGCCCGGCTTCGGGGGACGCGGGTCCGCGGTACCCCGACACCCTCGCCACCAAGAAGCAGCGGATCGTCGCGGCGCCGCCCACGGCCGTCCTCGCGGCGACCCCGGCCGCCGCCTCCGGTCCGGGCACGCCGCCCGCGCAGCACCGGCGCAGCCTGCGGGGGATCGCCCGCCGCAACCTCGTCGCCGCCGGCGCCGGCGCGCTCCTCGTCGCCGTCCTCGGCACGGTCGTCGGCCTCGGCGCGACGTCCGACAAGGGCGCCGACGACCCCTCCCGCCAGGTCACGCCGTCCACCAGCGCGGGCCCGGACGACGGCGCCCCGGGCGGGGGCGACTCCGGCGGCACCGTCGGCGGCTCCGGAGGCTCCGGTACGGGCGGCGTCGGCGACGCCACCAGCAGGCCCAGCCCCACGGCCCCCGGTCCCGACGGGACGATGGGGACGTCCGACGATCCGACACCCTCGGAGTCGCCGGACCCGACCAGCGGGAGTACGACAGGAGGCTCGACGGGGTCGACGGGCGGGAGTACGGGGGGTACGACGCCGAAGCCGTCCCACTCACCTCCGCCGGAGACGTCCCCGAGCCCGTCGACGTCCCCGTCGCCCTCCCCGAGCCAGTCGACCCCGACAGGACCCTCGGAGGAGCCCTCGACCCCCGAGAGCACCCCGACCACGTCCACCTCGGCCAGCGGCCCCGCCCCGAGCAGCAGCGGGGAGTCGCCCAGCTCCTCGGGGACGGTGATCTGAGGTTCTCCGGGCACGGGGGACGTGTCGGTCGTGTCGGACTGCATACACCCAAGGTTTCTCTTTCTGGGTGGCACAGCCGCACACCCCCCTCTAGCGTGGCCGCATGATCGAGCTCGAGGGGCTGACCAAGCGGTACGGCGAGAAAGTGGCGGTGAACAACCTCAGCTTCACGGTGAGGCCGGGGATCGTGACGGGCTTTCTGGGGCCCAACGGCGCCGGGAAGTCCACCACGATGCGGATGATGCTGGGCCTGGACCGGCCCACCTCGGGCGACGTACGGATCGACGGTCAGCACTACGACGCCCTCAAGGAACCCCTCAAGTACATCGGCGCGCTGCTCGACGCGAAGGCGATGCACGGGGGCCGCAGCGCCTTCAACCACCTCCTGTGCCTCGCACAGAGCAACGGCATCCCCCGGAGCAGGGTGGACGAGGTGCTGGACACCGTCGGCCTGACCAGCGTCGCGCGGAAGAAGGCGAAGGGGTTCTCGCTCGGGATGGGCCAGCGCCTCGGCATCGCGGCGGCCCTCCTCGGAGACCCCCGCATCCTGATGTTCGACGAACCGGTCAACGGCCTCGACCCCGAGGGCATCCACTGGATCAGGAACCTGATGAAATCCCTCGCGGCGCAGGGGCGGACGGTCTTCGTGTCGTCGCACCTGATGAGCGAGATGGCGCTGACGGCCGACCACCTCGTCGTCATCGGCCAGGGCCGGCTCCTCGCGGACACCTCCATGGCCGACTTCATCGCCCGCAACTCCCGCAGCTACGTCCGCCTCCGCACCCCCCAGCGCGAGCGCATGCTCGACGTCCTGCACCAGGCCGGCGTCACCGTCGTCGAGACCGGCAGTGGCGCGCTGGAGGTGGACGGCGAGAAGGCCGAGCAGCTCGGTGAACTGGCGGCCCAGCACCACCTCGTGCTGCACGAGCTGAGCCCCCAGCGGGCCTCGCTGGAGGAGGCGTTCATGCAGCTGACCGCCGAGTCGGTCGAGTACCACGCGCACACGGACGAGGCCCCGCCGCAGGAGTGGGGCGACGGCTGGAGGAAGAGCTGAGATGGCCGTCACCCAGGTTTCGCAGGTCGTCCGCTCGGAGTGGACGAAGGTCCGGTCCGTGGCGTCGACGGTGTGGACGCTGTCCCTCGCGGCGGTCGTCAGCATCGGGCTCGGGATGCTGCTCTCGGCGTTGTCCAAGAACCAGTTCGACGACCTCAGCCGCAACGACAAGCTCTCCTTCGACCCGACGTTCATCAGCTTCGCCGGGATGACCCTCGGGCAGCTCGCGATGATCGTGTTCGGGGTGCTGGTCGTCTCGAACGAGTACAGCACCGGGATGATCCGTACGTCGCTGGCGGCGGTCCCGCAGCGCGGCACGTTCTACCTCAGCAAGATCGCCGTCGCCGCCGGGCTCGCGCTGGCCGTCGGGATGGTCACCAGCTTCGCCTCCTTCTTCCTCGGGCAGGCCATGCTGGGCTCGCTGCGCGCGCACATCGGGGACCCCGGGGTGCTGCGGGCCGTCATCGGCGGCGGGCTCTACATGACGCTGATCGCGCTGTTCTCGATGGGCGTCGCGACGATGCTGCGCTCGCCGATGCTCTCCCTCGGCATCCTGATGCCGTTCTTCTTCCTCATCTCCAACATCCTCGGGAACGTCTCCGCGACGAAGAAGGTCGGGCAGTACCTGCCGGACCAGGCGGGCAGCAAGATCATGCAGGTCGTCACACCGGTCGACAGCGACACCCCGTACGGGCCCTGGGGCGGATTCGCGATCATGGTCGTGTGGGTGGTGGCCGCACTGCTCGGCGGATACCTGCTGCTGAAGCGGCGGGACGCCTGAGGCTTTGCCTCCTCTTGGTCGGAACCGTCAGCACCCCGATAAGCTCCTAACTCTTACGGGGGGCGTGCGCCCCGCTGTCCTGAACCTTGCGATGGGTGCGGAGCATGATCGAGGCAGTCGGCCTGACCAAGCGCTACGGCGACAAGACCGCTGTGCACAATCTGTCCTTCCAGGTACGACCTGGCGCCGTCACCGGGTTCCTCGGACCGAACGGGTCGGGCAAGTCGACGACGATGCGGATGATCCTGGGGCTCGACAACCCGAGCGCCGGGGCCGTCACCATCAGCGGCTACCCGTACCGCCAGCTGCCCAACGCCGCGCGGCACGTGGGGGCGCTGCTCGACGCGAAGGCCGTGCACGGCGGGCGCAGTGCGCGCAGTCACCTCCTGTGCCTCGCGCAGCTCTCCGGCATCCCGGCCCGCCGGGTCGACGAGGTGCTCGGGGTCGTCGGGCTCCAGGGGGTCGCGCGCAAGCGGTCCAAGGGGTTCTCGCTCGGGATGGGGCAGCGGCTCGGGATCGCCGCGGCGCTCCTCGGGGACCCGCAGGTGCTGCTCTTCGACGAACCGGTCAACGGGCTCGACCCCGAGGGCATCCTGTGGGTGCGGAACCTGATGAAGTCGCTGGCCGCCGAGGGGCGGACGGTCTTCGTGTCGTCGCACCTGATGAGCGAGATGGCGCTGACGGCCGACCACCTCGTCGTCATCGGGCGCGGGCAGCTCCTCGCCGACATGAGCGTCCGTGACTTCATCGAGGCGAACTCCGCGGGGTTCGCGCGGCTGCGTACGCCGGAGACGGAGCCGCAGGCGCGGGAGAAGCTGACGTCCGCGCTGATGGAGGCGGGCGGGCACGTCCTGCCGGAGCCGGACGGCGCCCTGCGCGTCACGGGGCTGCCGCTGCCCCGGATCAGCGACATCGCGCACTCCGCGGACGTACGCCTCTGGGAGCTCTCGCCGCACCAGGCGTCTCTGGAGGAGGCGTACATGCGGATGACCCAGGCGGCCGTCGACTACCGCTCCACCACCGACCAGAAGTCCGGCCTCCAGCAGCCGCTGCCGCCGGGCGCCCTCCCTCCCATACCGGTCCCCGGCCAGAACCAGCCCGGCTGGTACGCGCCGCCGCCTCCGCAGCCGGGGGTGAACCCGTACGCGCAGGCACAGCCGGCGGCGCCGGGGGGCGGGTTCGGGCCGCCGAGCGGGCAGGGGGCTGTGCCCCCGGCTCCGGTGGCGGGAGGGGGCTTCGGGCCCGCTCCGGTGGTGCCCCCGGCTCCGGCCGCCCCGGCTGCTCCGGCCACCCCGGCTGCTCCGGCCGCCCCCGCTCCGGCCGCCCCGGCCCCGGCCGCTGTGCCGGTCGCCGGTTCCGGTGAGGGTGGGAAGCAGGGCGCGAAGGACACCGGCACGCTTCTGATCTCGTCGGTGAAGGCCGAGGGGGAGGCCGCCGGGCCCGGTGCGCCGGCCGGTGCCGAAGCCGCCGTGTCCGAACCCGCCGTCGTATCCGAACCCGCCGTCGAGAAGAACGACTCCGTCGACACCGAGGACGCACGATGAGCAGTGTCCAGCAGACTCCCCCGCCGCAGGTGTGGCAGCAGGCGGCGCCGGGGTACACCTCGCCGATCCCGGTGGTGCGGACGCATCTCGGGCACGCGGTGGCGTCGGAGTGGACCAAGATCCGGTCCGTGCGGTCGACGATGTGGACGCTCGGGGTGTTCGTCGTGATGGTGGTGGGCATCGGCCTGCTGACGGCCGTCCTCATCGCCGCGAACGCCGGTCCGGACGACCTCCAGGGCGACAACCCCCTGTCCTACGGCGTGTTCGGGGTGCTCCTCGGGAGCATGTGCGTGATCACGCTGGGCGTGCTGACGACCGCGTCCGAGTACGGCACGGGCATGATCCGGACGACGATGGTGGCCTGCCCCTCACGGGGCCGGGTGCTCGCGGCGAAGGCGATCGTCTTCTTCGGCGTCGCCTTCACGTTCACGTTCGTCGCGACGCTGGTCGTCGCGCTCGCGGACGTCGCGCTGCTGGACGGGGCGAGGACGCCGACGACGGGCGAATGGGTGAAGGGCACCTTCGGGGTGTCCCTGTTCATCGCGCTGCTCGGCCTGCTCTCGCTGGCCGTCGGCTCGGTCGTCCGGCACTCCGCGGGCGCCATCACGATCATGATCGGTCTGGTGCTGGCCCCGCTGGTGCTGGCGCTGTTCATGTTCACGGAGTCCCTCTCGGGCCTGCGTGACTTCCTCTTCGAGTACTCGATCCCGAACCTGCTGAGCACGTTCTACGCGGAGACCCTCACGGACTCGGGCCCTTCGGCGTGGGACACGCTGGTCATCGCGCTCGTCGTCACGGGCGGCGCGTTCGGGCTCGGCTTCGCGCTGCTGGAGAAGCGGGACGTGTAGCCGTCAGAAGCGGGGCGCGTTGCGGGACCGTCGTACCCCCGGGGTGCGGCGGTCCCGCGCGTTCCAGCAGGCTTTGTGCCAGTGGCGGCGGTCGTCCACGCCCGCGTGCTGCGGCCAGGCGACGACGTGCGGGACGCCGTCGGGGATCAACTGGTCGCAGCCGGGGCAGCGGTAGGACTTGCCCTGGCTGCTCGCGCCCGCGACATGGCGTACGTTCCACTCCTCGCCGTCCCACTCCGTGGCCGACTGCCAGCCGCCGTACCGGTTCGCGCGGTCGTCCTCGGCGCTCCGGCCGGAAGAGCCGGAGAAGCCGGAGGAGTCGGAGCCCTTGGGGCGGTTGTGGCGGGGGGACACGGGACACCTCACAGGGCGGTTGCGGGAAGCGTGGTTCCGCTCCAGCCTACGCGGCTCGATGCGGGGTAGGCGAAGAACGGCCAATCCGTATAAGTCGCCCTGCGGAGCGGTGGTTCGGTGGTCGCTCGGCGCTCCCTCCGGGGTGTTCTCCAGACAATCGGCAAATCTCTTCGCCAGGCCGTGTCCTCGGCACGTGTCAGACGGTTATGCCGGGTGGGGGAGCTCCGTGTCGGAGCCAAGGAAGCAGGAAAGTCCCATGCGCGTAGGAAGTTTCGTGTTGGCGGCCCAGTTCCCCGGACAGGGCCAGGGGGAGGCGCTGCACCGCGCGGTGCGCTCCGCGGAGGTCGCGGAGGAGGCGGGCCTCGACTCGGTGTGGCTGGCCGAGCACCACTTCGTGCCGTACGGCACGTGCCCCTCGGCGGTGACGCTCGCGGCTCTGCTACTCGGGCGCACGCGGCGGATCAGGGTGGGGACGGCGGTCAGCGTGCTGCCGACGGCCCATCCCGTGGCGCTCGGGGAGCAGGCGGCGCTGCTGCATCTCGTCAGCGGCGGGCGGTTCTCGCTGGGGGTCGGGCGGGGCGGGCCCTGGGTGGATCTGGAGGTGTTCGGGGCGGGGATCGAGGCGTACGAGCGGGGGTTCCCGGAGTCGCTGGATCTGCTGTTGCGGTGGTTGCGGGAGCCGGGGGTGGGGGCGGAGGGGGAGCGGTACCGGTTCCGGGAGGTGGCGGTCGTGCCGCGGCCCGCCGAGTCGCTGTCCGACGCGGAGGGGCCCGAGGTGGTGGTGGCGTGCACGTCGCCGGCGAGTGTGCGGCTGGCGGCGGAACGGGGGTTGCCGATGCTGCTCGGGATGCACATCGGGGACGAGGAGAAGGCCGAGATGGTCGCGTTGTGGCGGCGGCACGCGCGGGAGTGCGGGCGGGGGCGGGAGGAGGTCGCCACCGTCGCCCATGTCTCCGCCGGGGTCTGCCAGATCGCCGACCGCCGTACCGACGCCGTCGAGACGCTCGTCAAGGCCATGCCGGGCTGGCTCCGCCAGGGGCTCGCGGCGCACGTCACCGTGGACGGGCGGGAGCGGGCGATGCGTGATCCCGTCGCCTACACGGAGCTGCTCTGCGGGCTGCATCCGGTGGGGACGCCCCGCCTCTGCGCGGACCGGTTGGCGGCGACGTCGGAGCGCACCGGGATCACCCGGTTCGCCCTGCTCGTCGAGGGGTCCGGGGACCTGGCGGCGACGGAGGAGAACGTGCGGAGGCTGGGGACGGAGGTGGTGGGAGCGTTGAGGTGAGCGGGTGGGTGAGAGGGGTTACGGTCGCCTGCCGGTCCGGTGTTGTGGGGCTCCCGCTCGGAGCGGCAGGCGAACGGTCAGGGCGTCAGCAGTCCCGGAGTTCGGGGGACTGGTTCAGCAGTTGGCCGCGGATCGAGGTGAAGCGGGCCAGGCGGTCGTCTGCGGAGGGGTCGAGGGGGAAGACCGCGACTCGGTGGCAGTTTTGGAAGGCCAGGCGTACCCCGAAGTGCCGTTGCAGCGCGCCGCGTATCGCGTCACTGGCGAGCGCGCGGAGCAGCTGCCCGCGTGCCTGCTCGTCCGGCGGCGGCGTCTGGTTGTCGGCGAACTCTCCGCCGTCCACCTTCAGCCGGGCCACCAGAGTGCTGATCATCTCCCACGCGTAAGGCAGGGAGGTCCGGACGCAGTCGACGAATTCGGCTTCGTCGACCTCGCCTCGCTCGGCCTGTTCCAACAGTGCCGGTGAGACGTCGAGCGACATGGGTTCTCCTCTCGCACCCCCGATTTCCGCAGGGGTTGCCGGACAGAAAAGGGGAGCCCGCCGCGCCGGTCTCCCGCAACACTCTGAGTACACGCACGGCGACCTCCCCGTCACTACGGTAGGCAACGGGTGGTGACCGCACCAGGAGAATGGCTACTTAGGGACCCACGGACAGGGGGACAATCAGCCAGGGCGCGAATGACCGGATTCCTGTGGGATTCGGGAGAAAAAGGTGACGTCCGATCGGTGCCGCCCCCTTCCGTGACCGGAGGTGTCCGGGTTCCGGCAGCCTTGTGACGGGCGATTCACACCGCCGCCTGAGTGTCGAGTAGCGTTGCTGCCCATGCGTCTCGTCATCGCCCGCTGCTCCGTCGACTACGCGGGCCGCCTCACCGCCCACCTGCCCTCCGCCCCCCGTCTGATCCTGGTCAAGGCCGACGGCAGCGTCTCGATCCACGCGGACGACCGGGCGTACAAGCCCCTCAACTGGATGTCCCCGCCCTGTACGTTGAAGGAGGGGGCCGGGGACGACGAAGGTGTCTGGACCGTCGTCAACAAAGCGGGCGAGAAGCTCATCATCACGATGGAGGAGGTCCTCCACGACTCGTCGCACGAGCTCGGTGTCGACCCCGGTCTGATCAAGGACGGCGTGGAGGCGCACCTCCAGGAGCTCCTCGCCGACCGCATCGAGACGCTGGGCGAGGGGTACACGCTCATCCGCCGCGAGTACATGACGGCGATCGGCCCCGTGGACATCCTGTGCCGGGACGCCGAGGGGCAGACGGTCGCGGTGGAGATCAAGCGCCGGGGCGAGATCGACGGCGTCGAGCAGCTCACCCGCTATCTGGAGCTGCTGAACCGCGATCCCCACCTCGCCCCCGTCCGCGGTGTCTTCGCGGCCCAGGAGATCAAGCCCCAGGCGAAGGTCCTCGCGACGGACCGGGGCATCGGCTGCCAGGTCCTCGACTACGACGCCATGCGCGGCATCGAGGACGACAAGCTGCGGCTGTTCTGAGGGGTTTCGGGGCGCCGTACGGGGCCGTCGGGAGGGCCGGAGCCGGCTCCCCGGACGCCCTGTGCGGCGCCTCTGTCGTATCCACCGTGCATGTGCCGGAGGAAACGTCTTGATCGCGCCGGGCGCGAAAGGGGGGCGTACTCAGGCGGAAGGTGAGTACGGCAGCGGTGGCCGGGGAACGCCGGCTCCCCGAGGCTGGGGGCATGGATACACGACGTCAGGGCCTCGCCCGTCAGCTGGTGCCGTTCCTCGCCGTGGCCGGGGTCTCCGCGGCCCTGTGGGCGGGGTGGCTCGGGTGGGACCAGGAGCGGGACGTGCACCCGGACGGGAGCACGACGGGCCCGTACGAGGCGTGGCAGGTCGTCGGGCTCGGCGTCTGTCTGCTGGCGCTGGTGTGGTGGGGCACCCGGTACGGCACCCGGCGCGGCTGGCGCGCGGAGATCGCCCTCGGGGTGAGCGCGGGGCTCACGGGGGCCGCGTTCCTCGACTGGTCGGACGACGCCAGCGGGCTCTTCATGGTGGGCGTGGTGATGGTGGCCGCGGGGAGTCTCGCGGCCACCACACTGGTCTCAGTGATCGTCAGGAGTCACTTTTCGGACCCGAGTTGTTGATTTCCGGACTGAACTAGGGTCGGGGCTTACGTATTTGGTCTGTACCGATCGACAATGGACGGAGGTATGGGCTCCGGTTACGGCGTTGTCGTCCGGGTGAGCACACCACTGACGTTCGCGACCTCGTAACACCCCGCAGCGCGCTGGCCGGTGGCCGGTGTCCCCGGCTTCGCACAGGTCACCTCGACCGTCACGGTGTCGTTCGCGGGGATCTTGATGGGGGTGACCCAGTGGTAGTCCTGGTTGCGGAAGGTCTCCAGCGCGATCGTGGTGATCTTGCGGTCACCGAACGAGAACGTCAACACCCCCTCGTCCCCCTGGAAGTTGGCGAGGACGATGTCCGTCACCCCGAAGACGCTGTCGGCCGGCACCGTGTAGACGCCCTTGGCGGTCTGCCCGCTCGTCGACTTGACCTCGATGGTCTGCGAACTCTGCGCGCCGCCACCGGTCCCGGTCCCGCCGTCGCCCCCGGTCCCCGTACCGGTCCCGGTGCCCTGCCCGCTGCCCTGGCCCTGCCCCGTCGTCCCCTGCCCGCCGCCCGGCGCGGTGGAACTCCCGGTGCCCGCACCGGAGTTCTGGCCCCCGGCGGACGGCGCGGGACGCGGCTGGACCGCCTCCTTCGCCGCGTCCTTGGCGGCGCTGCGCACGGCCGGCCGCACCAGCGTGAACCAGGCCAGCAGCAGCGCGAGGATCGCCGCGAGCAGCGCGAGCAGCCACTTCGGGAAGATCGGTATCTGGACGAACTCGGCGTCCAACGGCGCCCGCGGCACCACCTCTTCGGGACGCGGCACGTCCTGCACGGCCGTGTCGCTCGCCGCCTCGGTGCCCGCCGCCTCGACGACCTCCGAGGTCGCCAGCGTGAACGGCCACACCACCGGCGACCCGAACCACACCGGCTTGCCGGTGCGCACCCGCAGCCCGACCTCCAGCGACTCACCGGGCTCCAGCTTCGGCCGCTCCGGGTCGAAGGCGAACCCCAGCTCCTCACCGGGCTGACCGGGCGTGAACTCCACCTGCACCGGCGTGTTGCCTTGGTTCCGCACCGCGAGCCGGTAGCGCCCGCGCAGCCAGCCGCGCCGGCGCCTCGGCACCAGCTCGGTCTCCAGCTCGTGGAACGCCTCGATCCGTACGGTCCCCTCGGGGACCTTCACCGACTCGGGGTGCTCGGCGGGCAGGACCCGGACCGCGAACGGCCGTTCACCGGCCCGGATCTCCGGGGAGCGCGGCGGGGACAGGGTGATCGTCACGGTCTCGGAGGTGCCCGGGTACAGGGAGACCCGCGCGGGCTCCACACTGCTCCAGGCGGCGCACTCCCCGACGACCTCCAGGCTGTACGCCTCGACGATGTCGCTGTCGTTGCGGACGGTCAGAGTCGTCGTGGCGACGGCGCCGGGCGCCACCGTCACGACCGGGATGTCGAGGCCCGGCGCACCGGGACCGGAAGAGGCTGCGGAAGGCGTCACGCCTCCACGTTAAGGACGCCCGCGCGAGCGCCGCGAGGGGCGCGAGGGCAGTGTCCGGGCAGTCGTGGTGCCCGCGCGGTGACGGCTGGCCCGCCGGCGCGGGGGAACCGCCGATGTCCCGGACGGACTTGGGCGAGACGTCTTCCCCGCCTCTGTCCCCCTTGTCACGCTTCCCCCACGAACCGGTGAGCACACCTCGGTGAGCAGATGTCCGTGAGACCGCATCAGCGCACGCCCCGAGCGATCACACCTCAGTGAACACGCACCAGTGACCACGCACCCGCACCCCCGCACCTCCCGCCCGCTCCGTCCAGAGGAGACCAGCCCTGCCATGTCTTCCGCCGCCCCCTACGAGTACCCGGCCCTGAGAACCGGCCGGCCCGAGCCGGTGACCGTCGCCGTCTACGCCGCCGACCCCGTCCTGCGCGTCGGCGTCGTCCAGCAGTTACGCCATCGCCCCGAAGCGGCCCTCGTCGACGACGCCGACGCGGACACCGCCCATGTCTCCCTCGTGGTCGTGGACAGCGTCGACGACGACGTCGCCGCCCTCCTCCAACGGCTGCGCCACAACACCGCCACCCGCACCGGCCTGGTCGTCGGCACCCTCGGCGCCGGATCGCTGCAACGCGTCGTCGAATGCGGGGTGACGGCCGTGCTGCGCCGCGGCGAGGCCGACCAGGACCGGCTCGTCCACCTCGTCACGGCCCTGGCCAACGGCGAGGGCGTCCTGCCCGGCGACCTCCTCGGGGAACTCCTCACCCACGTCGGGAGTCTGCAACGCGCCGCGCTCGACCCCCGGGGCGTCTCCCTGTCCACCCTCACCACCCGTGAGGCGGACATGCTGCGCCTGGTCTCGGAGGGGCTCGACACCGCCGAGATAGCCCGCAAGACGTCGTACTCCGAACGCACCGTCAAGAACGTCCTGCACGAGATCACCACCCGGCTGCAACTGCGCAACCGGGCCCACGCGGTGGGGTACGCGCTGCGCAACGGGCTGATCTGAGCCGTCGGGTCCGGGCCGGTCCGGCGGCCCGGGTGCCCGAAAGCGCAGCGGGGTTTCCCCCGGGTACGGCTTGCCGGCCCTGCCGGGGTGACGGGGCACGGGGGAGGCTGGCGGGGGGAGAGCTGTGTGTCGTACCGAACTGTGAGGTGGAGCGTGACGAGTACCGCTGGCCCGGGTGGGCGGTACCGCCCGGGGAGGATCGGCGCGGCCATGCTGTTGCTGATACCGCTGCTCACGCTGACGGCGGCGTCGGGGCAGGGCAGCGCCGAACCCGGTGTGGGGGTGACCGCCGCCGGGGACACCCGGGTCGCGTACGCGGGCACCCGGCACCGCAGCCTCGGAGACGTCCAGAACCCGACCTCCAGCACCCCCGTGTTCGGCGCCGGCGCCGTCCACTACGACACCCAGCCCTCCGCGCTGGGCGACCAGTTGGTCTTCGCGAGCCTGCGCGACGAGAAGACCCCGCAGATCTACCTGCGCGCCGCCGACGGCTCCGTACGCCGCCTCACCAGCGGGATGGACGCGGCCCATCCGCAGCTCACGCCCGACGGTCAGGCCGTGGTGTTCGACGCGGGGACGACGCAGCGGGACCTGTGGCTCGTGCGGACGGACGGCAGCGGGCTGACGCAGCTGACCGACACCCCCGCGAACGAGACGGACCCGACGGTCTCCCCGGACGGGCAGCGCATCGCGTACGTCAGCGACGGCGTGCTCGGCGGCACACAGATCTACGTCCGCCCCCTGAGCGGCGGTTACCCGAACCAGCTCACCTTCGCGACGAACGGCACCGCCTCCGAGCCCGCCTGGAACCCGGTGGACGACGACGCGAACCGGGACTGGATCGCGTACACCGCGACGAACGACGGCGTGGGACGGCTGCGCGTAGTCAACGCCAACGGCGGCGGCGACGAGACGCTCCTCGCGGGCGACCGCGCGCAGTGGCGGGCCCACTCGGTGGCGTGGAAGCCCGACGGGGACGGGGTCGTCTTCCTCAGCCGCGAGATCACCTGCGAGTGCGAGGGCGACCGCGACCACCTCTTCACCTCGGAGGCGCACTCCGACCGGGTCCCCACGGTCCTCGACCAGGAGGACCGCGAACTGTCCACGCCGACCTGGTACGGCCCCCTGGACGGCGGCCACGCGATCGTCGAGCGGACCACGGCCGCCACCCCGCACACCGTCACCCTCCAGGACGTCCGCTCGGACGGCGTCGACCCGCGCGACCTCAACCTGACGATCCTCAACGAGGACCCGGCCGCCGACACCAACACCGACCCCACCAAGGACCCGCTGTTCCAGCCCGGCGAGGGCTTCGACCCGTGGACGGAACGCCAGAACTACACGCCCGACGGCCGCCAGATCGTCGTCACCCGCTTCCAGGGCAGCGCCCAGAGCCGCGTCGAGCGGATCTGGATCGCCGACGCGGACGGCACGAACGAACGGCTCCTGCCGCTCGGCGGACGTGAGCCCATCGACTGGGACACCGACCCGACGTTCTCCCCGGACGGCAAGTTCATCGCCTTCACCCGGAGTTCGGGCGGCCTCGGCCAGCCCAGCCGCATCCTCATCGCGAACGTCGCGACCGGTGAGATCACCGGACGCATTGTCGCTCCGGAGGGCGAGGAGACCGGCCGGGACGCCCAGCCCACCTGGTCCTCCGACGGCACCACCCTCGCCTTCACCCGCAGCGAGGTCATCGAGGGGGGCGGCGGCAACAAGCACATCTGGACCGTCCCGGTGAACAACCTCGACCAGCAACGGGACTTGAGCCTCACCGCCTGCCCCGGCGACTGCCGGGTCATCGACGACAGCCCCGCGTTCTCCCCGGACGGCCTCTCCATCGCCTTCAACCGCAAGAACGGCGGCGGCGCGGTCGACGAGCGCAACGGCCTTCTCCTGACGTCCCTCTCGGGCGCCGACTGCAAGGTCCTGCTGCCCGCCGGCGCCCCCGGCTGCGGCTCCCAGCTCCCGGACACCACCCTCACCGGCCCGTTCCAGCCGCGTGACGCCGCCTGGTCCGCCGACGGCAAGTCCCTCGTCTTCTCCTCCCGCGAGACGGTCGCCGCCAACAGCCCCGAGAAACTCCGCACGCTGGACCTCGCGACCGGCGAAGTCACCTCGCTGACCTCGCAGTTGGCGGGACGGCAGAAGGAGCCCAGCGTCCAGCAGTCCGTGGACCTCGCGGTCGAGGCGCCGGACACCGTACCGACCCTCACCGTCGGGACGTCCACGACGATCCGCGTCGACCTCGTCAACCACGGGCCCGCGGCCTCGCCGGGGACGACACTGACCGTGACACCGCCAACTGGTTTGCAGATCACGGGACTCACCTATCCCGGGGGGACCTGCGACGCGGCCTCGCTCCAGTGCAACGTGGGGGTCGTGCCGCCCGGGGAGAAGGTGTCGGTCACCGTCACCGTCACCGGGCTCACCGTCGGGATGACGGCCGTCGACTGGTCGGTCACCGGGACCGTCCTCGACCCGAACCCCACGGACAACAGCGGGCGGACGCTCGTGCCGGTCGGCGAGGCACCGCCGTCGTCGCCGTCACCCACGCCCACACCGACACCGACGCCCACACCCACGCCTCCCGCGTCCCCCTCTCCGACGCCGCCCACCACCACACCCCCGGCACCCCCGGCGCCGCCCGCGCCCCAGGCGGGCCCCGGGCTGAGCCTCACCGCGCAGCCCAACCCCGGGTACGTCGGCGGGCGGGTCGTCGTCACCTACACCGTCCGCAACGGTCGCAACGCCCTCGCGACCGGGCTGCGGCTGAAGCTCGGGCTGCCCGCCGGGATACCCAACAACGGGCCGCCCGCCGGATGCGACGCGAGCTTCAGTTGCGCGCTGCCCGACCTGGCACAGGGTGCCAGCACCGTCGTCAGCGTCGTGCTCAGCCCGGACAAGGCGCTCACCGCCACGGTCACCGGGACGCTGACGACCACCGGGACCGATGCCGACCGCAGCGACAACACGGCGCGGCAGCGGCTGCGGATTCTCCAGCCGAAGATCGTGGCGGTGCCGGACATCGGGAAGCCCGGGTTCGTGACCTCCGTGCGGGGCACGGACTTCCCGCCCGGGGTGCCCGTGAAGTTCACCTGGAAGCCGGGGATCACGGCCGCCGCCGCGCCGACGATCCCGCAGGCCGACGGGACGTTCATCGGGCAGCTCCTGATCCTCGCCAAGGACCAGACCGGCCCCCGGATCATCACCGCCAGCGGCCCCGGGTTCTCCCCGGTGACGACCGACTTCCTGGTTGTCCTCGGCACGATCCAGCCGCCCGACGAGGTGACCCGCCGGTGATCCACGAGGTCGACGAGGGGCTCAGGCGGCTGCTCGCCGAGTCCGGGCTCGAAGCGTCCGGCGTCGAGGTCGCCTTCGACGCCCCCACCCGCGACTGGGCCGCCCGCCGCAGCGCCCCCACGGTCTGCGTCTTCCTCTACGACATCCGGGAGGACGCGACCCGCCGGGGCAGCGGGGCCGGAGAGGTGTACGACGACGAGGGCCACCTCGTCGCCCGCCGCTCACCGCCCCGCTGGTTCGACCTGACCTACCTCGTCACCGCGTGGGCGAACCGGCCCCAGGACGAACACCGGCTGCTCTCGCAGGTGTTGACGACACTGGTCGCCAACGACGTGCTGCCCGCCCGCCTGTTGACCGGCACCCTCGCCGAACTCGGCCTGACCGTCGGCCTCGACACCGGCGGCACCGGCCTCGACGGGCCCGCCGCCTCCGACGTCTGGTCGGCGCTCGGCGGCGAGCTGAAGGCGTCCCTCGGACTGCGCGTTCGCGCCCCCCTCGCGGGCGCCACCCGCGCGTCCGCGCCGCCTGTCACCGAGGGGCTCGTCGTGCGGTCCGCCGCGCGGGGGCTCGACGGGGAGAGCGCGCCGGGACGCCGGCTGCGGTACCGGGAGACGAGCGATCCGGGGGCCGACGGGTTCTCCGGGCCCAGAGAACGAGGGGCGGCGCCCGCCCGGCGCCGCCGGGGGGATCGGCAGCCGTGACGTACGTGGAGTCCGCCGAGGCCGAAGTCGAAACCGGCCTCGGCGGCGGTGAGTTGTGGGAGCGGCTGCGGCTGGTCGAGGAGCGGGTGCGGATCGCCGTCGCCGGGCGGCGGGCCGTGGACCCCGAGCCGGACGACCCCTACCGGGGCCAGTACCTGACACCCGAGGCGGTCGAGCGGATTCTCGACGGGGCGGGCGGGCTCGACGTGCCCGCGTACGAGCCCTGGACACCGGCCGAGGGGTCCGTACTCGGCGTGCTCGCACGGCGGTTCGGGCTGTCGTCCCTCGATCTGGACCTGCTGCTCGTCGCCGTCGCCCCCGATCTCGACGCCCGCTTCGAGCGGCTCTACGGCTATCTCAACGACGACCTGACCCGGCGCCGGCCCACCGTCGGGCTCGCGCTGGAACTGTGCGGGCTGCCCGGGGCGTCGGCCGCGCGGTTCCGGCTCGCCGCGGGGGCGCCGCTGGTGGACGGCGGGCTCATCGAGGTCGCCGACGCCGAACGGCCGCCGCTCTCACGGCTGTTGGTGGTGCCCGACCGGGTCACCGCGCATCTCCTCGGGGGCACGCGGCACGACGTCCGGCTCGACGGGGTACTGAGCGAGGCCCGTGCCGATCCGACCGTCGAGGCCGATCAGGTCGGGCGGGCGGCACAGGCGGCCGGGACCGGGGGCGGGCTCGTCCAGCTGCGGACGCGCGGGGGTGACGCCGAAGGGCTGGCTGTCGCCGCGTTGCGCAGCGGGGGGCTGGGGGCGCTCGTCCTCGACGCGGGGGCGTTGGGGCGGCGGGCCGGGTCCGGGGACGTACCGATGTTGGCGAGGGCTTTGGCGCGCGAGGCGCGGTTGGCCGGGGCCGGGGTCGTGCTCGGGCCCCTTGAGGCGTTGCCGGACGAGCCGGGTGAACGGGCGCGAGCCCTGCGGGAGTTGTGCGGGGTGCTGCGGGGGGTGCCGTTGTTCGTGCACGGGAGCGGGGGGTGGGACCCGGGGTGGGCGGCGGACACGCCTGTGGTGGTGACGGTGCCGGCGCCTTCCGCCGAGCGGCAGGGGGAGCGGTGGCGGTACGCGTTGGAGCGGGCGGGGGTCGAGGTGGGGGGCTTCGGGGGGCCGGGGGCTGTCGTGGAGGCGGGGGGCGCTTTGCCGGACGCCGGTGCCCTTGACGTCGTCGCGCTCGCCGACGCCGTGTCCGCGCATCGCCTCGACGCCGGGCAGGTGCGCCGCGCCGCCGATGTGGCCGTGCGTACCGCCGTCCTCGCGGGGCGGCCCGTCGGGCCCGATGATCTGCGGGTCGCCGTGCGGGCGCAGAACGGGGCCGGGCTGGAGCGGCTCGCGCGGCGGGTGGAGCCCGGGGTCGGGTGGGACGATCTGGTGCTGCCGCCCTCGACCTACCGGCGGCTGCACGAACTCGCCCTGCGGGCCCGCCACCGTGAGCAGGTGCTCGGGCGGTGGGGGATGCGGCCCGGGGGCGGCCGGGGGCGTGGGGTGATCGCGCTGTTCGCGGGGGAGTCGGGGACCGGGAAGACGATGTCCGCCGAGGTGGTGGCCGCCGATCTCGGGATGGACCTGTACGTCGTCGACCTGTCGACCGTCGTCGACAAATACGTCGGTGAGACCGAGAAGAACCTGGAGCGGATCTTCACCGAGGCGTCCGCCGTCAACGCCGTGCTCCTCTTCGACGAGGCCGACGCGATCTTCGGCAAGCGCTCCGAGGTCAAGGACGCGCACGACCGGCACGCCAACATCGAGTCCGCGTACCTCCTCCAGCGCATGGAGTCCTTCGACGGCATCGCCGTCCTCACCACCAACCTGCGCGCCAACCTCGACGAGGCGTTCACCCGCCGCCTCGACGTCGTCGCCGACTTCCCCGTCCCCGACGCGGGCCAGCGGCTCGCGCTGTGGGAACGGTGTCTCGGGGACCGGCTGCCCCGCGCGGCCGACCTGGACCTCCCGTTCTGCGCGGACCGCTTCGAACTCGCCGGCGGCTCCATCCGCGCCTGCGCGGTCACCGCGGCCTACCTCGCGGCGGAGTCGGGCGAGGCGCTCACGATGAGCCAGGTCGTCACCTCGGTGGCCCGGGAGTACCGCAAACTCGGCCGGCTGGTCCTGGAGTCGGAGTTCGGTCGGTATCTCAAGGACGCCACCGAAGCCTGAGCTTGGCAGGCGGCGTGAACCCGGAGGCATGAATCCCGCCTCAAGGGGCAGGCGGCGCGTCCGGAAAGGCAGCCGGCCTGCCCTCGGCCATGGCCCCGAGTCCCTGCCGCCCCACCGGCCTCACCAGCAGACTCGCCCTGGACACAGGTGCCCGTACGAACTTCCCGCAGGACGCGAAGGAGCCAGCATGCCGACGTACCTCACCCCGGGCGTGTACGTGGAGGAGGTGCAGTCCGGTGCCCGACCGATCGAAGGGGTCGGCACCGCCGTCGCCGCGTTCGTCGGGTTCGCCGGGCAGGGGCCCTTCCACGCCCCGACCCTCGTCACCAGCTGGGACCAGTACACCCAGCAGTTCGGCGGCTTCGTCGAGGGGACCTACCTCTCCCACGCGGTCTACGGGTACTTCTCCAACGGCGGCGGCGCCGCGTACATCGTGCGCATCGGCGGCGCGGCCGACACCGGCTCCGCGACCCCGGACAAGAAGCCGAAGGCCGTCGAGCCCGTCGAGGTCGGCGGCTTCCTCGTCGCCGCCAAGCCCGGCGTCACCGGCGTGAGCGTCGAGGTCGCCGACGCGGACGGCGAGAACCCGCCCGAGGACCGCTTCAAGCTGCTCGTCCGCAAGGGCGACCAGGTCGCGGAGACCTACGAGGCGTCCTCCCGCAAGAACGTCAAGGGCTACCTCGTCACCCAGGCCCGCGCCTCCAAGCTGATCGAGGTCACCGAGCAGCGTGGCGCCGCCCAGACCCGGCCCGCGAGCGGGACCCTCGCCGTCCCGGACGCCGCCGCCGCGCCCGCCCCGAACGGCACGGTCGCCCGCCTCGACCCGTCCGAGTACGTCGGCGACGCCGCCGCCCGCACCGGCTTCGGCGGCCTGGAGACCATCGACGAGATCACGATGGTCGCCGTCCCCGACCTGATGAGCGCCTACCAGCGCGGCGACATCGACGCCGAGGGCGTACGGACCGTGCAGCTCGCCGTCATCTCGCACTGCGAGCAGATGGGCGACCGGGTCGCCGTCCTCGACACCCCGCCCGGCCTGACCGCGCAACAGGTGCGGACCTGGCGCAACGACGAGGCCGGCTACGACTCCCGGTACGCCACCCTCTACTACCCGTGGGTCCGCGTCTTCGACCCGGCCGTCGGCCACAACACGACCGTCCCGCCGAGCGGCCACGTCGCCGGGGTGTGGGCGCGCAGCGACGCCGAGCGCGGGGTGCACAAGGCGCCCGCCAACGAGGTGATCCGCGGCGCGGTCGATCTCGAACTGCGGCTCAGCAAGGGCGAGCAGGACCTGCTCAACCCGATCGGCGTCAACTGCGTCCGCGCCTTCCCCGGCCGGGGCATCCGGATCTGGGGTGCGCGCACCCTCTCGTCCGACCCGGCCTGGCGCTACCTGAACGTCCGCCGGCTCTTCAACTACCTCGAAGAGTCGATCCTGTTGGGCACCCAGTGGGTCGTCTTCGAGCCGAACGACGACCGCCTGTGGTCGTCGATCCGGCGCAACGTCACCGCGTTCCTCACCGAGGAGTGGCGCCGGGGCGCGCTGTTCGGGCGGACCGCCGAGGAAGCCTTCTACGTGAAGTGCGACCGCGACAACAACCCGCAGGAGTCCATCGACCAGGGGCGGGTCGTCTGTGAGATCGGTGTCTCGCCGGTCAAGCCCGCCGAGTTCGTGATCTTCCGGCTGGCCCAGTTCTCGGACAGCACCAGCCTCATCGACGAGTGACCAGCGGCCAGTTCAAGGAAGGTTGACAGACAGACATGGCAACAGGTGACGCTCTTTCCACCCACGTCTTCGGCGTCCAGCTCGGCGGCTATCTCGTGGAGTCCATCCAGGAGATCAGCGGGCTGACCGTCGAGGAAGAGGTCGTCGAGGTCCGCCAGGTCAGCGCCGAGGGCAAGCAGATCATCCGCAAGCAGCCGGGTGCCCGGCAGGCCGGCGAGATCACGATCACCCGAGGGCTCGACCAGAGCAGCGAGTTCACCTCGTGGATCAAGGAGACCCTGAACAACGGGGCCGTCAACTCCGCGCGGCAGAACCTGACGATCGAGATCAAGGACACCGAGGGGAACACGGTCCGGCGTATCCAGCTCATGCAGGGCTGGGCCTCCAAATGGGAGGGTCCCTCCCTCAAGGCGGGCGAGTCGGCCGCGGCCACCGAGTCCGTGACGATCGTGTTCGAGGAGATCATCGTCGAATGAGGCGACGTACGGTCACGGCCGGGAACCTGGAGGAGATCCTCCAGGCGACCGCGCCCGCCGCAGCACAGGCGTCGGAGCAGGTGGCCGCGCCCGCCGCCGCTCCGGCGCCGGCTCGGCCTGCTGCCCAGGACACCGGTCTGCGCACCGAGTTCGAGTTCGAACTGCCTCGCGGGTACGTCGACGAGGCCGGCACGGTCCATCGGTACGGGGTCATGCGGCTCGCCACCGCCCGCGACGAGCTGCGTCCGCAGATCGACCTGCGGGTCAAGGAGAACCCCGCGTACCTCAGCGTCGTCCTGCTGAGCCAGGTCATCACCCGGCTCGGCACGATCAGCGACGTCCACGCGGGGGTCGTCGAGCGGATGTACGCCACCGATGTCGCCTTCCTCCAGGACTTCTACCGGCGGATCAACAGCGAGGGGCACACTCGCGCGGCCGTCACCTGTCCGCACTGCGAGGGCGGCTTCGAGGTCGATCTCTCGGGTGGGCGCCTGGGGGAATCGTGACGTACGCGCCTGCCCGGTTGCGGGAGGAGGTCGCGTACGTCGCCTATCACTTCCACTGGCAGCGCGAGGAGATCCTCGATCTGACGCATGAGGAGCGGCGGCAGTGGGTGGCCGAGATCGCTCGGATCAACACCCGTGTGAACGAAGGCGGTTGAGGGGATGGGTTGGCGGGACTGGTTGCGGGGGGCCGGGCGTGCCGCGGGTTCCACCGGTTCCGGTGGATCTGCGGGTGCCGTCGGTGAGAGTGCCGTCGGGGTCGATGCCGGTGTTGACGGCGGTGTCGATGCCGAGGGCGGCTCGGGTTCTGGTGTGCCTCGGGACTGGGACGGGGGGTGGCGTCGTACGGCGCCGCCCTCGTTGACCGTTTCCCGGGCGGCGCTCGGGGTGAGTGACGGGTTGGCGTTCCGGTCCGGGTTGGCCTCTTGGCAGAACCCGTCGTTCGACGCGGGGTTGGGGCATGCGGTGTTGCCTTCGGCGCCGGGTGGGGTGATACGCGGGGTGGCTCGGGTCGGGGGGCCTCGGGTGGGGGCTGTGGGAGGGGGGCCGTTGTTGTTGAGGGCTGTGCGGGGGGAGGGGGAGACGGGCGAAGGGGCCGAGGTCGGGGCCGGGGCTGGTGAGGGTGCTGTTGTGCAGCGGGTTGTGCGGGGTGGGGGTTCGGGTTCGGGGGGTCGGAGTGCGCCGGTGCGGCGGGTGGCCGTGGTGTCTCGGGGAGTTGAGAGGGGGGAGAGGTCTGTTCCTTCGGCCTATTCCACTTCTTCGGAGTCTCCGGCTGCTCCGGCTGCTCCTGTTGCTCCTGTGCGGGTTCGGCCTGCGGGGGAATCGTTGACTGTTGCTCGGCGGACTGTGGGGCCTGTGCGGCGAGTTGGTGTCGTGCGGGGTGTTGAGGGTGGGGTGACTTCTTCGGCCGTTTCGGGTTCTGACGCGCCTGTGCAGCGGGCTGTTGCGCGTGAGGTGGGTTCTCTGGGGGCGTCCTCGGGGGCTCCGTTGGGGGCTCCCTTGAGTGAACTGCCCTCCACGGCTGTGCCGTTGGCACCGGATGTGTCGGTGGGTGCGGCTGGGGGTGCGTTGCCTGTTGTGCAGCGGCAGGTGGAGGGGGTGGTGGCTGAGGGGGCTGGGGGTTCTTCTGGTGCGCGTGGGGATTCCGGGGCTCGGGCTCGGGGTGGGCTGGGGGCGCCTATGGCTTCGTTGCCTGCGAGCGCGGAGGTGTCGGGGTCGGGGGACAGGGGGGTGCCGTTGTTGGGGGCGGGTGGGGGTGTTGTCGGGGGCGGACGTTCTTCTGGGGGCGGTGATTTTCGTGGTGAGCATGCGGGGGCGCCGGTGGTTGCTCGGGCGGTTGTCGCGGGTGACGGCGCGTCGGGGCGGGGGCAGTCGGGTGGGGAGGGGGCTGGGGCTGGTTCGTCGGTTCAAGGGGTGGGGGATTCCGGGGCTGTTGTGGTGACTCCGGTGGGTGGGGAGTCTGGGGTGGGTGGGGGGCGTGAGGGGGGTCAGGCTGGGCCGGTTGTGGTTGCTCGGGCTGTGGCGGAAGGGGCCGGTTCGGGTTCGGGTGGTGGGGAGCGGGGGGCTTCGGGGTCGGCTTTGGCTGGTGGGCGTTCCGAGAAGGTGTCCGGTGGTTCGGAAGGTGGGGTGTCTCGGGGGCAAGGGTCGGTTGGTTCGGCTGCTGCTTCGGGTGGTGGTGGTGGCGGTGGTGCTGGCTCTGGTGCGTCCGCGTCTGGTTCGGTTGTTGTGGCTCGGGCCTTGAGCGAAGGGGTCGGTGTCGCTGCTGAGGGTGCGGGCTCCGGCTCGGGGCGTACCCAAAATGCCGCCGGTGAGCGGGAGTTGCTCGGCAGCGGTGGGGGTGGTTCCGAGGGTGGGCGGGCTCTGGGGCAGGGGGTGGCTGGTGTTTCGGTGCCTTTGAGTGGTGCGGAGGTCGGTGGGGCTCCGGGGCCTGTGGTCGCTCGGGCTCTGGCCGAGGGGGCTGGGGGTGGGGACGGTAGTGCTGCCGGTGGGGGTGGTCGTGCTCGTGATGTTCGGTACGAGGACGAGTCCAGCGCCCGTTCGGTCGGTGCACCTCGTCCGCGTACCCCTGTGCCGGGCGCGCCGACTCCCATTGTCGTGGCCCGAGCTGTGACCGCCGATCCCGGCGCGTCCGCAGTGCCCGGCACTTTGGCCAAGCCCGGCACGTCCGCGAAGCCTGGCACGTCCGCCAAGCCCGGCTCTTCCGTGGAGCCCGGCACCTCCAACTCCCCTGCGAAGTCCGGTACTTTCAGCCCTTCAGTGAAGCCCGGCACCCCCGGTACCCCCGCCAAGCCCGGCGTCTCCGGCGCAACCGGGGTCTCCGGCACATCCGGCAGCACCGGCACTCTGGGCACAACCGGAACCTCGGGAGCGTCCGGCGGCACCGGCACCTTGGGTGCAACCGGGATCTCCGGCACTGGCGGCACTGGCGGCACCGGCGTCTCGGCTGCCCCCGGCACATCCGGTACATCCGGCATGCCCCTCCGGACCCACCCCCACCATTCCCCCAACCCCCCAGGCCCCCTCGTCATCAACCGAGCCCTGGCCGACACCCCTCCCCGCTCCGCCCCCCTCCTCCCCTCCCGGCCCCTGACCCTCAACACCCGTACCGTGCAAGGGATGGCCCCCTCCGCAGCCCCGGCCGTCAGCCGGCGCCCGGTGGTGACCGCGCGCTGGCCGCAGGACACCTCCACCCCGGCCCCCACCCTGGCCTCCACCCCGGCCGCCTCCCGGAACGCGCCCTCGCAGACCCCCTCCACCCCGGCGGCCCCGCGAGGCACCTCGGGCCGAACTCCCGCCCAGCACACGGCCGTCCCGCGAACCACGCCCGCGCACAACCCTCACACCCCGCCGACCTCCCGGCATGCCTCGACACCGACGCCCTCCCTCAACACCCCGACTCCGTCGCCCCGTTCGGAAACGGGCTCGCCGGCGTCGTACGTGCAACGTGCGCCCAGCGTCCAGCACGCCGTCTCAACTTCCGCGCCGGTTCAGCGAGTTCCCCTCGTACGGCCCGCTCCGCCCCGGCAGGAGCCCGCTCCTCGGATCGTCGCCGCCAGGCCCGTGCCCGCGGTCGCGCCGCAGGTCGAGCAGGGGGCGGTGGTGTCGGGGCCGCCGGCGGTTCCGGTGGTGGCGCGGGCCGTGGCGGAGGGTGGGCCGGCGGTGCAGCGGGCTCCCAAGGGGGCGAAGGGTGCCCCCGCGAAGACGGCGGACGCGGTCAAGAAGCCGGTGCAGCAGGCCGGCGGTACCGGGAAGGCCGCCGGGCGGGCGGTCGGCAGGGAGAAGGACGACGGGCTCGCCGACTCCGATCTGGACGATCTCGCGCGGCGGTTGCTCGACCCCGTGGCCCGGTTGCTGCGCACGGAGTTGCGGCGCGGGCGGGATCGTACGGGGCGGCCCCATGACGGACGCCGCTGAGGCACGGAACGGATGACGGACGGATGACGGACAGCATTTTCGCGACGAGCGTGTACTTCCGGCTGGCGATCGGCGGGAACGATCTCGGGGCGTTCCACACCTGCTCGGGGATGGGCGCCCAGGTCGAGATGGAGACGTACGCCGAGGGCGGCAACAACGACTTCACCTGGCAGTTGCCGGGGCGGGTGACCTGGACGAACATCACGCTGACCCGGCCGGTGACCGCCGACACCGCGAAGATCGCGCGGTGGCTGGACGAGACGCTGCGCCGGGTCGAGCCGAAGGACGGCGAAATCGTCGCGCTGCGGCCCGACTTGAGCCAGATCATCAGCTGGCAGGTGTTCGGGATCGTGCCCGTGCGCTGGCAGGGGCCGTCGTTCGATCCGGCCGACTCGTCGGCGGCCGTGGAGACGCTGGAGATCGCCCACCAAGGGCTTCGGCCCTCCTGAGACACGTAACACCCCTGGAAAGAAAGGAGGTTCGGCATGTCACCGTCCCGATCGAGCCGCGTCAGAGCCCAGTTGACCCTGAAGGAACCGCCCCCGTCCGTCGGCGCGAAGCCCGGTGGGACGCTCGCGCGCCTCGACCTCCAGTTCAACCCCTCGACGCTGCAACTCAGCAAGTCCACCGAGTGGCGGCGGACCCCGTCCCGGATGGCCGGGCAGTCCGCGCTGCCCGAGTTCGTCGGCAGCGGTCCGCGCACGCTCAGCCTCGACGTGTTCCTCGACGCCACCGCCACCCACGACAACTCCGTCGAGCAGGCCGTGGAGAAGCTGATGAAGGCGTGCGTGCCGACGCCCACCAGCCTCGGCCGCAAGAAGCCCGCCAGCCCCTGGGTGCGGTTCGAGTGGGGCTCGGCGCGCACGACGTCCTTCGACGGCGTGCTGTCCAGCCTCTCGGTGTCGTACACCCTCTTCGACGTGGACGGCACGCCCCTGCGGGCGACCTGCTCCCTCACCATCGAGGAGGCGACCGTCGACCCGGCCGGGCAGAACCCGACGTCCGGCTCGCGCACCGCCCGCTCCACGCACACCGTCGTCGCGGGCGACAGCCTCGCCATGCTGGCCTGGCGGGAGTACGGCGACGCGACGGCCTGGCGGATCATCGCCGAGGCGAACGGGATCGACGACCCGATGGCGCTCGTCCCCGGTACGGAGCTGGTGGTCCCGGGGCTGCGGGACGCGGAGGAGGAGTCGTGAGGACAGAGATGCGGCGTGCCGTGCGGAGGGGCCGTGGCTGAGCGTGGGGGGCGGGCCTTCGCGGCCGACCCCGTCATCGAGACCCCCGGCGAACTGCCGCCCATCTGGGCCGCGCAGGTGGTGAGTTGTGTCGTCGACGAGAACGTGGGGCTGCCGGACGCCGCCGTCATCACCTTCCGCGACCCCGACCACGAGTTCCTCGCCGCGACCGGCATCACCATCGGCACCCCGCTGCGCGTCTCCGTCGTCACCGTCTCCGGGCAGGCCCGCGAGCGGCTGTTCAACGGCGAGGTGACGGCCCTGGAGATCGACCGGGACCGCACCGGCTCCTTCACCGTCGTGCGCGCCTATTCCAAGGCGCACCGCCTCCAGCGGGGCCGCAAGGTCGTCGCCTTCCGGAACATGACCGCCTCCGCGATCGTGCGAAAGGTCGCCGCCGGGGCGGGACTTGCCGTCGGGACCGTCGAGGCCGCCCCGATCACCTACCAGCAGCTCTCCCAGGCGAACGTCTCCGACTGGGACTTCCTCCAGTTCCTGGCCGGCGAGAGCGGTGCCCAAGTCCGGGTGGACGACAAGGGGTTGCTCCAGTTCACCAAGCCGAAGAAGGCGTCCGGCGCGCCCTCGCCGTCGACTTCGGCCGTCCGCAACCCGCTGGTCCTGGAGTACGGCCGCAACCTGATCGCGCTGAACGCCTCCCTGTCGGCCGCCGACGGCGCCTCCCAGGTGGAGGTGCGGGGGTGGGACGTCACCAACAAGAAACCCCTCAAGTCCCCCAAGCCGTCGGTCGTCAGCGACACCGTGGTGCCGGGTCTGGCACCGCAGTTCGCCGCCCGGTTCGGCGCGTCCAAGCTGACGGTCACCGACACGCCCTACCGCACGCTCGCCGAGACGAACGCCGTCGCCGACGCGGTCGCCGACCAAGTCAGCGCCGGGTTCGCCGAGTTGGAGGTCCTCGCCGAGGGCAACCCGCTGCTGCGGGCCGGTAAACCGGTCGCGCTCGGCAATGTCGGGCAGGCGTTCTCCGGCAAGTACACGGCGACGGCCGTCCAGCACGTCCTCGAACCGCACGGCGGCTACCGGACGCGGCTGTGGGTCAGCGCCAGCCCCGACCGGTCCGTCACCGGCCTGGTCACCGGCGCCAACGCGCCCTCCCGGGGCCCCCGGATGCCGGGGCTCGCGATCGGTGTCGTCACCGACGTCCGTGACCCGGCGGGCGGCGAGCGCGGTGCCGTACGGCTCAAGTTCCCCTGGCTGGACGACACTTACGTCACCGACTGGGTGCGGACCGTGCAGTGGGGCGGCAAGGGCGGCGGGGGTGTCGTGAGCCCCGAGGTCAACGACGAGGTGCTCGTCGGCTTCGAACAGGGCCTGCTGGACAGCCCGTACGTCATCGGCGGCCTCTACAACGGCGTGGACCAGCCCTCCCCGCACGACGTCCCGCTCATCGACAAGACCAGCGGCAAGGTCAACCGCCGTTCCGTGGTGTCCCGTTCGGGGCACCGGGTCGAACTCCTCGACGCGCGGGCCCCCGGCCCCTCCGGGGTGCGGCTGCGGACCGCCGACGAGCGGCTCGAAGTCTTCCTCGACGACCGGCGCGACCGTATCGAACTGACCGTGTACGCGAACGGGAAGCAGACGCTGACGTCCGTCGTCCTCGACAAGAAGGGGATCACCCTCGACGCGGGGCGGGGGGACGTGAACGTGTCCGGGCGGACCGTGAACCTCGACGGCACGAACATGAACATCAACGGCCAGAACGTGAACATCAAGGCCAAGGCCCGCGCGACCGTGGACGGCGGGCTGCTCGGTGTCCTCAGGGCCAAGATGATCCGGATCAACTGACGCCGCACCGCGCGTACTTAAGGAGAGTCCCATGCCGGCCGCAGCTCGTACCGGTGACCCCACCGACCACGGCGGGGTGATCGCCACACCGCCGCCCGGCGCCGCGGCGTCCGTGCTGACCGTCCTCATCGGCGGCCGTCCGGCAGCTGTCGTCGGCAGCCTCCACACCTGCGCGATGCCGCCGCACCTCGCCCTCGGCCCGGCCAACGTCATCATCCCGAACCCGGCCGGTCTCACCTCCGGAATCGTCCTCATCGGCGGGCTGCCCGCCGCGAAGGCCCGCGACAAGACGGCGTGCGGGGCGTCGATCCTGACGGGGGCGATGAACGTGCTGATCGGAGGCATGTGATGAACACGCCTGAGGAAAGGGGCCGTTGATGAACGGGCCTACGAGAGGCGGCCGTCGGTGAACGAGCGTTTCATCGGCCGGGGTTGGGCCTTCCCCCTCCGGGTCGGCCCCACCGGCGGCATCGCCATGGTCGAGAAGGACCGGGAGATCGAGGAGGCCATCCGGCTCGTCCTCGGCACCGCCCCCGGCGAGCGGCCGATGCGCCCCGAGTTCGGCTGCGGCATCCACGAGTACGTCTTCGCCCCCGGCGACGGCGCGACCGCCGGCCGGATCGCCCAGCAGGTCCGCGAGGCCCTGGAACGCTGGGAGCCGCGCATCGCCGTCGACGAGGTCGTCGTCGCGTACGACGCCGTCGAGGCCGGCACCCTCTACATCGACGTGCACTACACCGTGCGCTCCACCAACGACCGGCGCAACCTGGTCTTCCCCTTCTACACGATCCCCTCCGAGGAGGGGGCCGAGGAAATGGTCGCCGACTGATGGCCCTCCCCTCCCCGAACCTGGACGACCGGCGTTTCCAGCAACTCGTCGACGAGGCGAAGCGGTACGTCCAGCAGCGCGCGCCCGAGTGGACCGACCACAACGTCTCCGACCCGGGCGTCACCCTCATCGAGACGTTCGCCTACCTCGTCGACCAGCTGCTGTACCGGCTGAACCGGGTCCCGGACAAGAACTACACCGCGTTCCTCGACCTGTTGGACATCCGCCTCTTCCCGCCGACGGCGGCCGGCGCCGAGGTCGACTTCTGGCTCTCGGCCCCCCAGCCCGACACGGTCACCCTGCCCCCGGGCACCGAGGTGACCACCGCCGGCGGCGAGGGCGACGACGAGGTCGTCTTCGCGACCGTCGACGAACTCCGCATCGTCCCCAGCGAGTTGGTCCGGCTCGTCACCGCGCCCAGGACCGGCGAGCAGACCGACCGGACCCGCACCCTCGCCGACGGCGGCGACGTCCCCGCCTTCCAGGCGACACCGGAACCGGGCGACGCGCTCCTCTTCGGTCTGCCGACGGCCGTGCCCCGCTGCATAGTCGCCGTCAATCTGGACAGCCGCGTCGAGGGCATCGGCGTCGACCCGCGCCAGCCCCCGCTGGTGTGGGAGGCGTGGGACGGGGCGCGCTGGCAGGAGTGCCAGACCGGCTCCGACACGACCGGCGGGCTCAACCGGCCCGGCGAGGTCGTCCTCCATGTCCCCGCCGGACACACCGCGTCCGTCGTCGGCGGGACCCGGGCCGGCTGGCTGCGGTGCCGGGTCACCGAGGCCGAGCCGGGACAGCCGTTCTACTCCGAGTCGCCGACCGTCCGCGAGGCGACGGTCTTCACCATCGGCGGCACGATGTCCGTCGAACACGCCGAGACCGTCCTCGACGTGCCGCTCGGGGTGTCCGAAGGCGTCGCCGGGCAGTCGTTCCGGCTAGCCCGGCCCCCGGTCCTCCTCGACGGCGGCCCGCCCGAGGTCGAGGTGTCCTCCGCCGAGGGCTGGCGGCGCTGGGAGGTCGTCGACCACTTCGGACGGTCCGGGCCCGACGACCGGCACGTCCGAGTCGACGCCACCACAGGGGAGTTCACGTTCCCGCCGGTCCTGCGGGAACAGGACGGCACACTGCGGCAGTGCGGCGCCGTACCGCCCAAGGGGGCACAGATCCGGGTCGCCCGCTACCGCACCGGCGGCGGCCCGGCGGGGAACGTGGCGCGGGGCGCGATCTCCGTGCTGCGCAGCTCCGTTCCGTACGTCGCCAGTGTCGGCAACCGGGAGGCCGCGCTCGGCGGGGTCGCGGGGGAGACCCTCGACAACGCCCGGCTCCGCGCCCCGCAGGCCCTGCGCATGCAGGAACGCGCCGTCACCGCCGAGGACTACGAGATCCTCGCCCGCCAGGCCGCGCCCTCCGTCCGCCGGGTCCGCTGCCTGCCCGCCGGGGACGAACCCGGCGCCGTACGCGTCCTCGTCGTGCCCGACGCCGTCTCCGACGAGGGGGACGACCGGCTGCGCTTCGAGCAACTCATCCCGTCCGAGCAGGTGTTGACGGCGATCACCCGCACGCTCGACGAACGGCGCCTGATCGGGACGCGGTTGATGGTCGAACCCCCCGTGTACCAGGGCGTGACCGTGGTGGCCCGGTTCGCTGCGCCGGCGTCCGAGGTGGACCGCGTCCGCGAAACGGCCCTCGACGCCCTCTTCCGCTACCTCAACCCCCTCGACGGCGGCCCCGACGGCACCGGTTGGCCCTTCGGCCGGCCCGTCCAGTACGGCGAGATCTTCGGCGTCCTCCAACAGGCCACCGGCAACGTGCTGGTGGAGGACGTCCGGCTGTTCGCGGCCGACCCGATCACCGGCCGCCGGGGCACCCCGACCGACCGGATCGACGTCGGTCCGGGGGCGCTGGTGTTCTCGTACCAGCACCAAGTGGTCGTCACGGAACTGGGGATCGGCGGATGAGCATCCCAACCAGCCTGTCCAGTACGTCAGTTGCCCCGGCGGAGGCGCGGACATGACCCGTGCCGCCGTCCCCGGCCTCTCCAGCAGGTACCCCATCGGGGAGCAACTGCCCGCGCTCTACGCCGACGACGACTTCGCGCAACGCTTCACCGCCGGGCTCGACACCGTCCTGGCACCCGTCTTCGCGACCCTCGACAACCTGGCCGCGTACCTCGATCCACGCGTCGCCCCCGCCGACTTCGTCGACTGGCTGGCGTCCTGGGTGGGCGCCGGGTCCGACCCCCGCTGGCCCGTCGAACTCCGGCGGGAGGCGGTCGCCCGCGCGGTCGAACTGCACCGGTGGCGGGGCACCCGACGAGGTCTCACCGAGGCACTGCGCCTCGCCCTCGGCGTCCACGCGGAGGTCACCGGGGACGGGGGAGCGGCCTGGTCCTCGACGCCGGGCACCCCCCTCCCGCCCGCCTCGTCCGACACGGGCCCCCTGGTCACGGTCCACCCCGACGGGGACGCCCCCGTCGACCCCGCCCGCGTCCACGCGATCGTCCGCGCCATGTGTCCCGTCCACACCCTCTGCCGGGTCGAGATCCTCCCCGGCCCATCCACCGACGAAGGGAGGTGACGCCATGCGTGCGTGTCCCGCATGCGGGGCGTCCAACGGGCCGACAGATGACTTCTGCGGCAACTGCGGGACGTATTTGGGGTGGTCGGAGAGCGCGGGGCGACCGGTCCGCCCGGAACCGTCAACGGCCTTCCCGGAAACGGCCGTCCCGGAAACGGCTGTTCCGGAGGCCGGTGGGCCAGGGGCGGCTGATTCGGGGGCAGTTGCTCCGGAGACGGCCGCGGCGGTGGCGCCTGTGTCGGGGACGTCTGCTTCGGGGGCGCCTGCTTCTGAGGTGGCCGCGTCGGGGGTGGCTGCCCCGGAGACGGCTGCTTCGGAGGGGGCTGCTTCTGAGGTGGCCGCCTCGCAGACCTCCGCTCCGGACAGGGCCGTTCCGGAGACGTCCGGCACGGTGAACTCCGGTTCGGGTGACTCCGGTTCGGGGATGGCGGGTTCGGATACGGCGGGTTCGGGCTCGGCCGGTTCACGTACGGCTGCTGCCGATACGACGGTGTCGAGCGCGCCGGCGCCGAGTGGACCAGTGCCGAGCGGACCGGCTGTGGCGGAGCCGGCGCCCCCGGCCCCGTCCGCTGCGGAAGCCCCCACTGCGGAACCGGCCTCGCGGCAGGAGCCGTCCGCTTCGAGCACGCCAGGTTCGGGCACGCCCACTTCCGGCACGCCCGCTGCGGGCACCCCGGCAGCGGAGAGCCCCGTACCGAGCACGACGGAGCCGACCCCACCCCCACAGTCACCCCCGCCCCCGGCGGAACCCCCCACCCCCCGCACCTCCTCCCTCCGCGCCCGCCTGACCTCCCGCACCCGGAACCAGCCGCCACAGCAGCCGCCCGCGCCCGAGGAACCCCCCTCCACCCCGCCGACGCCTGCGCCCCCCACCCCCTCGGCACCCCCACAACCCACCCAACCCCCGCCCTCCACGCAGCCGCAGCCTCCCACCCAACCCCCAGCCTCCACGCAGCCGCAGCCGCAGCCGCAGCCGCAGCCGCAACCCCCCACCCAACCCCCAGCCCCCATACGCCCCACCCTCAGCACCCCACCCCCCCGACCCCCCACCGCACCCGCCCCCGAAACCCCCGCCCCCATCCAACCCGTCCTCCCCGCGAAAGCGGCCACCCCCCGCCCCACGGTCCGCCCCGTCCCGGTCGCGGACGAGATCACCGGCCCGCCGTGTCCCGTCTGCGGCACCCCCAACCCCCCGGGCCGCCGCTTCTGCCGGCGCTGTGCGGCCCCGCTGACCGTCACCGAGAGCGCGGCTCCGCTCCCGTGGTGGCGGACGGTGTGGCCGTTCAACCGACGGGTCCGCGCCAGCTCCGGCCGGCTGACCCGCTTCCTCGTGATCCTCGCCGTCCTCCTCGCGCTCTGCGCCGCGGGCTTCTTCTTCCTCCCGGCGGGCCGCGCCCTCTTCGAGGACACCAGGGACAAGCTCGGCAAGGCCCAGGCGATCACCCCGGTGGAGATCAAGGCGTCCACCCAGAACGCCGACCACCCCCCGACCAACACCTCGGACGGCATCCGCAACAACTACTGGGGCACCACCCCGGGTTCCACCATCACCTACACCTTCCGCGCCCCCTTCCGCCTGGTCACCACGATCATCACCAACGGCGCGGGCGTGGCCCCCAAGGAGTACAACGCCCAGGCCCGAGCCCTGGAGTTCACCCTCGAAGTGACCACCCCCTCCGGCGAGAAGCACACCAAAAAGCTCACCCTCGACGACAAACCCGGCCCCCAGACCTTCACCACAGCCTTCAGCGACGTCAAAACCGTCACCCTGACCCTGAACACCCCCTCCGGCCTCACCCAGGGCCGCCAACTGGCGCTGGCAGAGGTGGAGTTCTTCAAACGGGCCTGAACACAGGCCAGTTCAGTACGCGAGGGCTGCGAGGTCGATGTCCAGCGGAAAGGGGACGGAGACCTTCAGCCGCTCGCGGTGAATGCCGGTGGGGACGTAGGCGTTGGTCACGGTGTCGAGTTCGTAGACGTGGACGACGAACTCGCCCTCCCCTTCTTCCTCGATGCGCCAGAAGTTCGGGATACCGGCCTGCGCATACTTGAACGGCTTGATGGACCGGTCACGAGCCGCCGACTCCGGCGAGGCGACCTCGACGATCAGCGGGACGTCCTCAGGGGCGAACCAGGTGCGGTCGCGTTCGCAGGGAGCGGTGGTGACGAGGATGTCGGGCTCGGTGCGGCTCTGCTTGTCGAGGCGGACGGTCATCTGCCGTACGACAGTGAGCCCGGCGGGAGCGGCCTGCACCAGAGCGGAGGCCATCTCCGAGGTGACCCGCGAACACCACTGCTGCTGCGGCAGCAACCTGAAGATCAGCGCCCCGTCGATGAGTTCGATGTGCTTCGGCGCCTCGGGCAAGTGATCGAGGTCATCGGCCTCCCAGCCAGTCAGCCGGGGCGGCGTCGTCCAGTCGGGGAGCTCTTCGGTCACGGCTTCCTTTGGGTGGTCGCCGACGGGGAGTGTGGTTGCTCGGGTGTCGGCGACCGGGGTGGTCAGAGGGTGCGGAGGAAGGTGGCCCAGGGGGAGGGGGGGAAGGTGAGGTTCGGGCCGGTGGGGGTTTTGCTGTCGCGGAGGGCGTGGGTGCCGTCGGGGAGGATGGCTGTCTCCACGCAGTTGTCGTTGTGACCGGAGTACGAGGACTTGCTCCATATCAGGGCAGCGGTCGCGGGCTGTATGTCTGGCTTCATCGATCCTTCATGTGGTTGATGGCGTCCTGGATGAGCGCCCGGGACTTGCTGACGTTCGCGGCGGCCACATTCAGCCGTCGGAAGAGTGTGGTGTACGCCTGTACGTCCTTCTCCTCCTCGTGGAACAGGCTGGTGGTCGCCGCCTCGGTGTAGGCGAGGTCGCTCTCCACCAGTCCGGGGAAACTCATGATGACGAACGGGCCCACCAGGCAGGCGCTGAGGGGGTCTTCGCGCGGCAGGACCTGAAGCTCGATGTTCTGTTTCCTGCTGGCGTCGATCAGGGATTCGAGCTGGGCGCGCATGACTTCGGGATCGGCGACCTGGTGGTAGAGCACGCTCTCGGTGATGATCCCCCAGAGGCGCAGCGGATTGTCCCTGGTCAGGATGTTCCTGCGCTCTCGTCGGACCTCGATGCCCGTTTTGATCTCTTCCTCGGTGGCTTCGGGAGCCTGGAGCCTGATGAGGGCCTCGGTGTAGTCCGGGATCTGGAGGAGGCCGGGCACCATGCTGGTCTCGACGTTGTAGATCTCCGAGGCGTCGGACTCGACGGCGGCGTACGTCGCGTAGGCCGGTTCGATCACGTCCGTGTGCTGATTCCACCAGCCCTTCTGCTTGGCCTCGCGGGCCAGCTTCTCCAGGGCGGCGCGTTCGGTCGGGTTGGTGACGTTGTAGGCGTCCAGCAAGGCGCGCAAGTCGGGGAGCCGGATGCCGGACTGGTAGTTCTCGATGCGTCCGATCTTGGACTCCGCCGACCCCAGCACCTTGGCGGCGTCGGCGTGTGTCAGCCCCGCAGCGGTCCGCAGTCCTCGGAGCGTGCGGGCGAGTCGCCTCTGACGGAACGTCGGGTTGGGCTTGTTGGGCACAGGTTGAGCCGCCTTCCTGCTTCTTCTCGCAGGCCAAGTGTGCCGTCCACCTCGCACTACGAGCAACTAGTTTTGGTGACTCACCAAAATGATGACTTGACAGTTCGCTGACTACCTAGCGTACCGTGCTCGTTACGACAGTGTCCGCGTAAGGGGACCAACTATGGCTGAAGTCAAGTTGTTTCAGGTGTGGTACCGGAGGATTCGCCCGTCCGTGTCCATCGCTCGCGGCAAGGCGCGTTCCCTCTCGCTGGAGTGGGGCTTACCTCAGATCAGTGACCCTCTTGAATGGGTGGTCGGCGAACTCGTCACCAACGCTGTCATCCACGGCAGTGCCATGCGCGGCAGCCACGTCGCCGTGGCCTACCACCTCGACGGCAACCACCTCCGCGTCGAAGTCCGCGACGCCGCCACCGGCACCCCCCGCCTCACCCCTCCCCTCCGTGGCGACGAGGACGCCGGCCGGGGTCTCCACCTTGTCGCCGCCCTCACCGACGCCTGGGGTGTCGAGCGCAACGTCATCGGCAAGACCGTCTGGGCCCATCTCGCCGTCACCTCTGGGGAGCCGCCCGATGGACGGTGACGTGATCGTCGGCTACCTGCGCCGACTCGACGGCGTCGACGACGAGGCCGTCCGCCAACTCGTCCGTACCCTGCGGGACTTCGCCGACCTCAAGGGCCTCGTCCTGACGATGGTGTTCGTCGAGAGGGAACCCGGCCGCACCTCCACCCTGGGGACGATGACCCGGTACTGCCTGCGGCACGGCGTCCGGCGGGTCGTCGTACCGAGCGGCCTCCACCTCAACCGCCTCCCCGGACTCGCCTTCCTCTCCCGGGAGTTGCTCGCCCAGAGCATCGGCGGACAGGTCTGGATCGCGACGGAAGGCGAGGGTGAGGACACGTGACCGTCCCCCTCCTGGTCACCTCGGCCCGCCTCGTCGCCGCACCCCTCGCCGTCTCCGTCTCCCGCCTCGTCGTCCGGCACACCCTCAAGGTCTGGGATCTCGACGACCACACGGACACGGCGGGCCTGGTCATGAGTGAACTGGTCACGAACGCCGTCAAGGCGACGAACGACCCGCACGGAGTGATCGGCGTCCAACTCTGCGTTGTTGCGAGCAACTTGTACGTAGAGGTCTGGGACGCCAGGGCCGACATCCTCCCTGTACGCAAGCGTCCCGAATCCGACGCGGAAGGCGGACGCGGCCTCCTCCTGGTCGACGCCGTGGTCGAGACCTGGGGAGTCGACCCCTCCCGGGCGGGCGGCAAGGTCGTCTGGGCGGACCTGTCCCTCGGCCGGCCCCTGACCGCCCCGGCCTCCGGCGCACTCCACCCGCCGCTGCAACTCCCTCCCGGCAGCAGGGCGTTGTGGGGGAGGGCCGAGGAGCAGGCGAAACGAGCGCTGTACGAGCGGGTGTTGACGACGGTGGGGAACGCGGTCAGCTCCTGAGGACCAGCGGCAGGAACACGTCGTCCACGATCGCCGTCAGGTCCGGCTCCGTCACCCCCTCCAGGCTCACCAGCATGTCGTACCGCAACAGGTCGACCGGCAGACTGATGACCCGTCGCGGGAGGTCGGCGGTGGGGATCTCGCCCCGGGCGGCGGCCTGCGTGAGGAGTGTCGTCAGGACCGTCCGCATCGCCTCCGAGAAGTGCGGGTCCATGTCGGCGACCTCCGCGAGGAGGCCGCGGAAGACGTCCTGGCCGATCTCCCGTTGGCGGGACAGGGTGACGCGCAGGAGGGTGAGGACGTCCTCGCGGAGGGAGCCGGTGTCGGGGACGTGGTCGATGATCGAGCCGCTGCGGTGGCGGAGGGCGGCGACGACGAGTTCCGCGCGGTTGTTCCAGCGGCGGTAGAGGACCTGTTTGCCCGTGCGGGCTCGGGCCGCGACGCCCTCCATTGTCAGGTGGGGGTAGCCGACGGCCTGGAGTTCGGTCCAGGCGGCGTCGAGGAGGTCGGACTCCAGGGCGGCGCCCCGGCGGCGGGTGGGTTCCATGGGCGCTCCTCAGGAGACCTTGCGTCTCTTAACGGGGCCAGCCTATCGTCGGGAGAGGAGACGTTGCGTCTCTAAAGCTGACGCCAGGGGGCGCTGTGCCGGACACCGTCGTGCAGGACAGAGCCGAGCGGCTCGACCCCGCCGTACTGAAACTCGCCGCCGTCCTCGTCCTGGGCGCCCTCGCCCCCCTCCTCGACAGCACGATCGTCGCCGTCGCGATCCACACGCTGGGCCGGGACCTGGGCGTGTCCACGGCGGCCGTCCAGTGGGTCAGCACGGCGTACCTGCTGGCCCTCGCGACGGTCGTCCCGGTGAGTGGGTGGGCCGTGGAGCGGATCGGCGCGCGGAAGGTCTGGCTGGGGGCGCTCACGCTGTTCCTCGCGGGGTCCGTGCTGTGCGGACTCGCCTGGGACATCTGGTCGCTGGTCGCGTTCCGGGTCGTCCAGGGGATCGGCGGCGGGCTGCTGCTGCCCGTGCTCCAGACGGTGATCCTCAGGGCGTCCGGCGGGAAGAACGTGGGGCGGCTCATGGCCGTCGTCAGCCTGCCCGCGCTGGTCGGGCCGATCCTCGGTCCCGTCGTGGGCGCGCTCATCGTCGACCACCTCAGCTGGCGCTGGATCTTCTACGTCAACCTGCCGGTCTGCCTGCTCGCCCTGGCCCTCGCCCGGCGGACGCTGCCCCGCCAGGAGACCTCCCCGGGACACACCCTGGACGTCACCGGGCTCCTGCTCCTCTCCCCGGCCCTCGCCGCGCTCGTCTACGGCCTCTCCCAGGGCGGGGCCGCGCGAGCCGCCGCGCTGCCCGCCGGCGTCGTACTCCTCGCGGTCTTCGTCCGGCACGCGCTGCGCCGGGAGCAACCCCTCGTGGATCTACGGCTGTTGCGCAACCGTTCGCTGACGGTGTCGGCGGCCCTGATGTTCCTCAACGGGCTCACGCTGTACGGCGGGATGTTCCTGCTGCCCCTCTACTACCAGCAGCAGCGCGGCGCGGGCGTGCTGGCGGCGGGCCTGCTGATGGCGCCGCAGGGTGTGGGCAGCCTCCTCGCACGGGTCACCGGGCCCCTCGCGGACCGCCTCGGCCCCCGCCCCATGATGGTCACCGGCCTGCTCCTGACGGCCGTCACGACCCTCCCCTTCACCCTCGCCGACCCCCCGACCCCCCTGCTCGCGGCGGCCCTCCTCCTGCGCGGGCTCGGCATGAGCGCCGTCAACATCGCCGTGATGGTCGGCGCCTACGCGGACGTGCCCGCCGACCGCGTCCCCCACGCCAGCACGATCGTCCGCATCGTCCAGCAGCTCGGCGGCTCCTTCGGCACGGCCGTCCTCGCCGGCCTCCTCACCCACGGCTTCCCGTACGCGTTCGCGTGGGCCACCGGGTTCACGGTCCTCGCGTGCGCGGTGAGCGTGCTGTACCCCGTACGCGCACAAGCCTGAAGGGCGGCAGGACCACGAGTCCCACCGCCCCTCAGGCGATGTGCGACAAGAACGAACCCCGGAACTACCGGGACTGCTGGGCCGGAACCCCGCGGGAGATCGGCTCGTCGTCGACGACCGGCGCGCTCGCGGCGGCGACCGCGGCACCCGTGAGCGTCGCCAGCATCTCGCGGACGTTCGTCAGCTGCGCGTTGATCGAGTCGCGGCGGTTCGTGAGCGCCGCCAGCTCGCGCTCCGACTCCGAACGGATGCGGTCCGCCTTGGCGTTGGCGTCGGCGACGATGTCCTCGGACTGCCGCTGAGCCGTCTCGACCGTCTGCCGGGCCCGGCGCTCCGCGTCGGTGCGCAGCTTCTCGGCCTCGAGACGAAGCTGCTCGGCGCGGTGCTCGATCTCGGCGAGACGCTTCTCCGCCTTCTGCTGACGCGCCGCGAGGTCACGCTCCGACTGCTCACGCCGCTTCGCGAGGTTCGTCTCGAAGTCGGCGGCGGCCTGCGCGGCCTTCGCGCGGGTCTCCTCGAAGAGCGCGTCGGCCTCCTCACGCTTGGACTGCGCGTCCTTCTGGGCCTCGGAACGCAGCTGAGAGGCGTCGGACTTGGCCTTCTCGACGATCCGGACGCCCTCGTCCTCGGACTTGGCCTTGCGCTCCGCGGCGAACGACTCCGCGTCGTTGCGGACCTGCTGGGCCGCCGACTCGGCGAGCTCGCGGTGCTGCTCGGCCGCGCGGCGGGCCTCCTCGCGCAGGTCCTTCGCCTCTTCCTCGGCGAGGCGCAGGATCTTCTCGACGCGGGCACCGAGACCGGCGTAGGACGGCTCGGCGTCCGACACCTGCGCCTGCGCGTTCTGCGTTTCGAGGTGGAGTTCCTCGATGCGCTTCTCAAGCGCGGTGATCCGGGCCAGAGCGCTGTCGCGGTCGGAGACGAGCTTCGAGATGCGTTCGTCCACCTGAGCGCGGTCGTACCCACGCCGCACAAGCTCGAAGCCGTAGGGGGAAGTGTCGCTCATGGGGTTCCTGTCGAATGAGACCGGTGAGGTGATAGGTGGAATCCTAGGGGCCGAGGCGGTGTGTCATCGAGCGGATGCGTGTTTGATCTGGAGAATGACACCCCTTTTGAGTGGCCGGTCGGCAGCCGATTTATCGGAGAGTGGGGCAAAGTTCTCCAACCTCCTGCTGTCAACCGGTCAAATCCACCGGATTTCCTCCGAAGCTGCACACTCCGTCAGCTCTCCGTGGACTTACCACCCGAACGAGGGGACCCTACCGCCGCTCCCGCCTTGACGCCCCCGTCCTTCGCGGACGACGGGGCCTCGAAAGACTCCAACGCCTCAAGGACGTCCTGGACACGGGAGATTTCCGCCTGGATGTCCTCGCGCCGCCGGACCAGCACCTCCAGCTCGCGCTTGCCCTCCTCGACGCTGCGCATCGCCTCGCGGATCGCCTCGGCCTTCAACTCCTCGGCCTCGCGCACCAGCTGAGCCTTCTTCAGCTCGGCCTCCTTGAGCAGGCCCTCCGCCTTCTTGACCGCGGCGATCCGGACCTTTCCGGCCTCGGAGTTGGCCTCCGACACCAGCTCCTTCGCCTTCGCCTGGGCCTTGTTGAGCTGCTCCTCGGCGGCCGTGATGAGCGCGTCGCAGCGGTCGCCGGTCGCCTTCATCGTCTCCGCGGACTCGCGCCGGGCACGGTCGTGCAACTCTTCGATCTCGGACGTGATCCGGTCGCGCAGCTCCTGCGCGCGCTCCCTTATCGCCGTCGCGTCCCGGCGGGCGCCCACCAGCAGCTCGTCCGCGTCCGTACGGGCCCGCTCCACCCGGGAGTTGCCCTCGACGGTCGCCTCACCGATCAGCCGCTCGGCCTCCGCGCGGGCCGCGCCGACCATCGAGTCGGCCCGCTCCTCCGCGTCCGCGGTCGTCTTCAGCGCCTGCTCCTGCGCCTCCGTCAGCAGCTTGTCGACCTCGGCGGTCGTCTCCGTGATGAGCGTGTCGACCTGCTCGGCCGCCTCGGAACGCCGCTTGTTGGCCTCCCGGCGGACCTCGTCCATCGTCCGGTCGGCTTCCTCACGCGCGGAGTTGACGAGCCGTTCGGCCTCCGTCTCCGCGTCCGCGCGCTGGCGCGCCGACTCCGCCCGCATCCGCTCCGCGTGCTGCTGGGCCGAACCGACCGTCTCCGACGCCTCGGCCCGCATCCGCTCCGCGTCCGCGTGGGCGTCGCCGCGCACCCGGTCGACCTCGGCGGCCGTCTCCATCTGGAGCCGCTCCGCCTCCGCGAGGGTCTCCGACTGGAGCCGCTCCGCCTCGCCGCGCGCCTCGGTGATGAGGGTGTCGGCCTGCGTCGCCGCGTCCGACCGCATCCGGTTCGCGTCCTCGCGGGCCTCCGCCCGGGTCCGGGTCGCGTCCTGGTCGGCCTGCGCGATGGTGTCCGAGGCTTCCGTGCGCACCCGCTGGGCGTGCGCCGAGACCTCCGAGCGCAGCCGCTCGGCCTCCGCGATCGCCTCGCCGACCGTCCGCTCGGCCAGCGCCTGCGCGGCCTCCGACTCGTCCCGCGACTGCTGACGCACCCGTGAGGCGTCCTCGGCGGCCCGCTCCCGCTCCGCGTAGGCGTCGGCGCGGACCCGGTCCGCCTCCTCCTCGGCCTCGCGGCGGGTACGGTCCGCGACGTGCTCGGCGGCGGAGCGCAGCCCGGTGATCTCCTCCTGCGCCTGTTCGTGCAGCCCGGCCACCGAGTCCCGCACCTGCTGGGCGTGCTGCTCGGCGGCGGCGACCATCTCCGAGGCCCGCCGGTCCGCCTCCTCGACCAGCCGGACCGCCTCGGTCTGCGCGTCCTCGACCCGCTTGCGCGCCGACGCGAGGAGCTCCTCGCTCTGCTCGCGGGCCCGCTCCCGCTCCTGGTCGGCCTCCGAACGGGCCGCGCCGAGCGTCTCCTCGGCCTCACGCCGGCGCCGTACGGCCTCGTCCTGCGCGGCGGCCAGCGCGTCCGACGCCTCCTCGGCGAGCCGCTCGGCGGCGGCCTGCGCCTCGGCGCGGACCCGGTTCGCGGTGTCCTGGGCCTCCGACTTGAGGCGCTCCGCCTCGGCGGCGGCGTCCGACCGCAGCCGGATGGCGATGGACTCGCCCTCCGCGCGGGACGCGGACGCGTCGGCGGCGGCCTCGGTACGGAGCCGGTCCGCCTCGTCGGCGGCCTGCTGCTGGAGCGTACGGACCCGCTCGGCGGACTCCGCGCGCAGCCGGTCGTTCTCCTCGGAGGTCTCGCGGCGGATACGCGCCGCCTCCTCGCGGGCGTCCGTGAGGGCCTGCTCGGCGGAGGCGAGGCGGGTCTCCGCCTCGGTGTGCAGCCGGGTCAGCTCGTCGGCCGCCTCGGTCTGCCGGGCCGCTATGGCGCGTTCGGCGTCCTCCCGCAGCTCCCGCGCCGCGTCCTCCGCGTTCGCGGTGATCGTCTCCGCGAGACCGACCGCCTCGTCCCGCTGGCGCTCGGCCTCCGCGCGGGTGCGCTCCAGGGTCTCCTCGGCCTGCCGGCGCAGCGACGTCGCCCGCTCGATGGCCTCGGTGCGGACCTTCTCGCTGTCCGTCGTCGCCTTCTGGCGCAGCTCGTCCGCGTCGGCCTTCGCCTTGGACAGCAGCTCCTCGGCGCTCTTCGCGGCCTCCTCGATCTGCTGGACGGCCTCCTTACGGGCCTCCGCGCGGATCTTCTCGCCCTCGGCGACCGCCTCGGACCTGAGCTGCTCGGCCTCGCCGCGCAGCCGCCGCGCCTCCTCCTGGAGCTCGACGGTCTTGGCGCGGTACTCCTTCGTGTCGTCCTTCGCGGAGCCCTTGAGCTCCTCGGCGATGTCGTGCGCCTCGGCACGCAGCCGGTCCGCCTCCGCCTCGGCCTCCGAACGGACCCGCTCGGCCTCCTCGGCGGCGGCCGTGATCGTCCCCCGGGCGTCCTCCTGCGCTTTGTTCAGCACGTCCTCGGCCGTCTTCGCGGCCTTCGACAGCTGGGTGGCGCTCTCCTCGGCGGTGATCGTGCGGGCCTTCTCGGAGGCTTCCGCGACGATCTTCTCGGCCTCGGCACGGGCATCCGCGACGACCTGCTCGGCGTCCGACCGGGTGGCCTCGGCCTCCTTCGTCGCCTCCGTGACCAGCCGGGCCACCTGCTCCTTGGCGGTGCGGGTGCGCTGCTCGTTCGCGGACTCGGCGCTGGAGAGGGCCTTCTCGGCGGCGGTCTGGGCCTCGGCGAGAAGCTTCTCCGCCTCGGCCTGCGCCTTGCGCAGCGCCTCCTCGGCGTCCGCCATCCGCTGCTCGGCGGCGCGCGACAGCTCACCGGCCTGCCGACGGGCCGAGTCCGACTCGGACGCCGTCGACGTACGCAGCTGCTCCGCGTGGTCCGTGGCCTCCTGGGCCTGCGCGCCCGCCGCGTTCAGCAGGCGCTCCGCGTCCGTGCGGGCCCGCAGCACGATCTGCTCGGCCTCCGTGCGGGCCGCCTCGGCGTCGCTCGTGAGGCGCTGGCGGGCCTCGTTCGTCAGGCGCTCCGCCTCGGCGCGGGCCGCCGCGAGGGACTGCTCGGCCTCGCCCCGCGACTCGTCCATCAGCCGGCGGGCCTGCGCCTCCGAACGGGCGCGCAGCTGCTCGGCCCAGGCGACGTTCTCGTTGACGTGCGACTCGACGGTCTGGCGGCGCTCCGCCAGCTCCTGGTCGAGCTGCTGGCGCCGGGTGACGGCCTCCTGGTGCAGCTCCGCCTGGAGCCGGGCCGCGTTCTCCGCGTGCTCCTGGAGGATGCGCTGGGTCTGCGCCCGCGCCTGGCTCAGCTCGCGCTCGGCGTCCTGGCGCAACTGGTCGGCCTGCATCTGCGCATTGCGCAGCAGCTGGTCGGCCTGGTAGCCGATGTCGCCGCCGTCGAAGGCGGGCCGGGTCATGATGGTGCGCCGCGCCTCGTGCAGCTTGGCGCGCAGCACCTCGACCTGGTAGCCGAGGTCCTCGGCGTGCTGGATCGCCTTTTCCCGCTCGGTCTTCAGCCGTTTCATCTCGGCTTCGAACCGAGTGAGGTGGTCGACGTCAGCCGCCGGCTCTCGCTCCTGGCTCTCGTAGCCCCGCACTGCGCGGTCCCATCCGTCCCCTGGTCGCAAGCTTGTCCAACGAGCTCCCGGCCATCCGCCGGACGGGAACCCCCGGGGAATGGTGTCAGATCATCGGCGGACCGCGGACTCCCGTCCGCCTTCCGCACCCCCGAAACCCGGACCCCGGCGACCCGTCCGTCCATGCCGGCGCCTGCCTCGCGACGCCCGGCACGCACGCTCGCCGCGTTGCCGACAGGCCCTAGTAGCTCCGCTACGAGGACCTCTCGGCGCCTTGCGATCGCACGCACCGAACGCCGCGAGGCGGACGACGCCAGCATGGACGGACGGGTCCGGTTGCCCCACCCTGCGGCGGGCAACCGCCCCCAACCCTACCGGCCCTTATGTACGTGGGTCAGTGCTCGTCGGACTCAACAGGGGCCGATGTGACGAGTTCTGTGAGGACACCGTGGCAATCCTTGGGGTGCAGAAAGGTGATCCGTGACCCCATGGAACCGCGCCGGGGCTCTTCGTAGAGGACCCGTACGCCCTTGTCGCGGACGGCCTCCGAGTCGGCGTCGACGTCCGCCGTGCCGAAGGCGATGTGGTGGACGCCCTCGCCGTTCTTGTCGAGCCACTTCGCGACCGTGGAATCCGGCCGGATCGGCTCCAGCAGTTGCAGATACGAGGCTCCGCCGTCCGACGTATCGTTGATCTTGAGCATGGCCTCGCGCACGCCCTGCTCCTCGTTGACCTCGGTGTGGAAGACCTCGAAACCGTAGGTCGCGCGGTAGAACTCGACGGTCGCGTCGAGGTCGTGGCAGGCGATCCCGATGTGGTCGATTCGCGTCAGCATGGGTTCAGTGGAGCGCTGAAAGGGTGGTTGTGCAACGTGCGGGCGATCACATCGACGGCCGGGTGACGCAGTGACCTACTCCTCAGTACTTTGTCGGTAAACCCTCGTTCACATTCCTCGGCCCGTGCGGGGCCGGTAAGGGGATCGCAGCTCATGACCACATCGGTGATCGTCGCAGGCGCGCGTACTCCCATGGGGCGCCTCCTCGGCTCCCTCAAGTCCTTCTCCGGGGCCGACCTCGGCGGCTTCGCGATCAAGGCGGCCCTCGACCGCGCCGGGATCTCCGGCGACCAGGTCCAGTACGTGATCATGGGCCAGGTCCTCCAGGCCGGCGCCGGCCAGATCCCGGCCCGCCAGGCCGCCGTCAAGGCCGGCATCCCGATGAACGTCCCGGCCCTCACGATCAACAAGGTCTGCCTATCCGGCCTCGACGCGATCGCGCTCGCCGACCAGCTGATCCGCGCCGGCGAGTTCGACGTCGTCGTCGCCGGCGGCCAGGAGTCCATGACCAACGCCCCCCACCTGCTGCCCAAGTCCCGCGAGGGCTACAAGTACGGCGCGATCCAGATGCTCGACGCGATGGCGTACGACGGCCTCACCGACGCCTTCGAGGGCATCGCGATGGGCGAGTCGACGGAGAAGCACAACACCCGGCTCGGCCTGAAGCGCGAGGAGCAGGACGAGATCGCCGCGCTCTCCCACCAGCGGGCCGCCGCCGCGCAGAAGAACGGGCTGTTCGAGGCCGAGATCACGCCGGTCGAGATCCCGCAGCGCAAGGGCGACCCGATCCTGTTCAGCCAGGACGAGGGCATCCGCGCCGAGACGACCGCCGAGTCCCTCGGCAAGCTGCGGCCCGCGTTCACCAAGGACGGCACCATCACCGCCGGATCGGCCTCGCAGATCTCCGACGGGGCCGCCGCCGTCGTCGTCATGAGCAAGGCGAAGGCCGAGGCGCTCGGGCTGGACTGGATCGCCGAGATCGGGGCCCACGGGAACGTCGCCGGACCCGACAACTCGCTCCAGTCCCAGCCGTCCAACGCGATCCAGCACGCGCTGGGCAAGGAGGGGCTGGGCGTCGCCGACCTCGACCTGATCGAGATCAACGAGGCGTTCGCCGCCGTCGCCGTGCAGTCCATGAAGGATCTGGGAGTGTCGCCGGAAAAGGTGAACGTCAACGGCGGCGCCATCGCGCTCGGGCACCCGATCGGGATGTCCGGGGCGCGGCTCGTCCTGCACCTCGCGCTGGAGCTGAAGCGCCGGGGCGGCGGGGTGGGCGCCGCCGCGCTCTGCGGGGGCGGCGGTCAGGGCGACGCGCTGATCGTGCGGGTGCCGAAGGCATGAGTGCGTGTTTTACGGCGATGATCTGACCGTCGGATCATCAGCTCACCGGACCGGTTGATCGGAGTCGTGATGCAGGACGTCCCCTCCCTGATCGCCCAGGCCAGAGAGGGCAGGCCGCGTGCCGTGGCCCGCCTCATCTCCCTGGTCGAGGGGGCGTCCCCGCAGCTCAGAGAGGTGATGGCGGAACTGGCCCCGCTGACCGGCGGCGCGTACGTCGTCGGCCTCACCGGCTCCCCGGGGGTCGGCAAGTCGACGTCCACGTCCGCGCTCGTCGGGGCGTACCGGCGGCAGGGCCGACGGGTCGGTGTCCTCGCCGTCGACCCGTCCTCGCCGTTCTCCGGCGGAGCGCTCCTCGGGGACCGGGTCCGGATGTCCGACCACTCCTCCGACCCCGGCGTCTACATCCGCTCGATGGCGACCCGGGGGCACCTCGGGGGGCTCGCCTGGGCCGCCCCGCAGGCGATCCGGGTCCTCGACGCGGCCGGCTGCGACGTCGTCCTCGTCGAGACGGTCGGGGTCGGGCAGTCGGAGGTGGAGATCGCCGCCCAGGCCGACACGAGCGTGGTGCTGCTGGCCCCCGGCATGGGGGACGGCATCCAGGCCGCCAAGGCGGGAATCCTGGAGATCGGCGACGTCTACGTCGTCAACAAGGCCGACCGCGACGGCGCCGACGCGACCGCCCGTGAGCTGAACCACATGCTCGGGCTCGGCGAGTCCCGGGCGCCGGGCGACTGGCGCCCGCCGATCGTCAAGACCGTCGCCTCCCGGGGCGAGGGGGTCGACGAGGTCGTCGAGGCGCTGGAGAAACACCGGCTGTGGATGACGGAACGCGGCGTCCTGACCGACCGCCGGCGCGCCCGGGCCGCCCACGAGATCGAGATGATCGCGGTCACGGCCCTGCGGGAACGGATCGGGGATCTGCGGGGGGACCGGCGGGTGGGGGCGCTGGCGGAGAAGGTGGTGTCGGGGGCGCTGGACCCGTACCGGGCGGCGGACGAGCTGGTGGCGGGGATCACGGAGAGGTAGGCGGGGGCGGAGAGGGCGGAGGCTGGGGCCGGCGGGGCCGGTCGGTCCGGCGGGGGAGCGTGAGGGATAAGTGCTGGTCAACTCGGCGGGCCCGCTGTTACGTTGACGTCATGTTCCTCCCCTGTGTGTAGCGAGACGCCCACGCGGTCCCCGGCGACCGCGTCCTTCGGCGTCCCCTCACCCACGTCTCCCCGAGGAACTCCCGCATGTCGTCCTACGCGGCCGTGCTCCGGCTCCCGTACGCCCTGCGCACCTTCGTCTCCGCCCTCCTGGCCCGCCTCTCCTACGGCCTCGTCTCCCTCTCCGTCCTCCTCACGACGGTCGACGCGACCGGTTCGTACGCGACCGCCGGTGTCGTCATGGCCGTCTTCGGCGGGACGGTCGTCGTCCTCACGCCGCTGCGGGCCGGACTGGTCGACCGGTACGGGCCGCGCCGCGCGCTCCCGCCGATGGCGCTGCTGTACGCGGCCCTCCTGACCGCGTTCGCCCTCACCGCCGTCCGCCCCTCCCCGCCCCCGCTCCTCCTGTGCGCCCTCATCGCCCTCACCGGCGCCTGCGCCCCGCCCCTCGGCCCCACCATGCGCGCGGTCTGGTCCCAACTGTCCCCCGACAAACCCCTGTTGCAACGCGCCTACAGCCTCGACAGCGTCGCCGAGGAACTCCTCTTCGTCACCGGCCCCGTCCTCGTGGGGGTCCTCGTCGGGATCGCCTCACCGGTGGTGGGCGTCCTGGCGAGCGCGGGCGTGATGGCGGTGGGGACGTGGGGGTTCGTGCGGTCGCCGGGGGTGCGGGGGTTCGGGAAGGGGGTGGCGTACGACGATGAGGCTCGCCCCGCACACAGCGCGCCGGTACCCGCGACGGCGTACCGCACCTCCCCCCGACGCCCCCTCCTGATCCCCCTCGCGACAGCCACCGCCGCCGGTCTCGCCCTCAGCGCGGCCGACCTCCTGGTCACCGCGTTCGCCCGCCAGCACGGCCACGCCCCCGGCGCGGCGGCCTGGACCCTCGCGGCGCTCTCCGCGGGCAGCGCGGCGGGCGGTCTCCTGAACGGCGCGGTCGACTGGCGGACCCCCGCCCGAACCCGCCTCCCCCGCCTGGCGGCAGCCCTCGGCCTCCTCCTGACCGCGGCCGGCGCGGCCCCCGACCTCCTCACCCTGACAGCCCTCCTCACCCTCGCCGGCGCCTTCATCAGCCCCGTCCTCACCACGGCCTACCTCATAGCCGACGAAACGGCCTCCCCCGCCACCCGCACCCGATCCACCGCCTGGATCAACACGGCGATGAACGCGGGCAGTTCAGCGGGCGCGGCAGCCACGGGCCTCCTCCTGTCGAGGGCCCCTCTGAGCGTCTGCTTCGCAGCGGCGGGCTTGGTGGCGCTGGTGACCGGGGTGGGCGGGGCTTGGGCGGAGGGGGGATGGGGGAGGCGATAGGGCGGGGCCGCAGGGGCCGGGGCGGGGGCGTTGAGTGGGTCCGGGCGGAGGCGGACGGGACCATCGGGGCGGTGCTGAACGCCGTGCCGCCCTCTCACCCCGCTCGGTCCGCCACGATCACCCCGGAGCTGCGAGCCGCCCTGTCCAGCGGCGACGGCTCCGCAGCGACGACGGTGCCGGGCCCGAGGGGGTGGGGGTGACGCCTGGCCCGGCCTGGTACCCCACCCGCACTCCGCGCAGCCTCTCGTGCCCGTCCTCGGTCCTCCCGGTCCGTTCCGCCCGGTGCCCCCGGGGCGGGTCTCGCCGTCGGCGGAGTCGGTCCGGTCCGGTGCTGCCCCGGGGCGAGCCGCGTGGCGTCGGGGCCGGTCCGGGACGCCCACACCCCGCCCGGCTCCTCGGCCCCGCTCATACCGGCGCTTTCGTCCAGGCTGCCCCGGCCCACCGCCGCCCGGCTTCGCCCTCCCCATCGCCCCGTTCTCAGTTGTCCCGGTCCGCCGAGACCGTCCCGTTCGCCGCGTTCACCGTCCAGTCGCGCTCCAGACCCTGGGCGTCGCGGGTCTCGATCTCCCAGAGGCCGGGGCGGTCGTCGTCGACGTCGATGGAGAGGACCGTGCCCTTGGGGGCGGCGGCTTCGGCGGCCTGGCGGGCGGTGAGGCCGGTGGGGGTGCGGTTGTCGTCGTTGTCGGTGTCGACGCGGGTCGAGAGGATCTTGCCGGTGGCCGGGTCGACGAGGACGTCGTACGTGGTCCTGTCCGTGCCGAGGATCTCGATGTCCCAGCCCCGGCCGGAGGCGTCGTCGTCGTCCGTGTCGAGGTCCGCCGAAAGGACTGTGCCGGGGCGGGACTTGAGGGCCGCGTCGATGGCCTGGGCGGCGGTGAGGTTCGTGGTGGTGGTGATCACCGTCGGCTGCTCCTGCGCGGCGGCGGCCACCCGGACCGGCTGCGCCGCCCCTTCACGCTCGCGGCCGTCGTCACCGGCGAACGCCAGCGCCGTCCCTCCGGCGAGGACTGCGGTCACGGCGACGGCGGTGATGGCGAGACTGCGCTTCATGGGGTTCCTCCAAGGTTTCCGTTCCGACGCCACTCACACTCGCCGACCGACCCTGAACGCAAGCTGAAGCCACCTGAAGGGATCTTCAGGTTCCGTTTGCCACCCTGTACGCATGCGCCTGTTGATCGTCGAGGACGAAAAACGCCTCGCCCAGTCCCTCGCCCGGGGCCTCACCGCCGAGGGCTACGCCGTGGACGTCGTGCACGACGGCCGCGAGGGCCTGCACCGGGCCACGGAAGGCACGTACGACCTGCTGATCCTCGACATCATGCTCCCCGGCCTCAACGGCTACCGCGTCTGCGCGGCCCTGCGCGCGGCGGGCCACGACGTCCCGATCCTGATGCTGACCGCGAAGGACGGCGAGTACGACGAGGCGGAGGGCCTCGACACGGGCGCGGACGACTACCTGACGAAACCGTTCTCGTACGTCGTCCTCGTCGCCCGCGTCAAGGCGCTGCTGCGCCGCCGGGGCCAGGCTGGCGGCTCCCCGGTGCACGTCCTCGGCGACCTGAGGGTCGACACGGCGGCCCGCCGCGTCCACCTCCGGGACACCGAAGTCACCCTCACCGCCAAGGAGTTCGCCGTCCTGGAACACCTCGCCCTGCGCCCCGGCGAGGTCGTCCCCAAGGCGGACATCCTGGAGCACGTCTGGGACTTCGCGTACGACGGCGACCCCAACATCGTGGAGGTGTACGTCAGTTCACTGCGCCGCAAGCTCGACCCGGCCCTCATCAGGACGGTACGCGGCGCCGGTTACCGGCTGGAGGCCGGCCGATGAGAGCCCGCTCGGTCCGCGCCCGCACCACCCTCGCCGCGACCCTCGTCGTCGCGGTCGCCCTCGTCGCGGCCGGCGCGGTCGTCGTCCTGTCGCTGTGGACGAACCTCCGCGGCCAGGCCGACACCGCCGCCGAACGCACGGCCCGCACGGTCGCCGCCCACCTCGCCGCCGGCACCCCCTACGACAAGCTCGACCTGGACGACGACGTCCCGGTCCTGGTCGAGACGGCGACCGGCGCGACGGTCGCGCGCAGCGAGGAACTCGGGTACGTCTCCTCGAAGTTCGCCGCCACGGACGACGACGTCGACATCGGCGAGACGGGGGACGTCTCCTACTCCACCGGCGTCGCGACCCTCGGCGACGACGGCACGGCGGACTACCGGTTCGCGAGCCTCACCGTCGGCACCCCGGCCCAGGGCCCCCTCACCGTCCACGCCGGCGCCCCCCTCGCCACCGAACAGTCCGCCGTCCGCACGGCGTTGACGGTCCTCCTGGTCGTCCTGCCCCTGCTGCTGGCCCTGGTCGCCGGCGTCACCTGGCTGGTCACCCGGCGCGCACTGCGCCCCGTGGAGGGCATCCGCCGCGAACTGGCCGCGATCACCGCCTCCCAGGACCTGGCCCGCCGCGTCCCCGAACCGGCCGCCCGGGACGAGGTGGCCCGCCTCGCGCGCACGACGAACGAGACGCTGGCCGCCCTGCAAGCCTCCGTGGACCGCCAGCGCCGCTTCGTCGCCGACGCCTCGCACGAACTCCGCAGCCCCATCGCGTCGTTGCGCACCCAGCTCGAAGTGGCCGCCGCCCACCCGGAGTTGCTGGACCTGGACGGCGCGGTGGAGGACACGGTCCGCCTCCAGCACCTGGCGGCCGACCTCCTGCTGCTGGCCCGCCTGGACGCCGGCGAGACACCCCCGCACACTCCGGTGGACCTGGCCGCCCTGGCGACGGAGACGACGGCCCCCCGCAAGGGAACGCGCCTGAAAACCGAACCCGGCGTCGAAGTCACCGGCTCCCGCAGCCAGTTGAGCCGAGTCCTGGCCAACCTCCTGGACAACGCGGCCCGCCACACCCGTACGGAGGTCTCGGTGACGGTCCGCAGAGACGGCACCGACGCCGTCCTCACGGTCGCGGACGACGGCCCCGGGGTCCCGCCCGGGGACCGGGAGCGCGTCTTCGAACGCTTCGTCCGCCTCGACGACGCCCGCAGCCGCGACGACGGCGGCGCCGGTCTCGGTCTCGCGATCGCCCGCGACATCGCCGTACGCCACGGCGGGAGCCTGGAGGTCGGCGAGGCCGCGACGGGCGGCGCGCTGTTCGAACTGCGGCTGCCCGTGAGGGATCTGGCCGACGGGAGTTAGGGCCGGCCCCGGTTCTCGCGGAGGTGGTCGGAGACCGGGCCGAGGGCCTTGCTGAGCTGCTGCATCGACTCGGGGGAGAGGAGGTCGATGAAGTGGCGGCGGACGGAGGCGACGTGGAACGGCGCGACCTCCCGCATCACTTCGAGGCCGCGTTCGGTGAGGACCGCGTACAGCCCGCGCCGGTCGGACTCGCAGTTCTCCCGGCGGACCAGGTCCGTGTTCTCCATGCGGGTGATCTGGTGGGAGAGGCGGCTCTTGGACTGGAGGGTGGCGGCGGCGAGGTCGCTCATCCGCATGCGGACGTCGGGGGATTCGGAGAGGTTGACCAGGATCTCGTAGTCGTTCATCGTCAGCCCGAACGGCTGGAGATCCTTCTCCAACTGGTGCATCAGCAGCCGGTTGACCTCCAGCTGGGTGCGCCAGGCGCACTGCTCCGCTTCGGTCAGCCAGCGTGTGGCCGTCTCGGTCTCCATAAAAGAAGTCTACCTAAAAAGTTGAAATATTAATGAGAGGGCGTGACGGGGCGCACCGGGAGTGTGACGGCGCGCATCCGTTCGACGTCACACTCCGCAGACTACCGCTCACAGACCGAAGCGCCGCTGGAGATCACCGAGCTGTCCGGGAAGGCGCGGTGACCCCGGCTGGCCGCCGTGCCCCTGCCCGCCGTGCGCCCCGCCGCCTGGGACGCCCGGCTCACCCGGCACCACCCCGGTCGCCTGCTCGGCCATGAGCGCCTCGGTCGACTGGAGGAGGACGGTCCCGGCGCCGACGAACTCGAACTGGTGCTCCTCTCCCGAGGCGCCGCCCAGGCCCGTCATCGCACGTAGACCGCCCAGCAGGCCCGTCATGTAGCCGTGGTCGTAGTGATGGCAGGGCGAGGGGCAGTCCGCCCAGCCGACCAGCGCCTGCGGGTCCACCCGGATCGGCGGCTCCATGAACACCACCGGGCCGTTGGACGCGGCGACGAACTTGCCCGTCCCGATCAGCGTCAGGAACCCCGGCACGATCGACTGCTTCAGCGCGAGACTTGGCTGAAACGCGAGGAGGTTGCCGGAGCGAATGGTGAGGTTGCCGTCCTCCAGGTCGTAGGAGTTGACGTCGAACGCCCGGTCGGCGAGGAGCATCTTGCCCGAGCCCTCCGCCACCACCCAGTCGCTCGCGTGCAGAGGCGAATGGAACGACGTCCGCACCAGGCGGTCCAGCCTGCCGTGCCCGATGCCGTTGAAGTCGATCGACCCGTAGTAGGCGATCATCTTCCCCTTCTGGAGGAACCACTGGCTCCCCTTGAGCTCCACGCAGAAGGTGTAGGAGTTGACGTTGTCGTCGACCGGCAACGACATCGGGTCGTAGACCACCGGGCCCGCGCCCGCGTAGTGGTTCACAGCTTCTCCTCCGACGCCTGGACGTACACCGTGCCGTTGCCGCTCAGTTCGAGTTGGAACGCCTCTCCGGAGCCCCGCCCGACCATGTCGCGCCAGCCGAGGGCCGTCGAGAGCTTGTTGCGGACGTCGCCGTGGTGGGCGACGTACGCCTGGGGGTCGACGTGGACCGGGCGGTTCGGGGTGATCGGGACCTCGAAGACGCCGCCGTGCGCCATGACGGCCACCGCGCCGTGGCCCTTCAGCGTGGTCGTGAACAGGCCCTGGCCGCTGACCTGGCCGCGGACCATGCCCATGACGCCGCCCTGGGAGCCCATGAACATCGTCCCCTGCTGGAGGGTGCCCTCGAAGGCGAGGAGGCGGTCGGCCTCCACGTAGAGCGTGTCCCCGGCGAGGTTGATCACCTGGACGTGGTGGCCGCCGTGCCCGAACAGGACCGTGCCGCTGCCCTCGACCGTCATCAGCGGGGTGTCCTCGTTGGCCAGGCGGCGGCCCAGCATCGACATCACCCCGCCCTGGCCGCCCTGGATGTTCGGCGTGAACGACACCTCGCCCTTGTAGGCGAGCATCGCGCCGCGCTGGCTGAACAGGCGCTGGCCGGGCGCGACCGTCGCCTCGACCATCTTGGAGTTGATCTCACGGAAGGTCATCTCACACGTCCCCCGCGATCGTGTTCCGCTCGCTGGGCTGGATGTACACCAGGCCGTCCCCCTCGAAGCGGATCTGGAAAGCCTCGCCGCCGCCCTCGCCGATCAGCGTGCGGAACGTCACACCGGCCTGGAAGGACTGGCGGAGGTTGCCCTGGTGGGCGACGTACGCGCCCGGGTCGACCGTCAGCGGGTACTGCGGGGTGACCCGCAGGACCACCGCGGGGCCGTCGGACGTGATGGCCGCCTGGCCGTGGCCCTCGACGGTCGTCGTGAACAGGCCGTTGCCCTGGGAGGCGCCGCGCAGGCCCGTGAAGGTCGTGCCGGTCCTGAGGCCGGCGTCCGTCGCGAGCAGGTTGCTCGACTCCACGTACAGCTTGTCGCCCTGGAGACCGACGAGATTGATCTCCGAGGCGCGGTCGGCGAACCAGCAGATTCCGTGCCCCTTCACCTCCATCACCGTCATCTGCTCGCCGGTCAGCCGGCGGGTCACCATCCCGCGCAGACCCTCACCGCCGCCGCTGAGCTTCTTGAACGCCATCTGCCCGTCGTAGGCGACCATCGAGCCGTTCTTGGCCTTCACGGCATCGCCGGTCATCTCGACGGCCAGCACCTTGCTGTCCTGCAATCGGAACATCGCCACGACGCCGAAGGTATCCGCTCGGGGGGTGGAGAGAACAGGTCCCACGGGTGGATACCGACCCTGAAGGGACCCCTAGGGGCAGGGTTTGCCACAATGGACGAACGCTTGTGCGTGCGTTCACAAGGCGCACGGCGGGTGTTTTCCGCAAACCGCCAGCTCAGCAGTGTGATGACCCCATCATCTGCGCCCCTCTATGCCCCCTTCTCGAAGGTGACCCCGTGGACCTGAAGACAGCCTCCGCCCTCCGCCGCCTCCGCCTGGTCTCCGCCCCCGAGGCCATCTCCTTCCTCCTCCTGCTCGTGTGCTCCGTCCTCAAGCGGACCACGGACTTCAACGCGGTACCGGTCATGGGCATGGTCCACGGCGTGCTGTTCATCCTGTACGTGCTGTTCTGGGCCGACGCCTGGAACCGGACGAAGTGGCCCCTGAAGACCGGCGCCCTCTACTTCGTCCTCTCCGTCCTGCCCCTCGGCGGCTTCTTCGCCGAGCGCAAGCTCCGCCGTGAGGCCGAGGACGCGGTCATCGCCTCCCGCGCCCGCCAGGAAGGCGTCGTGAGCGCATGATCGTCGCCTTCTCCGTCACCCCCCTCGGCGTCGGCGAGGAGGTCGGCGAGTACGTCGCCGACGCCGTCCGCGTCGTCCGCGAGTCCGGTCTCCCCAACCGCACCGACGCCATGTTCACGTCCATCGAGGGCGACTGGGACGAGGTCATGGACGTCGTCAAACGCGCCGTGGCCGCCGTCGAGGAACGCGCCCCCCGCGTCTCCCTCGTCCTCAAGGCCGACATCCGCCCCGGCGTCACGGACGGGCTGACCTCCAAGGTCGAGACGGTCGAACGCCACCTGGCGCAGTAGCCGCCCCTCAGATGTGAGCCCGGATCTGCCGGACGGGATGCCCGAGCGCGTCGGCGAGCGCGGCGAGTTCACCGCCGCCGAACGCGTCGCGCTCGGGGTTCCACACGGCGATCTCGAACCGGGAGAACCCGCAGGGGGCCTCGAAGCGGAGGGTGTCCAGGGAGAGGGCCGCCCCGCAGCAGGGCACGGTCACCCCGAGATCGGTGAAACCGCTCTCGGCGTGCGCCTCCCCGAGGTCACACCACCACTGGAGGTCGATCTCCCCGCCGCACACCGGGCACCCGATCCGGTCGAGGTTCTCCCCGCAGTCGACGGCGTTGACCGCGTCGTACCACGTGGTCTCGACGTACGGCTCAAACCCCTCGGGGTTCTCGGGGAACCAGGAGGCGACCAGGGCGTGAGCGCGCGCGGCGGCGTCCTTCGAGGGCTGCCAGCGAGGGTCGTCGGGTATGACGGAAAGCACGTCGTCGCTCATGCGGGGCACTGTAGGCGGGGGGTGTGACAAGGCCCTCCCGGCAGCGCCCCCGCCACCTCACCGCCCGTCACTTCACCGCTCCCGCCCCGAAGCCCGCCGCAGATACTGCCGCACCGCCCGCTGCGAGATCGGCCCCAGCTCCTCCAGCGCCCCCACCAGCAACCCCAGTTGCTCCAGGGCGTCCAGAGCCGAACCGGCCCCCTCCGCGTCGACCCCCTCGTACAGCTCGATCCCGACGAACGAGGCCGCCACCGCGCGCGCCAGCCCCGCGGGGTCGGTGAACTCGCCGAACGGGGTGGCCGCCAGTACCCGCCGCAGTACCTGCTCGATCTCGACGATCCACAGGTCGAGGCCGGCGGCGGTGGCCGGTCCGAGGGCGGGGTGGGTCTGGGCGCCCGCGAGGAGCTGGCCGAGGCGGGCGACGTGACCGGACTCGCGTTCGGAGGTGTGGATCTCGCGTCCGAGCGCGAGGAGTTCGGAGAGGGACGTCACCTCCTCGAAGCGTTCCCGGTAGCGCGAGACGGACTGTTCGGCGCCGTACCGGCAGGCCGCCGCGAGCAGCTCGTCGACGGACCCGAAGTGGTAGAAGACGAGCGCCTGGTTGACGCCGGCGGCGGTCGCGACGGACCGGGCGGACGTCTTGGCGATGCCCTGCTCGGTCAGCGTCCGCAGCGCCCCCTCCAGCAGCTTGGTCCGCGTCTCCTGCGACGGACTCATGCGCGCGCCTCCTCTCGTACCGGCCGCAGCCCGGCCCGTACCCCGCAGTGTCGTACGTCGCCGTACTCGGCCCGGAAGGACCCCTCGTAGCCGAAGAGCGGACCGAACCGCCGGTTGACGACCCGGACGCGAATCCGGAACCGCCCGGACGCCTCGTCGAACGACTCCCGCACCTCCGCGTCGGCGCCGATCAGTTCGGGCACCCGCACGTCCACCGGCCCCTCCCGGAACCGGTGTTCGCCCGAGCGGATGAGGAGTGAGCCGTCGGGCTCGGCGTGGAAGGTGAGGTCGGTCGCGAGGTGCTGGTGCGTGCCGAGGTAGTCGAGGATGCGCCCCTCGGGCCCCAGCACCATCTGCGCGTCGAACCGCCGAGGCCGCCCGGGAAAGGCGAACGTCCGCACGAAACTGACGGTTTCCCGCCCGTAGGAGTCGAGGTAAGGGACATTCTCGATCACGAACGGAACATCGCGGCCCGCGCGGGGTACCAGGATGTTGCGGGTCGTCCCGAGCGCGAGGAACGGCTTCACGAACGAGGGCCCGTGCCAGATCCGGGACATGACCCCCCGCCCGGTGCACGCCTCCCCGCTCGCGAGGCCCACCGAGAAGCGTCGGCGCAGCTCGGGGTGGAGGCGTTCGAAGGCGTCGTCGCCCATGGCCGTACGGAAGATGGAGGTCATCGCGGGGTCTCCAGGGTGCGCGTCAGGCGGGGCGCACGCGCGCGTGCCGGTGCGCGGCGGACGCAGCGGCGGGCGGCGGGGACACAGGGCAGGGGCGATGCGAAGAGCGCCAGACAGGCGGCGACGAGGAGGAGCGGGGGGATGGCGAACATCAGCGAGGCGGCATGCCCGGGGCCCTGGAAGATGCCCACGCAGGCCGCCGTCAACACGAGCGCCCGGACGGCGAGTTCCGCCAGCCAGTTCCACAGGGCCCGCTCCGGGGTGATCCCCCTCTCCAGCCACAGCCGCAGCCGGTCGAACGACCACGCCGTCGCCCACACCATCAGCGGACGGAACAGGAACCGGTCCGCGACCCTCCCGAACCGGCCCCAGCGCGGCCGGTAGTCGTACCCCGTGAGGAAGCGGACCCCGTCCCCCTCCGGGACGTAACGCCAGTACCCGCCGCCCTCCTTGAGGAGCGACAGCGGATGCGGGGAGGCGAACCGCAGCGCCGACGTCCGGGTGCCGTCCGGGCGTTCGGTCTCGCCGGCGCTGACTCCCGTGCCGGCGACGGACAGGAACGGCAGCACGCGCGTGGCGTACCGGAAGTGCTGAGGCTCGCCCTCCGCGCGCGGGAGGTAGTCGATTGTGGTGAACCGGAGGTCCCAGCGCTGATGCTGCGCCGGGTCCTGTGTGCGGTCCCACAGGAGGTCCAACTCGGCGTGAATACGCGCCTCTATATAGAGCCCCATCGTCATTCCCCCAGGTGGAGACGGACTTTGAGCACTCGCTCAAAGTCTCTGCGAGTGACGGTACACGTGTTTGAGCGAGTGCTCAACGCCGGATTTCGCGTGAACCGGCGTACCGGTGGGCGCCGTTAGGCTCTGCCGCGTTCACGCAAGAGGCGGTATCAGGGGAGGCGTCGCAGTGGTGGGGCTGCTGGGCAGGGTGGGGGCGGTGGTCGCGCTGCTGGGTTCGCTGGTGGCGGGCCGGCCGGCCCAACAGGTCGTCGAGTACGGCGGGGTCGGCGCGGTCGTGCCGGGGCGCGGGGAGACCGTCGGCGTCGAGGCGCTGACGGCGGACGGGCGGGCACGAGGGCTGACGGTGCGGGTGGGGCGGGACGGGAGGGTGTCGTACGAGGCGGAGACGGAGGCGTCGGCTCCCGGGCGTACGTCGGCCGCCGGGCGGGCGGAGGGTGCCGAGCCCGGTGCGAGCCCCGCGCGGGCCGCCTGTGCCGACACCGCGTACTCGACCGCCGGGCACAAGGAGTACGGGACCTACCTCTGGCACGTCGGGGACGGGCCGATGCCGGGCGGGCTCACCCGGGACGCCGCGCGGAAGGTGTTCGAGGAGTCCATCGGGACCATCACGGCGGAGCGCAACGACTGCGGGCTCGCCGGGACGGGCGGTCCGCAGGCGCGGTACCTGTCGGCGACGGACCGGGAGGCCGGGATCGACCGGGCGGGGCGCTGCTCCACCCGGGACGGGGTGAGCGTCTGGGACGCGGGCGAGCTGCCCCAGGACGTCGTCGCCGTCACCTGCTCCTGGGCCGTCACGATGCCGGACGGCGGTCCGAACGACCTGATCGAGGCGGACGTCCGCTTCAACACCCGCCACCACCGGTTCACGGACACCCCGGGCGAGCGCTGCTCCGACGCCTACGACGTCCGCGCCGTCGGTACCCACGAGGCGGGCCACGTCTTCGGCCTCGGCCATGTCGGCACCGGCCACGAGAACCTGACGATGTACACGAACTCTTACACCTGTTCGACCCGCGCGCGGACGCTGGGGAGGGGGGACGTGCTGGGGCTTCGGGCCCTCTATCGCTGAGATCCGCGCACCCCTGTCGGGTGAACCTCCCACTCTCCTGGCCGCACCCCGTTCGACACTGTCCGATATGTCCATTTTCGTGTGGGTATCGGCCCGTCAGGTTCGCCCTGACAGGAACTGCTCAGAGTGACCCCCCGGGCCGCGATCACTCCTCACTCATTGGAGGGCGTTGTGCGGCCTGAGGGCTACGACTACGACACCCACAGCAGGTTGGCCGGGCCGCTCACGGAGCCGGCCGGAGCGTCGTACCGGGTGCAGTACATATCGCTGCTCTCCCGCGAGCCCCACCGAATACGCGCCATCCTGCTGATGAGCCTCGCCCCCGTGCTGACGGCCCTGCTGCTCGTGTACCTCGTGTGGCCCAGCCACTGGGTGGAGCGCGAGGGCGGCGACGAGTGGATGGTCGGCCTCGACATCGCGATGCTCATAGCCATCGGCCTCATCGAGCTGTTCATGGTCGTCAACGTCGCGTCCGTCGCGCACGCGACCCTCGTCGCCCGCGACCCCGTACCCGTAGTACCCGAGAGCGGCACCCGCGTCGCGTTCCTCACGACGTTCGTGCCCGGGCGCGAGCCCCTCTCCATGGTCCGGGCCACCCTCGAAGGCGCCGTACGCATCCACCACCGCGGCCCCCTGGACGTCTGGCTCCTCGATGAGGGCGACGACGAACAGGCCAAGGCCCTCTGCGCGGAGCTCGGCGTCCGGCACTTCACCCGGCACGGCGTCCCCGAGTGGAACCGGCCCAAGGGCGTCCACAAGGCCCGCACGAAACACGGCAACTACAACGCCTGGATCGCCGCGCACGGCGACGACTACGACTTCTTCGCCTCCGTCGACACCGACCACGTCCCCCACCCGGACTACCTCGAACGGATGATGGGGTACTTCCGCGACCCGGACGTCGCGTTCGTCGTAGGACCCCAGGTGTACGGGAACTACCACCATCCGGTGACGAAGGCCGCCGAGTCGCAGCAGTTCCTCTTCCACGCCCTGATCCAGCGCGCGGGCAACCGCTACCGGGCGCCGATGTTCGTCGGCACCAACAACGTCGTACGGATCGCCGCCGTCAAGCAGATCGGCGGGCTGTACGACTCGATCACCGAGGACATGGCGACCGGGTTCGAGCTGCACCGGCGGCGCAATCCGGTGACCGGGCGGAAGTGGCGGTCGGTGTACACGCCGGACGTGCTGGCCGTCGGCGAGGGGCCCGCGTCCTGGACGGACTTCTTCACCCAGCAGATGCGGTGGTCGCGCGGGACCTACGAGACGCTGTTCAAGCAGTACTGGAAGGCGCCGTTCACGATGCCTCCCGGGCGGCTGTTCTCGTACACGATGATGCTCGTCTACTACCCGATGACGGCCGTCAACTGGCTGCTCGGCATGGTGAGCTGCGTGCTCTTCCTGTGGTTCGGCGCGTCCGGCACGCAGGTCGCCGCCTCCGTGTGGCTGATGCTCTACAGCGACGCCGCCGCCCTCCAGATCGGCCTGTACCTCTGGAACCGCCGCCACAACGTCTCCCCGCACGAACCCGAGGGCTCCGGCGGACTCGCCGGGATGGGCATGTCCGCGCTCTCCGCGCCGATCTACCTCAAGTCCTTCGGCGCGGCCCTGCTGCGCCGCCCCAGCCGGTTCGTCGTCACCCCCAAGGGCGCCGGCGTCAGCGCCGACCGCCTGGCCACCTTCCGCATCCACCTCTTCTGGGCCGCCGTCCTCATCGCGTCCCTCGCCGCCTCCGCCGTCCTCGGCCACACCCACGTCGCCATGCGCACCTGGGCGGTCCTCGCGACGGCGATCTCCCTGGCGCCGCTCGCGGTGTGGCTCGGCACGGCGGTCAGGGAGCGGCTCGCCCGGCCCCGTACCCGTACCGCTCCGGTACTGGAGCCGCCCGCCGTCGAACCCGCCCTCGCCCCCGTCTCCGGCACCCCGACAGGAGGCAACTAGCCATGGCCTTCCAGCAGAAGACCAAGAAGACCGTCCTCGGCATCGGCGGCGTCGTCGTCCTCGCGAGCCTCAACGCCCCCGCCGCGCTGGACTTCGTCGGCGAGCAGTACCACGCCTACAAGATCGCCCAGCCCGAGTACCAGGCCAAGTACGGCAGTTGGGACCAGGTCGACATCCCCGAGCGCTACCGCACCAACGCGATCCACGCGGCGCTCCTGCACACCGGGAAGGTCCTGATCGTCGCCGGATCGGGCAACGAGCAGAAGAAATTCGACGCCGGGTCCTTCGACACCGTCCTGTGGGACCCGAAGAACGACACCTTCAAGAAGATCCCCACCCCCGAGGACTTCTTCTGCGGCGGACACGCCCAACTCCCCGACGGGCGGCTCCTGGTGGCGGGCGGGACGGCCCGTTACGAACTCCTCGACGGGGAGGTCCAGCGGGCCGCCGGCGGGATGCGCGTCAAGAACGAGAACCCCGACAAACCGATGGTCCTCAAGAAGGGCACCCGGTTCCGCTCGCCCGCCGGCGTCGAGTACGTCAGCAAGTTCGACGTCACCGTCCCGAAGGCGAAACGCGGCTTCAAGGTCACCTACAACAAGCGCGGCGTCATGCAGCCCTGGCAGACCCAGGTCACCGCCAGCGAGGTCCGCGTCTTCGTCGAGGCCACCGAGAACGGCCCCATGTCCGCCACCGACAAGCAGTCCCAGTACGAGATCGTCGGGCTCACCGGCAAGGACGCCGACAACACGTACGGCCTCAGCGAGAAGATCACCCTCGACAAGCAGGACTTCCAGGGCATCCGCGCCGCCTACGAGTTCGACCCGCTCGCCGAGCGGTACGTCCCCGTCGACCCGATGAAGAAGGCCCGCTGGTACCCGACCCTCGTCGGCCTCGACGACGGCCGCGTCCTCGCCGTCTCCGGACTCGACGACGTCGGTGTCGTCGACCCCGGGGACAACGAGATCTACGACCCGAAGACCAAGAAGTGGACGCCGGGCCCCAAGCGGTACTTCCCCACCTATCCTGCGCTGTTCCTCACCAAGGGCGGGAAGCTGTTCTACCCCGCCTCCAACGCCGGGTACGGGCCCGCCGACCAGGGCCGGGAGCCCGGGATCTGGGACCTCAGGACCAACACGTTCCAGAAGGTGCCCGGCCTCAAGGACGCGGACGCCACCGAGACTTCGGCGTCCGTGCTGCTGCCGCCCGCGCAGGACCAGCGGGTCATGATCCTCGGCGGCGGGGGAGTGGGCGAGTCGAAGAAGGCGACCCCGCGCACGGCCGTCGTCGACCTCAAGGAGGACAGCCCCTCCTTCAAGGACGGGCCGAACCTGCCCCAGGGCACCCGGTACCTGAACAGCGTGATCATGCCGGACGACACCGTCTTCACCTCCAACGGCTCCGCCGACTACCGGGGGCGCGGCGCCAGCAACATCCTCAAGGCGCAGTTCTACGACCCCAAGGGCAACGTCTTCCGCGAGGCCGCCGAACCCGCCGTCGGCCGCAACTACCACTCCGAGGCGCTCCTGCTGCCCGACGGCCGCGTCGCCACCTTCGGCTCCGACCCCCTCTACGACGACCGGCAGAACACCAAACTCGGCCACTTCGAGCAGCGCATGGAGGTCTTCACCCCGCCCGCGCTGCACAAGAACGGCAAGGACCGTCCCGTTCTCGACGACGGCCCCGAACAACTGCCCGCCGACCGGCAGTTGACCTACCGCACCGATCACCCCGAGCGGATCGTCGCCGCCCGGCTGATGCGGCCCAGCGCCGTCACCCACACCACCGACGTCGAACAGCGCTCCATCGCGCTGGAGTTGACGAAGGAGGGCCGGGCCGTCACGGTCACCGTGCCGGACGACGCGGCGCTCGTGCCGCCCGGCTGGTACATGCTGTTCGTGACGGACGCGGCGGGGACGCCGTCCGAGGCGAAGTGGGTGCAGGTCAAGTGAGCGGCGCTCAGCGGGAGTTGCGTGCCAGCTCCAGGGCGTACGCCGGCCACCACTGCCCCGCGTTCGGGCCGCCCTCGCAGGTGCCGTCCGACTCGCCCGGCCGTTTGATCCACAGGTAGGCATCCAGAGCGGGTTCCCCGGTTTCGGTGGTCGGCCGGGTGCCCAGGGCCCGCCCCGGAGGGTTGCACCACACCCCCGGGAGCGGGCCGTTGCCGTTGCGGCTGGTGTCCACCACGAAGTGCTTCCCGCCCAGTTGGCCGGAGAGGTCGAGGCCGTAGCGCTTGACGGCGTCGTCCGGCTGGAAGTTGGAGACGTTCAGCGCGAAGCCGTCCGCCGCGTCGACGCCGGACCGCTTGAGCGGCTCGACCAGTTTCCACGGCTCGCGAATCCAGGACGGGTTGCCGGCGTCCAGGTACACCTTCGTGTGCGGCTGCTGTTTGAGCCGCGCGATCGCCCCGCTGAGCAACTGTTCGCGCTCGCCGTGATATTCACCCGGCGTACAGCCGTCCACGATGTGCGCCACCGCGTCCGGCTCCAGCACCACCAGCGCCTTCGCGTCCCCGATCGCCGCGGCGAACTTCCCGATCCACGCGAGGTACGCGTCCCCGTCCGCCGCGCCTCCCGCCGAGTGCTGTCCGCAGTCGCGGTGCGGGATGTCGTACGCGACGAAGAGCGCCGTACGGCCGTCGCGGCTCGCGGAGGCGGTGGCCGCGGAGACCGTGGGGCCCGGGTCGATCTCGCCCGCCGGCCACAGGGCGACGGGCTGTTCGGCGATCCGGCGCAGCAGTTCCGCGTCCGAGTTGCGGCCCTCGCGCCGCCAGAGCTGTGTCTGCCGTGCGGCGTTGCTGTCGGGGTCGACCCAGAAGGGGGAGGTCCGCTCGGCGGCCTTCGGCGGTTTCACCACCGACGCCTCCTCGGCCGTGGGGGAGGAGGAGGCGCAGGCGGCGGTGAGGGCGAGGGTGAGGAGGGCGGTGAGGGTGTGCGTCGGACGGGGCATGCCGCTCCCTGTGACGGAGGGGGGAACCGGGATCACTCGTGCATAACGCGTGCGGGGCGGCGTACCAAGCCAAATCGCCGCCCGGTGGGGGAACATCGCTCAGGAAGCCGTTTCCGGCCCGAAAGGCGAGACGTGGCTGACCGGAATGTGACCGGCGGGTAGGGTCTGGTGGCGTGCCGAAGCCCCTCAGTCTCCCCTTCGACCCCATCGCCCGCGCGGACGAGCTCTGGAAGCAGCGCTGGGGAAACGTGCCGTCCATGGCCGCGATCACCTCGATCATGCGGGCCCAGCAGATCCTGCTCGCCGAGGTCGACGCCGTCGTCAAACCGTACGGGCTGACGTTCGCGCGCTACGAGGCGCTCGTCCTGCTGAACTTCTCCAAGGCGGGTGAGCTGCCGATGTCGAAGATCGGCGAGCGCCTGATGGTCCACCCCACCTCGGTCACCAACACCGTCGACCGCCTCGTCCGCTCCGGCCTCGTCGCCAAACGCCCCAACCCCAACGACGGCCGCGGCACCCTCGCCTCCATCACCCCCAAGGGCCGCGAGGTCGTCGAGGCCGCCACCCGCGACCTCATGTCCATGGACTTCGGCCTCGGCGTCTACGACGCGGAGGAATGCGCCGAGATCTTCGCCATGCTCCGCCCACTGCGGGTGGCTTCGGGGGACTTCGAGGAGGAGTAACCGCCCTCGCACCCTGTTTCCCGGCCGCACACGTCCCTCAAGAGGGTGACCGCGGGTCGGCCCGTCGGGCTGGAACGTTCATGCCGAGAGACGGCGTGCCAGCCTGTGCGACCGCAGTCCGGCCGACAGCGGTCGGGCGACCGACGACGGGAGAGACACCATGCCGAGGACGAAGACATGGGGTGTGGCGCGTGCGGTGCTCACGGGGCTGCTGGTGACCGCGACGGCGCTGGGGGCACCGGGCACGGCGAACGCGAGTGCCATCGGTACGACCGCGATCGGGACGTTCAGCTACGAGGTGCGCGGGGCCGCTGTGAAAGTCCCCGTGGGGTGTTTCCTCACCCACCGGATCGAGGGGTCGGGGCGGCGGATCACCGGGCAGCGGGCGGGCGTCGACTGCGTGGGGCCGGCCGCGGCCTTCTCCCGGTTCTGCAACTGGCGTATCGACTTCACCTACGCGGACACGGACGACCGTACGTATCTGACGTCCCGGGGGGCCACGCACACCGAGTGCGAGGCGGGGCTGCTGCGGGAAGGTGCCGCGCGGACCTTGCCGAAGTTCGGCAAGGCGTGTGCGCGGTTTTATGTCAACGGCGGGCTGCGGGGCAGCCAGTGTCACTTCGTGACGCGGTGAGGGTCAGGCCGCGGCCGTCTTCGTCGCCGTGTCGTCGATGACGAGGGGGGTGACCTCGCGGGTGATCCGGCGTTCGACGAAGAACGCTGCCGTCGGGACGGTGCCGGCGAGGAGGACCCAGGCGAGCCGGGGAAGGGGGAACTTCGCCTTCGTGCCGAGGTCGAACGCGAAGACCAGGTAGAGGATGTACAGCCAGCCGTGAGCGACGCCGACCACCGTCACGAAACTGCCGAATCCGTCCAGGTCCAGGACGCGCTTGCCGATCACGCCGATCGTCAGCAGGACGAGGAGGACGGCGGTGACGTAGGCCATCACCCGGTAACGGGTCAAGACGCTCTTTTTCATGCCGTCGAGCGTAGCCGGTGGCCTTCACCGCCCTGCGCGCCGGTACCCCCTTCGCTTGGTGATCTCTTTACCTCACGCCGTGGCCGCAGGCAGGCCGCCCAGCAGCAGCCGCGTGAACGTCCGTACCCACTGCTCGTCCGCCGGTTCCGCGCTGACCAGGGTGCGGTGGACGACCGCGCCCGCGACGACGTCGAAGATGAGGTCGACGGTGCGGGCGGACTCGGTGGGGTCGGTCTCCGGGGGGAGTTCGCCGCGGGTCTGGGCGCGGGAGCGGCCCTCCAGGACGAGGCGTTTCTGGCGGTCGACGATGGAGTGCCGGATGCGCTCGCGCAGCGCGTCGTCGCGGGTGGACTCGGAGAGGACGGCCATGAGGCCGCTGCGGGCCTCCGGGAGCGCGAGGATCGCCGCGAACTGGAGGACGACGCCCTCGATGTCGGCGGTGAGGCTGCCCCGGTCGGGCAGGCGGAGCTCGTCGAAGAGTTCGGCGACGGCGTCCACGACGAGTTCGTTCTTGCCGGCCCAGCGCCGGTACAGCGTCGTCTTCGCGACGCCCGCGCGCTGCGCGACGTCCCCCATGCTCAGCTTCGACCACCCCAGCTCCACCAGCGCCTCCCGCGTCGCGGCCAGGATCGCGGTGTCCGTGGCGGCGCTGCGGGGACGCCCGGGTCGGCCCGGACGGGGGGCGGGGCTGCGGCTCTGCATCGCAAGACCATAACCGCCGCCCCCGCGGCCGTCGCCCCTCGCGTTTCACATCCGCGCGTTATTCGGTGGAGCCCTGTGAGCGGGGCGCGCGAAGATTGTGGAGTCGTGAGGGAGATCACCGGGAAGGACTCCCGGTGGACCCCGGACAGGCATTACGCTACGGGTCGTAGCGAAAGCTAGGGGGCCAGGGCCGACGGCGGTCCGGGGACCGCTTTTCGCGCACGCGCGGGATCGGGGGAGGATAGACGCATGCAGCCACGGAACATGTCCATGAGCGGAGTCGTCGACCTCGCCGCGGTGAAGGCGGCCCAGGAGGCCAAGGCGAAGGCGGAGCAGGCGCGCGCCGAAACGGCCCGCCAGGGCGGCGCGGGGGCGATCTCCCCGGCCGATCTCGTGATCGACGTCGACGAGGCCGGGTTCGAGACCCAGGTCCTCCAGCGGTCCGCCGAGGTGGCCGTCGTCATCGACTTCTGGGCCGAGTGGTGCCAGCCCTGCAAACAGCTCAGCCCGGTCCTGGAGCGGCTCGCCGTCGAGTACGACGGCCGCATCCTGCTCGCCAAGATCGACGTCGACGCCAACCAGATGCTGATGCAGCAGTTCGGCATCCAGGGCATCCCCGCGGTCTTCGCGGTCGTGGCCGGCCAGGCGCTCCCCCTCTTCCAGGGCGCCGCCCCCGAGACGCAGATCCGCCAGACCCTCGACCAGCTCGTCCAGGTCGCCGAGGAGCGCTTCGGCATCACGGGCCTGACGGTCGACCCCGACGCGGAGCCCGGCGCGGCCCCGGCGGCCCCCGCCGAGATCCCGGCGGGCCCGTACGACGCCCTGCTCGCCGCCGCCGTCGACGCCCTGGACGCGGGCGACCTGGGCGGCGCGGTCCAGGCGTACCAGAACGTACTGGCCGACGACCCGGGCAACGAGGAGGCGAAACTCGGCCTCGCGCAGGCCGAGTTGCTCCACCGCATCCAGGGGCTCGACCCGCAGGCCGTCCGCCGGGACGCCGCGGAGAAGCCCGGGGACGCCGCCGCCCAACTCGCCGCCGCCGATCTGGACCTGGTGGGCGGTCATGTCGAGGACGCCTTCGGGCGGCTGATCGAGACGGTCCGGCGCACGGCCGGTGACGACCGGGACGCCGTACGGGTCCGGCTGCTGGAGCTGTTCGAGGTGATCGGTCCGGACGACCCCCGGGTCGCGGCGGCGCGGCGCGCACTGGCCCGCGCGCTGTTCTGACCAGTCGCTAAACCTACCGGTACCGAGGTACCGGAGTGAAAGTCCGGTCGGTTGAGCGCTTTTGCGGCCACGCTTTGCCAAATCTTGGTAAACGTGGCCGCTGTTACTTCCAGTAAGTCAGGGCCGTTGGTCTGCCGGATTCTGTCCCACTGTCAAGTGATTTGTCCTGGGCAGGGATGTCGCGCTCGGTCGCCGGTCGAGACCTGTGGGTCGTCGGACGGTTATCCGGCCGTTACTAGCCAGTAACGAACCCCCTTGTGCGGGCGGCGAGAATGCACCACGATCGGCGACGCTCGGTCCATTCCCGTTCCCCGACAGCCGGTCGGGACGCGGGCCTGATGGGTCCCCACCGGGCAGAGCCGACGGCAACGCCGCCGGTTCTTCAGGGCAGGGGGGTCTTCGCCCGAGGGCGGAGCCTGTCCGGCAAGGTTGTGCGTGATGCGTGTCAGGCACGGCCAGTGGTAGTCGCTCGGGGGTGATCGCCGGTGATCTCAGGCGCGGTTCGCGCTTTTCGGGCACAGGCGCTCCCCATTCCCGAGGACGTAGCACTTCTCCCATCCCTGCCCGGCCGAGCCGCCGTTCACGGGGCGAGCCGGAGCGGGATGTACGTCCGAGAAGGAGGAAATGATGGAGTCCCAGGTGCGTGGCGGGACCAGATGGAAGCGCTTCGCTGTGGTGATGGTGCCCAGCGTCGCCGCTACGGCGTGCATAGGCGTGGCCCTCGCACAGGGCGCGCTCGCGGCGTCGTTCAGCGTGTCGGGCCAGTCGTTCAAGGTCACGGCCGACGAGCTCGACGGCACGGGTTTCAGCCAGTACGGCGCGGTCGACACGGGATACACCCTCACCGGTGAGAAGACCGGCCACCCGGTGGCGGTCTCGTCGTTCAAGACGGCGACGATCAAGAACCTGTGCCAGTCGGTCGTGACCCCGAACATCCCGCTCATCGGGTCGGTCACCCTGACCCTCACGGCCGGTAACAGCGATAACAAGACGGAGCAGGTCTCTGCCGACCGTCTGTTCATCGACATCGCCGACCTGGAGACCACGAGCGCGACGTTCGGCAACATCGACATCGGTGTTGCCGCTGGTGAAACCGGCGCCGACAAGGGCGGCAAGGGTACCGGCATGAAGGGCGGCAAGGAGCAGGCGAACCCGTACGGTTTCGCCCAGCAGGCCGACACCGCCGTGCTGACCGGTGTGAAGCAGACGGCGTGGGCGACCACCGCCGGAACCTTCACGCTGCCCAAGCTGAAGATGAAGCTTGCGCTCAACGGCAAGGAGTGCTACTAGGCACGAGGTGACGGGCGGGGGTGCCTTCGGGCTCTCCCGCCCGTTCCCCCTATCCGGCCGAAGTACACACTCCCCTCGCAACCGCGACACCACTTTCACCACAGCAAAGCCGCACCAGGGAGCTGTTTTCCATGAGCGCCATCTCTGCCGCCCCCGGCCTGTTCGCCCGAGGGAGGTCGCGCTTCAAGGTCTGGCGGGGCACCCGGCCGTTCTGGGCGGGCCTCTATGTCATGCTCAGCGGTTTCCCGATCATGTACTTCCCTTACGCCCACCTCCAGATCGGTCATCTGACGGTGGCGATGGCGACCACCGCGGGCGCCGGCTCCCTGATCATCGGGGTGCTGCTCGTCACCCTGGGGATCAGCCTCTGGTTCCAGCAGCACATCCGTACCTTCGCGGGCGTCGCGGCGATCCTGCTGGCCCTGGTCTCCCTCCCGGTGTCGAACTTCGGCGGCTTCGTCGTCGGCTTCCTCCTCGCGCTGTTCGGCGGGGCGATGGCCGTGTCGTGGGTGCCGGGCAAGCCGGTCGAGGAGACGGCCGGGGAGCCGGTGGGGGAGGCGCCCGAGCAGACGACGGCGCAGGAGAGCGCACCGGCCGACGACGAGACGCCTCGGGTCGCCGCAGAGGCGCCGGAGACCGAGGCCGCGGTCGCCGAGCCGAAGGACCTGTCAGGAACGAGCCCGGCCAACGGGTCGAACGGGAGGCGCAGTGCCGACTGACGAGGACACCCACGGGGTGGACGCCGACGCGTCCCGGGAGAGAACCGGACCGCGCCACGCGGCGCCCAGGAAACCGCTGCTCGCCCGGCTCCATGTGCCGGCGGGCAGGGCGATAGCCCTGGCCGCGATGCCGACGGTCCTCGTGGGGATGGGGCTCACCTCGACGCTCGCGCGCGCCGAGGGACAGCAGCCGGTCTCGAAGAGTCTGACGGCCGAGGAGTACCAGGCGTGCGTCGAGGCGATGGCGAAGGAGCCGACCGCGTCGCCGTCGCCGTCCGCGAGCGAGTCGTCCGCCTCGTCCTCCGACGACAAGGACGACAAGGGCGACAAGAAGGACTCCGCGGCCAAGGACGACTCCGCGTCGGATTCAGGTTCCGACGACAAGGGTTCCTCCGGGTCCGAGGAGAAGGACGACGACAAGGCCGGTACGCCGTCCCCGTCCCCGTCCGCCTCCGGCGGTACCACCGAGGAGTCCGGTGGCGACGACGCGGCGGCCTCGCCGAGCCCGTCCCCGTCGGCCTCCGAGGAGTCCAAGGGGCTGCTGGAGACCATCGGCGACGCGCTGACGGACGTGTTCACCGGGGGCAGCGGGAGTACGGCGTCGGAGGCGAGCCCGAGCCCGTCGGCCACGCCGTCCGCCTCGCCGGACGCGGCTGCCGGGAAGGGGTCGGCGTCGACGGAGAAGAAGGCCGCCGACACCACCGAGGACGCCACGAAGGAGTCCCCGGCGGCGGACGACGACTCGAAGGCGTCCCCGTCCCCCTCGCCGTCCGCGAGCGAGTCCTCCTCCTCCGACGACGAGAAGGCTGACGCCTCCCCGAGCCCCTCGCCCAGCGCGAGCACGGACGTGGCGGACTGCCCGGTCGCCACGGACGACGAGGGCGGCATCGACAACAAGATGCGCCTGCCGGACGACCCCTGGTACCTGAACGCCAGCGGGCTGCTCCTCAAGGGCGCGGACTACCAGGGCGTCGTGAAGGTCAAGACCGCCAACGGCACCGTCAAGGAGGTGCTGAAGTACGTCATCTCCGGGGGCACCGACATCGACGATCTGCACCAGACGGTGATCGACAAGCAGGCGGGCAAGACCTACCACGTCAAGGGTGCGAAGGGCTCCAAGTCCACGATCACCAAGGGCGACACGATCATGTACACCGAGAGCATCTCCGGAAACCTCTTCGGTCTGCTCCCGGTCACCTTCAGCCCCAAGAGCCCGCCGCCCCTGAACATCCCCCTGATCTACTTCAGCAACGTCAAGGTCACCCAGGCCGGCCAGTTCGGCGGGACCCTGCACATCCCCGGTATGACGCAGTCGATCACCTGATCACCCGAACCTCTCCGGGAGCCGCACACGAGTGATGGCCCGGTCCCCCTCGGATTTCACCGGGGGACCGGGCCATCACTCTTTGTCAAGCTCATGATCATTTTGTAGAGGGCTGTTCACCTTTATGGAGGGCACCGGGGTTCTGTGGGTGACGACCGAGGGCGCCCCCTGTCCGACAGAGGGCGCCCTCAAGGCTGTTCGGGTCCGGATGTCAGTCCGTCGAGCCGCCCGCGATGTGGTGGACGCGGAGCATGTTCGTGGTGCCGGGGACGCCGGGAGGGGAGCCGGCGGTGATGATGACCGTGTCGCCGGGGGTGAAGCGGTTGATCTTGGCGATCTCCTGGTCGACCACCTCGACCATCTCGTCGGTGGAGTTGACGAAGGGGACGACGTGGGACTCCACGCCCCAGCTCAGGGTGAGCTGGTTGCGGGTGTTCTCGTCCGTGGTGAAGGCGATGATGGGCTGCTGGGCGCGATAGCGGGACAGGCGGCGGGCCGTGTCGCCGGACTGCGTGAAGGCGACGAGGCCGCGGCCCCCGAGGAAGTCGGCGATCTCGCAGGCCGCGCGGGCGATCGAACCACCCTGCGTACGCGGCTTCTTGCCGGGGACGAGGGGCTGGAGGCCCTTGGAGAGCAGCTCCTGCTCGGCCGCCGTCACGATCTTCGACATCGTCTTGACCGTCTCGATCGGGTACGCGCCGACGCTCGACTCCGCCGAGAGCATGACCGCGTCCGCGCCGTCCAGGATCGCGTTGGCGACGTCGGACGCCTCCGCGCGCGTGGGACGGGAGTTGGTGATCATCGACTCCATCATCTGGGTCGCCACGATCACCGGCTTGGCGTTGCGCCGGCACAGCTCGATGAGGCGCTTCTGCACCATCGGGACCTTTTCGAGCGGGTACTCGACGGCCAGGTCGCCGCGGGCCACCATGACGGCGTCGAACGCCATCACGACGTCCTCCATGTTCTCCACCGCCTGCGGCTTCTCCACCTTGGCGATGACGGGGACCCGGCGCCCCTCCTCGTCCATCACACGGTGGACGTCGGCGACGTCCTTCGCGTCCCGGACGAAGGACAGCGCGACCATGTCGCAGCCCATCCGCAGCGCGAACCGCAGGTCCTCGATGTCCTTGTCGGACAGCGCGGGGACGTTCACCGCGGCGCCCGGCAGGTTGATGCCCTTGTGGTCGGAGATGACGCCGCCCTCGATGACGGTCGTCCGCACCGCGGGCCCGTCCACCGAGAGGACCTTCAGCTCGACGTTGCCGTCGTTGATGAGGATCTGGTCGCCGGGCGCCACGTCACCGGGGAGGCCCTTGTACGTCGTCCCGCAGATCGTCTTGTCGCCCGCGACGTCCTCGGCGGTGATGGTGAACTCGTCACCGCGCACCAGCTCGACGGGGCCCTCGGCGAAGGTCTCCAGACGGATCTTGGGGCCCTGGAGGTCGGCGAGGACGCCGATCGCCCGGCCGGCCTCCTTGGAGGCGGCGCGGACCCGGTCGTACCGGCCCTGGTGCTCGGCGTGGGAGCCGTGGCTGAAGTTGAAGCGGGCCACGTTCATGCCGGCTTCGATCAGCGACACCAGCTGGTCGTGGGAGTCGACCGCGGGGCCGAGAGTACAGACGATTTTCGAACGGCGCATGAGTCGATCCTATCGGTTTGTTTCGCTTCGGAATATTCCGTCTGGCGGAATCTACAAATGTGCGGGTTCGCGCTCAGTTGCATTACTCGTGGGGTACGACGAGTGCGTACGTCTGCGTCGCTATCTCGCGTTCCTCGTCCGTCGGGACGACGGCCACCGCGACCCGCGACCCCTCCGGCGAGATCAGCCGCGCCCCGTCGCCCCGGACCGCGTTGCGCGCCGGGTCCACCGCGAGGCCGAGGCCCTCCAGGTCCGCGCACGCCGCCGCCCGCACCTCCGCCGCGTTCTCGCCGACCCCGGCCGTGAACGCGACCGCGTCGACCTTTCCGAGCACCGCGTAATACGCCCCGATGTATTTCCGCAGCCGGTGGACGTAGATCTCGAAGGCGAGTTCCGCCGCCTCGTCGCCCTCGTCGATTCGCCGCCGGATCTCCCGCATGTCGTTGTCGCCGCAGAGTCCGACGAGACCGCTCCTCTTGTTGAGGAGAGTGTCGATGTCGTCCGTGGACATCCCGCCAACCCGCGCCAAATGGAAGATGACGGCCGGGTCCAGGTCCCCGGAACGGGTCCCCATCACGAGCCCCTCCAGCGGCGTCAGCCCCATCGACGTGTCCACGCACCGCCCCGCGCGCACCGCCGACGCCGACGCGCCGTTGCCCAGATGCAGCACGATCACGTTCACCTCCTCCGGCGCCTTCCCCAGCAGCTCGGCCGTCGCCCGGGAGACGTACGCGTGCGACGTGCCGTGGAAGCCGTAGCGGCGGACGCGGTACTCGTCGGCCGTCGCCACGTCGATCGCGTACCGGGCGGCCGACTCCGGCATCGTCGTGTGGAACGCCGTGTCGAACACGGCGACCTGGGGGAGGTCCGGGCGCAGCGCCCGGGCCGTGCGGATGCCGGTCAGGTTCGCCGGGTTGTGCAGCGGGGCGACCGGGATGAGGCGCTCGATCTCCGCGAGGACGGCGTCGTCGATCACGGTCGGCCTCGTGAACGTCTGGCCGCCGTGCACCACGCGGTGGCCGATCGCCGCCAGCTCGGGGGAGTCGAGGCCCAGGCCGTCCGCCGCCAGCTCCTCCGCGATGGACTTGAGCGCGGCCTCGTGGTCGGCGATCGGGCCGGTGCGCTCACGGGTGACGTCGCTCGTCAGATCCGTGTGCTTCAGGCGGGACGTCTCCTCGCCGATCCGCTCGACGAGGCCCGTCGCGAGCCGGGCGTCGTCGGCCATGTCGAGGAGCTGGTACTTGACCGACGACGAGCCGGAGTTGAGGACGAGGACACGGGACGCGGTCACTGGGCTGCCTTCTCTGCGAGCGGGGTCTGGGCCTGGATCGCCGTGATGGCGACGGTGTTGACGATGTCCTGGACCAGCGCGCCCCGGGACAGGTCGTTCACCGGCTTGCGCAGCCCCTGGAGGACGGGGCCCACCGCGATCGCGCCGGCCGACCGCTGCACCGCCTTGTACGTGTTGTTGCCGGTGTTGAGGTCCGGGAAGATCAGCACCGACGCCTGCCCCGCCACCTCCGACCCGGGCAGCTTGGTCGCCGCGACGGACGGCTCCACCGCCGCGTCGTACTGGATCGGCCCCTCGATCCTGAGGTCGGGGCGGCGGGCGCGGACCAGCTCCGTGGCCTCGCGGACCTTGTCGACGTCCGCCCCCGAACCCGACGTCCCCGTCGAGTACGACAGCATCGCGATCCGGGGGTCCACGCCGAACTGGGAGGCCGTCGCCGCCGCCTGGATCGCGATGTCCGCGAGCTGCTCGGCGTCCGGGTCGGGGTTGACCGCGCAGTCGCCGTAGACCAGGACCTTGTCGGCCAGGCACATGAAGAACACGGACGACACGATCGAGGCTTCCGGCTTCGTCTTGATGATCTCGAAGGACGGGCGGATCGTCGCCGCCGTGGAGTGGACCGAGCCGGAGACCATGCCGTCGGCCAGGCCCTCCTTCACCATCAGGGTGCCGAAGTAGTTGACGTCCGAGACGACGTCGTACGCCAGCTCGACCGTCACGCCCTTGTGAGCGCGCAGGGACGCGTACACCTCCGCGAAGCGGTCGCGCAGTTCGCTCTTCGCCGGGTCGATCAGCTGGGCGTCACCCAGGTCGATGCCCAGGTCGGCGGCCTTCTTGCGGATCTGGTCGACCGGGCCGAGGAGGGTCAGGTCGCACACCGAGCGGCGCAGCAGGACCTCCGCGGCGTGCAGGACGCGCTCCTCCGTGCCCTCCGGGAGGACGACGCGGCGGCGGTCCGAGCGGGCCTGCTCCAGGAGCTTGTGCTCGAACATCATCGGCGTCACGCGGTCGCTGCTCGGGGCGCTCACCCTCTTCAGCAGGTCGGCCGTGTCGACGTACCGCTCGAACAGGCCGAGCGCGGTCTCCGCCTTGCGCGGGGTCGCCGCGCCCAGCTTGCCCTCCAGGGAGAAGAGCTGCTCGGCGGTCGGGAAGCTCGTCCCCGGCACGGACAGCACCGGGGTGCCCGGGGCGAGGCGGGCGGCCAGCGTCAGGACGTTCTCCCCCGGGACCTCGTCCAGCGTGAGCAGCACGCCCGCTATCGGCGGGGTCCCGGCGCTGTGCGCGGCCAGCGCGCCGACCACGAGGTCCGCGCGGTCGCCCGGCGTCACCACCAGGCAGCCCGGGGTCAGGGCGGAGAGGAAGTTCGGGAGCATCGCGCCGCCGAAGACGAAACCCAGCGCGTCCCGGGCGAGCCCCGAGTCGTCGCCCAGCAGCACGCGGGCGCCCAGCGCGTGCTGGACCTGGGAGACCGTCGGCGCCGAGAGCGCGGGCTCGTCCGGCAGGACATGGCACGGCACCGGGAGCCTGCCCGCCAGCCGGTCCGCTATCTCGTCCCGGTCCTCGCGGGCGACCCGGTTCACGACCATCGCGAGGACGTCGCAGCCCAGGCCGTCGTACGCGCGGAACGCGTTGTGGGTCTCCGCGCGGACCGACTCCGCGGTCTGGCGGCGACCGCCGACCACCGGGATCACCGACGCGCCGAACTCGTTCGCCAGGCGGGCGTTGAGCGAGAGTTCGTCCGGGAACTGGGTGTCCGCGTAGTCCGTGCCGAGGACCAGGACGACGTCGTACTCGCGGGCGACCTTGTGGAAGCGGTCGACCAGGGTCGACACCAGCTCGTCCGTACCCCGCTCCGCCTGGAGCGTCGACGCCTCGTGGTAGTCCATGCCGTACACCGACGACGGGCTCTGGGCCAGCCGGTAGCGGGCGCGCAGGAGTTCGAAGAGGCGGTCCGGGCCGTCGTGCACCAGGGGGCGGAAGACGCCCACGCGGTCGACCTGGCGGGTCAGCAGCTCCATGACCCCCAGCTCGACTACCTGGCGGCCGTCGCCGCGGTCGATCCCGGTCACGTACACACTGCGCGTCACCCGTCGTCTCCGTTTCCTGTCGGTCTGGTGCTGTTGCGAGGGGATCGTTCCGAGTGGCTCGATCGGTTCACCGGAATTCGCCCACAGGGGTGAGCGGAATCCTCTTGACAATACCTCTGGGCCTGGATAAGGCGCCCGTCAGTGTCGAGAGAGGCGAGGGGGACGTGGTGGCTCTTTCGTGCACACAGCGGCATGAAAGAATCGAAGAAGTCTCATCGGTACCCATCAGCGAGCAGGAGACACAGCACGATGCGCATCGGAGTCCTCACAGCGGGCGGCGACTGCCCCGGCCTGAACGCAGTGATCCGGTCGGTCGTGCACCGGGCGATCGACAACTACGGCGACGAGGTCATCGGCTTCGAGGACGGCTACTCCGGCCTCCTCGACGGCCGTTACCGCGCCCTCGACCTGGAGTCCGTCAGCGGCATCCTCGCCCTCGGCGGCACCATCCTCGGCTCCTCCCGGCTGGAGCGCGACCGGCTGCGCGAAGCCTGCGAGAACGCGTCCGACATGATCCACGAGTTCGGGATCGACGCGCTCATCCCGATCGGCGGCGAAGGCACGCTGACGGCCGCGCGGATGCTCTCCGACGCCGGGCTGCCCGTCGTCGGCGTCCCCAAGACCATCGACAACGACATCTCCTCCACCGACCGCACGTTCGGCTTCGACACGGCCGTCGGGGTCGCCACGGAGGCGATGGACCGGCTCAAGACCACCGCCGAGTCCCACCAGCGTGTGATGGTCGTCGAGGTCATGGGGCGGCACGCCGGGTGGATCGCCCTCGAATCCGGCATGGCCGCGGGCGCGCACGGCATCTGCCTCCCCGAACGCCCCTTCGACCCCGCCGATCTCGTCAAGATGGTCGAGGAGCGCTTCGCCCGCGGCAAGAAGTTCGCCGTCGTCTGCGTCGCCGAGGGCGCGCACCCCGCCGAGGGCTCCATGGACTACGCCAAGGGCGCGATCGACCAGTTCGGCCACGAACGCTTCCTCGGCATCGGCACGGCGCTCGCGCGCGAGCTGGAACGCCGCCTCGGCAAGGAGGCCCGGCCGGTCATCCTCGGCCACGTCCAGCGCGGCGGCACCCCCACCGCGTACGACCGCGTCCTCGCCACCCGCTTCGGCTGGCACGCCGTCGAGGCCGCCCACCGCGGCGAGTTCGGCCGCATGACCGCCCTGCGCGGCACCGACGTCGTCATGGTGCCGCTGGCCGAGGCGGTCACGGAGCTGAAGCGGGTTCCCGTCGACCGGATGGACGAGGCGGAGTCGGTCTTCTAGGGGTGGTGTCCGGGCAGACGTCCTCCGCGGACGCTCTGCCCGAAGCCGGTTCCGTGCGCCGGAATGAGACCCCGGCCGTGATCCCGGGTCAGGCGGGCAGCCCGGCGGCTTCGGCTCGGGCTTCGGCCGCTTCCGTGGGGGAGTTGGCGCGGGTGAAGGCTTCGGCGGCGCGGAGGTAGGCGGTGCGGGCTTCGGCGGGGTGGGAGGCGGAGGCCCGGGCCCGGGCGAGGCGGTTCAGGGTGGTGCCTTCGGCGTAGGGGTCCTCGAAGCCCTGGAGATCCGCCAAGGACTCCTCGAACGCCCTCACGGCCTCCTCCGGTCGGCCCGCTCGGACCAGGCTCATGCCGAGCCCCTCCCACGCGGAGGCTTCCGACCGCCGGTCCTCGAACGACCGGAACATGTCGCGCGCCCGGGTGTGGGCGTCGATGGCCTCGTCCAGCCGGCCCGCATCGTGCAAGGCGTCACCGAGGTTGCACCAGGTGATCGCCTCGTGGTGGCGGTCCTGGATCTCCCGGCTCAGATCACGGGCCTCGGTGTGTGCCTCGGCGGCCTCGTCCGGCCGGCCCGCCTCGCGCAGGGCGACACCGAGGTTGTTCCACGAGGCGGCCCGGTAGTAGCGGTCCTCGGACGTCCGGAGCAGCTCGCAGGACCGGGTGTGCGCGGCGATCGACTCCTCGGTGTCGCCCGTCCGCAGTAGGGCGTTGCCGAGATAGCTCCACGCGGCGGCCTCCTCGTCCGGCTCCCCGATCCGCTCGGCCGCCTCCTGCGCGGCGGTGGCGACCAGGAGCCAGTCCTCGAAGTGCCGCCGCCCGTCCAGGTAGCTCGCCAGATACGCCGCCAGCTTGGCCGCCTCGGCGGAGAGCCGGTGACGAAGAGCCCACGGCACCATCGCGACCAGTCCCGCCCGCTCGCCGTCGAGCCACCGCAACGCCCCTGTGCGGTCGCCCAGTACATCGGGTTCGACCACGTCCGGGTACCAGTTGAGCCAGGTGTCCGCCGCCCGCGCCCACTGGAGGTAGAACCCCAACAACCGTTCGCGGGCCGCTGTTTCCTCCCCCTCTTCCACCGCCTTGGCGCCGAACGCCCGCACCAGGTCGTGCACCCGCCACAGTCCCCCCTCGACCGCCGTGACCAGACACCTCGCCGAGAGGTCCTCCAGCAGCCGTACGGCCGCCCCGGCATCGAGATCGGCCAGCGCTCCGACCGCGTCCGTACCCGTCTCCGTCCCCGGCGCCACGCACAACAGCCGCAGCAGGCGCGCGAGTTCGCCGGGCAGGCGGCGGTACGACGTCTCGAGTACCGGGTGCAGGGCGAGGGAACGGCCGTGGAGGTCCGTGCCGGGGTTCGCGCCGTCCAGGACGGTCGCCGTGTCGCCGGTCTCGCGGATCTCGGTCACCAGCGACGCGATGTCCCGGCCCCGGCGCCTGCGCAGCATCGCCGCCGCGATCTGGAGTGCGAGCGGCAAGTGGCCGCACAGGGCGGCGAGTTCACGGAGCGCGGCCGGTTCCTGTGCCGGGCGTTCGTCGCGTTCGTCGGAGTCGCGCAGGGCGCGGGTGAGGAGGGCGACGGAGTCGTCCGGAGCCAGGGTCTCCAGGTCGATCAGGCGCAGGGGCAGGGAGTCGGGGCGGTCGCGGGAGGTGATGAGGGTGCGGTGGCGGTCGGTGGCCGGGAGGAGGGGGAGGTACTGGGACGGGTCCGAGGCGTTGTCCAGGATCAGCAGGGTCGGCTCGGTGCGTGCGGTCAGGAGCGCGTGGTACCGGTCGTACCGGCGGTCCGCCGTCGAGGGGAGCTCCCGGCCTTCGACGCCGAGTGTGTCGAGGAGCGCCAGCACCGCCTGGTCGGCGGTGACCGGGTCGTCGTCGTAGCCGCGCAGGTCGACGAAGAGGGTGCCGCCGGGGAACCAGCCCTGGGCGCGGGCGTGGTGCGCGGCTTCGACGGCGAGGGCCGTCTTGCCGATGCCGCCCATGCCGGTGACGGCGAAGACGAGGACGGGCGTGGTCGTCGAGCCGGGACTCAAGTGGGGCAGGAGACGGGCCAGTTCGGTGCCGCGGCCGGTGAAGCCGGGCGGGCGGGGCGGGAGGGTGGCGGTGGCGCGGGGGACCGGGCCGTGGTTACGGGGTGCCGGTCTGCTTTCCGGTGACCGGGCCGTGGAAGGTGCCGCCGCGGAAGTCGATGTGGTCGCCGGCGTAGGTGACGGCTCCGGCGCTTTTGGGCCCCTCCTGAGAGCCGGGCTGTTGCCTGCGGAGGATCTGGACGGCGACCTTCGCCGCCTGTCCGGCTGCGAGTTCCTGGGAACCCGAGGCGTCGGCGGAGGACTTGTCCGGGTCCGCGAAGTCGCTGATGCCGCGGATGACCAGGGCGTCCAACCGGCCGCTGAGGTGGGCCGCGTGCGAGGCGCCGGAGCCCTCCATCTCGATGGCGTAGGCGTCGTTGTAGGAGCGGCGGATTCTGGTGGCGAAGTCGGAGCGCTGGTCCGCCAGGACCACGTCCCCGCAGGCGATCGGCTTGAGGTGGCCGCGTACCCCGGGGCGCAGGTCGCGCAGGGCGGAGCGGGCCGCCTGGACGAGGCTGTGCGAGCCGTGCCAGGACTCCGGGTGCTCCTGGTGGCCCTCGGGGGTGATCTTGCCGCCCTGGACGGCGTACACCTTCGTCCCCACGACGACGTCCCCGAGCCGGAGGTCGTCCTTGAGGCCGCCCGCCACACCGACGAACAGCAGGGCCCGGGGCTTCAGTTCGTTGATGATCCGCGTCGCCAGGACCGCCGTGTTCAGCGCGCCCACGCCCAGTTCCGCGAGGGCGAGGGTCCAGTCGGTTCCCTCAAGTCGGCCTTTTTCCAGGCGGGTTCCGTCGGAGAGGACGATCTCCTCGGGGGCCTCGATGTACGGGTGCACGGCGTCGTATTCGAGGGGCAGGGCGGTGAGGATCACGGCGATGGGCGACACCCCTTTAAGGTACTGCCAAGTCGTCGGGGGAAGGGGCGGGACGGACATGTCCGAACAAGACGTGACCGTGGGGCAGTTGCTGCTCGCGGAGTACGAGAGCATCAAGGACGAGCAGAAGGCGCGGATCGGGTTCCGGGACAATCTGCTGTACGTGACGCTGACCGTCGTCGCCGCCGTGATCGCCGCCGCCGCGCAGGCGAAGCGGGCGGAGATGCTGCTCGCCCTGCCGCCGGTGTGCGTGGTCCTCGGGTGGACGTACCTCGTCAACGACGAGAAGATCTCGGCGATCGGGCGTTACGTACGCGAGGAGTTGGGCCCGCGCCTCGCCGAACTCGCCTCACCGGGCACGGGGTCGACCGCGTTCGGATGGGAGACCGCCCACCGGGGCGACGCCCGGCGCGCATCCCGCAAACGGCTTCAACTCGCCGTGGATCTCATGGCGTTCTGCGTCGTACCGCTCGCCGCGCTGGCGGTGTTCTGGGTGGACCCGGGCGGGCAGCCGCTGCTGGTCGTGCTGTCGGGCGTGGAGGCGTTGACGGTGGTGGGGCTGGGGGCGCAGGTGGTGGTGTACGCGAAGTCCTGACGGAGGGGGTGGTGCGTGGGGCGGGAGCCGAAGGGGCGGTGAGGGCTGTGCCGGGCGGGAGCCGAAGGCGGTGAGGGCTGTGCCGGCCGGCCGCCTCAGCGTCCTCCCCGCACCCACCGGTACACCAGCTCCGGCCGCCCCACCTGCCCGTACAGCGGCTGGCGTTCCGCTCTCCCCGCCTCCACCAGATGCTCCAGGTACCGCCGGGCGGTGATCCGGGAGATGCCCACCGCCTCGGCCACCCCCGCCGCAGTCAACCCCTCCCCGGCCTCTCGCAGAGCACCGGTCACCCTCTCCAGTGTCGGCCCGCTCAACCCTTTCGGCAGAGCCGCAGGACTCGGCGCCCGAAGCGCTGCCAACGCGCGATCCACCTCGTCCTGACCGCTCGCCTCGCCGGCGGCTCCCCGGAACTCCGCGTACCGCACCAATCGATCCCGCAGCGTCGCGAAGGTAAACGGTTTCAGTACGTACTGCACGACCCCCAACGACACGCCCTCCCGTACGACCGTCAGGTCCCGCGCGGACGTCACCGCGATGACGTCCGCGTGATACCCGGCGGCCCGCAGCGAACGGGCCAGCTGCAACCCGTGCCCGTCCGGCAGATGCAGGTCCAGCAGCAGCAGGTCCACCGGCGTACGGTCCAGCTGGCGCCGGGCCTCCGCGCCCGTGTGCGCCTTCCCGACCGCGACGAAACCGGGCACCCGTCCGACGTACAGGACATGCGCGTCCGCCGCGACCGGGTCGTCCTCGACGACGAGCACCCGGATCGGCTGACCGCCCGAGCCCGCACCCGACCCCGCGGCTCCGGCGCCCCCACCGGTACCTGAACCCGCACCCGCACCCGCACTCATCCTCTGCCTCCAGCGACCGGCGCGTGCAACGGCAGGCGCGCCACGAATTCCGCGCCACCCCCCTCGGCGGCGGACACCGACAGGGTCCCGTCGTGCCGGTGTACGGCCTGTCGTACCAGAGCGAGGCCCAGACCGCGCCCCCCGGGACCGGAGGGTTTCGTGCTGAAGCCGCGTTCGAAGACGCGCTCCGTGTCGTCGGGGGCGACTCCGGTGCCGGTGTCGGAGACGGAGAGGATCAGCTCGGCGTCGGTTGTGTAAGCGGTTACGGAGACACGCGCGCCCACGCTGCCCTGCGCCGCGTCCACGGCGTTGTCGATGAGGTTGCCGAGGATCGTCACGAGGTCTCGGGCCGGGAGGGACTCGGGCAGGACACCGTCGTCCAGCCGGCTCGACGAGGAGACCTCCAGCTCCACACCCCGCTCGTTCGCCTGGGCCGTCTTCCCGAGCAGCAGGGCGGCCAGGACGGGTTCGCTCACCGCCGCCACCACCTGGTCGGTCAGCGCCTGGGCCAACTCCAGTTCGGCGGTGGCGAATTCGACCGCCTCGCCGGCCCGGTTCAGCTCGATCAGGGAGACGACCGTGTGGAGCCGGTTCGCCGCCTCGTGGGCCTGCGAGCGGAGCGCCTGCGTGAAGCCCCGCTCCGAGTTCAACTCGCCCATGACGGACTGGAGTTCGGTGACGTCCCGGAGCGTGACGACCGTACCGCGACGCTCGCCGCCGGAGACCGGGGAAGTGTTGACGACGAGGACGCGGTCGGCGGTGAGGTGCACCTCGTCGACGCGGGGCTCGGAGGAGAGGAGCGCGCCGGTGAGGGGCGCGGGGAGGCCGAGTTCGGCGACCGAGTCCCCTACGACGCCGGAGGCTCCCACCCCGAGCAGCTCCCGCGCGCCGTCGTTGATCAGCGCCACCCGGTACTGCCCGTCCAGCATGAGCAGCCCCTCGCGCACGGCGTGCAGGGCGGCCTGGTGGTAGTCGTGCATCCGGCTCAGCTCGCCGGCGTTCATGCCGTGGGTGTGCCGGCGCAGGCGCGCGTTGATGACGTACGTACCGACACCGCCCAGCGCGAGGGCCCCGCCCGCGACGCCGAGGAGGGCGGTGACCTGTTCCTGTACGCGCTTGCTGATCACCTCGATCTTGATACCGGCGCTCACCAGGCCGATGATCCGATCATCGCCCCCGACCCCTGAAGCCTCCGCCGCGTCGCTCGCCCAGATAGGCGTCACCGCCCGCACCGACTCACCCAGCGTCCCCGTGTACTTCTCCGTGAACGACTGCCCCTTCAGCGCCCGCTCGATGTGCCCCAGGAACTTCTGCCCGATCTGCGTCCGATCGGGGTGCGTCCATCGAATCCCCTTCGGATTCATGATCGTGATGAAGTCGACCTCGGTGTCCTTCATGACCTTGAGCGCGTACGGCTGGAGCGTCCCCGACGGATCGGCCGTCCCGATCGCCTCCCGCACCGACGGTGAATCGGCCACCGAACGGGCGACGGCCATCGCCTGCCGGCGTGCCGCGTCCTCCGCCTGGCGCTCGTCGCTGATGTAGCTGAACAGCGCGTATCCCGCCACGACCACCGCTATCAGCACCGCCTGCATACCGAAGAGCTGGCCGGCGAGGCTGCGGGGACGGGGGACGCGGAGGTGCATGTGGCCAGTCTGCCTTCCGTCCGTGGCGTGAACTAAATGAACGGAAGGGTGACCGCCCTCACAGGGCGGGAGATAGTCACCGCATTCCCCTTATCCCCCGGACGTGAGCCGCACGCCGGTGAGATGCCGACGAAGACGTCAAGGAGGGCAGCCGTGGCCGCCAGCACCCCCGATACGGCACCTGCCGCTCCCGCTGTGAAGCGGGACCGCACCCACTATCTGTACATCGCCGTGATCGCCGCGGTCGCCCTCGGTATCGCCGTCGGTCTGATCGCCCCCGACTTCGCCGTCGAGCTCAAGCCGATCGGGACCGGCTTCGTCAACCTGATCAAGATGATGATCTCCCCGATCATCTTCTGCACGATCGTGCTCGGCATCGGGTCCGTCCGCAAGGCCGCCAAGGTCGGCGCCGTCGGCGGGATCGCGCTCGGCTACTTCGTGGTCATGTCGTTCGCGGCGCTGACCATCGGCCTCGTCGTCGGCAACATCCTGGAGCCCGGCAGCGGTCTGCACATCACCGAGGCGGTCCGCGAGTCCGGTCAGTCGCAGGTCGCGGCCGAGGCCAAGGACACCACCGAGTTCCTCCTCGGGATCATCCCCAAGACGATCGTCTCCGCGTTCACCGAGGGCGAGGTCCTCCAGACCCTGTTCGTCGCCCTGCTCTGCGGCTTCGCGCTCCAGGCCATGGGCAAGGCCGGACAGCCGGTCCTGCGCGGGGTCGAGCACATCCAGCGCCTCGTCTTCCGCGTCCTCGCGATGATCATGTGGGCCGCTCCGGTCGGCGCGTTCGGCGCGATGGCCGCCGTCACCGGTTCGGCCGGTATCGACGCGCTGAAGAGCCTCGCCGTCCTGATGATCGGCTTCTACATCACCTGCTTCCTCTTCGTCTTCGTGGTCCTCGGGACGATCCTGAAGCTGGTCACCGGCCTGAACATCTTCACGCTCTTCAAGTACCTGGGCCGGGAGTTCCTGCTCATCCTCTCCACCTCCTCCTCCGAGTCCGCGCTGCCGCGGCTCATCGCGAAGATGGAGCACCTGGGGGTCAGCAAGCCGGTCGTCGGCATCACCGTCCCGACCGGTTACTCCTTCAACCTCGACGGCACCATGATCTACATGACCATGGCGTCCCTGTTCATCGCCGACGCCATGGGCACGCCGATGGCCCTCAGCGAGCAGATCCCGCTGCTGCTCTTCCTGTTCGTCGCCTCCAAGGGCGCGGCGGGCGTCACCGGCGCCGGTCTCGCGACCCTCGCGGGCGGTCTCCAGTCCCACAAGCCGGCGCTGGTCGACGGCATGGGCCTGATCGTCGGCATCGACCGCTTCATGAGCGAGGCCCGCGCCCTCACGAACTTCGCGGGCAACGCCGTCGCCACGGTCCTGATCGGCACCTGGACCAAGGAGATCGACAAGGAGCGCGTCCAGCAGGTCCTCGCGGGCGAGCTGCCCTTCGACGAGAAGACCCTCCTCGACGAGCACGCCTCCGCTGTCGCGGACGACGACGATGAGGCGGGCGAGCAGCGCGCGGGCGGCGAGAAGGAACTCGCCAAGGCGTGAGCGCGCGCTCATGAGACTCCGGGTGTCCGGCCCCGCCTGAACCGGGGCCGGACACCCGGCAGAGAGAAGACAGAAACCCCGGACCACCTGTGGTCCGGGGTTTCTGTATGCGGTTGCTGAGACGCGCGGCTACTGAGACGTGCGGTTGCCGGGGTATGCGGTTGCTGAAACGCGTCTACCGCGACACCCTCTCCACCAGCTCCTGCGCCACCCCCACCGGCACCCCCGAGGCCGCCAGCACGGTCACCGCCGCCGAGCGCCCGGCCGCCCCGGTGTCGAGATGCCCGTCGTTCACCGCCTCCATCAGCCCGAACAGGATCTGCTCGTGCACGTACGCGAGCGCGGACGCGCCCAGCGGTGACACGAACAGCCCCTCGTCCAGGGCGCGTTGCAGACTCCGTACGGTGTCGGCGCGCACCGGGCCGAGCCGCTCGCGGATGCCCTGCACGGTGACCGTCCGCTGTGCGAGCGCGACGAGCAGCCGGTAGCGGTCGGCGACGGTCCACACCGCCAGCACCGACCGCGCGCACTCCTCCACCGGGTCGTCGACCCCCTCGCAGGCCGCGTCGTGCACCGCCGCCAGCGACTGGACGGCCTCGTCGACGAGCGTCGCGATCAGCGCCTCACGGCTCGGGAAATGGCCGTACACGGTCCGTCGTACGACGCCGGCCGCGCGCGCGATCTGGTCCATCGAGGCGTCGGGGTCGCGCAGCAGCTCCGCGAGGGCGACGTCGAGGATGCGGCGGCGGTTGGCGTCGGCGCGGGTGCCTGCGGCGGGGGCGGGTGCGGTGGCTGGTGGTGGGGTCGGTGGCGGGCTCGCGGGGGTCATGGCGGTCATTCTGCCCTCCCATGAGTTGCACATCACTGTGCAGATCAACTTGCACACGTCTGTGCAGTGAGCGTAACTTTCACAGTGTTGTGCAATTGCCTGGCGACGGGCAAGCACCCCTGCCCGCTACGAAGAAGGCGACCCCCCATGCGACTCGTCATCAACCAGCCGGTCGAGGGGACGGAGCGGCCCTACGCCCGCCGCTGGTGGGCGCTCCTCGTCCTCTGCCTCAGCCTCCTGATCATCGTGATGGCCAACACCGCCCTCACGGTCGCCGCCCCCGACATGACCCGTGACCTGGGCCTCTCCGGCGCGGACCTGCAATGGGTGATCGACGGCTACACCGTCCCGTACGCCGCGCTGATGCTCGTCCTCGGCGCGCTGGGCGACAAGTACAGCCGGCGCGGCGCCCTGGTCCTCGGCCTCACGGTCTTCGGCGGCGGGGCGATCCTCGGCTACCTCGCGGACTCCTCGACGACCGTCATAGCCGCCCGCGCCGTGATGGGCGTCGGCGCCGCCATGATCATGCCGGCCACGCTCTCCCTGCTCGCGGCGACCTTCCCGCGCGCCGAACGCGCCAAGGCGATCACCCTCTGGACGGCCACGGCGGGCGTCGCCATCGCGGCGGGCCCCCTGGTCGCGGGCGCGCTCCTCAAGGACCACGGCTGGTCCTCGACGTTCCTGATCAACGTCCCCATCGCGGCCCTCGCGATCGTCGGCGCCCTCGTCCTGGTCCCGCCGTCGAAGGCACACGGCAAGGGCCGCGTCGACTACGTCGGCGGCCTGCTGTCCGTCGTCTGGATCGCCGCCCTCGTCTACATGATCATCGAAGGCCCGCACTTCGGCTGGCACGCCAAGGCGGTCACCGCCGCGGTCGTGGCGGCGGCCGGCCTGCTCCTCTTCATCGTCTGGGAGCTGCGTACGCCGCACCCGATCGTCGACGTCCGCCGCTTCACGAACCGCGGCTTCGCCGGGTCCAACCTCGCCGTCGCCCTCTTCTTCCTCGCGGTCTTCGGCGCCTTCTACTACCTCACCCAGCACCTCCAGTTCGTCCTCGGCTACGACGCGTTCGACACCGGCGTCCGCATGCTCCCGCTGGCCGGCGCGGTCTTCGCGGGCTCCGCCCTCACCGCCGTCCTCACCCCGCGCCTCGGCATGAAGTGGACCGTCGGAGCGGGCATGTTGGGCGGTACGACGGCCCTGGCGCTGCTCACGCGGATCGACGCGGCGTCCTCGTACGCCGACCTCGTCGCCCCCCTCGTCATCCTCGGCCTGGCGATCGGCCTCGCCCTCTCGCCCTGCACCGACGCGATCATGGGCGCGTTCCCCGAGTCCGAACTCGGCGTCGGGGGCGCGGTGAACGACACGTCCCTCGAACTCGGCGGCTCCCTCGGGATCGCCATCCTCGGTTCCCTGCTGGGGACTTCGTACGCCGGCCACCTCGCGGACGCGGCCCAGGGCAGCGGGCTCTCCGCCGGCACCCTGTCCACCGCGCAGGACTCCGTGGGCGCCGGATACGCCGTCGCGCAGGGGGTCGCGGAGCAGGCCCAGGCGGTCGCCGTGCGCGCCGCTCACGCCACCGACCCTCAGCAGGCGGCCCAGTTGAAGGCACAGGCGGCCGAACTCGCGCAGGGCGCGCGGCAGATGGCGGACGCGGTCGGGTCGTCGTTCTCGGACGCGGTGGCGCACACGAGTCTGATCGGGGCGGTGATTCTCGGGGTGGGGACGGTGCTGGTGACGGTGCTGCTGCCGCGGAAGCCGAGGGAGGGCGCCGGTGAGGGGGCTGTTGTGGAAACGGTTGCTGAGAAAGAGGCAGCGGTTCTTGAGAAGGGGACCGCCGACAGCGCGGCGCGCTGATTCTCACGTCGAGTTCTCACCTGGGACGGCTAGCCTCCGCGCCTGGAAGTACCGGTAGACGTGTGGAGGCGCGGGGGATGAAGATCGACTGGGACCGGCGGACGTGTGCGCGGAAGGGGCATGTGACCTACGCGCCCGACGAGGGCCGGTTCGCGGAGCGGTTGCACGCGGTGACCGTGCTGGGGGACGCGTGGCGGTGTCTGCGGTGCGGGGACTTCGCGCTGGGGGAGCCGCACGGGTCGGGGCCGGCGGCCGAGGCGCCGCTCGTGGCGCGGGGGAAGGTGCTGCGGGATCTGTTCATCCTGCGGTTCCTGGCGGTGGAGCGGGCCGTGCGCGGGGTGTTCATCGTGCTGGTCGCGGTCGCCGTGTGGAAGTTCAGCAACAGCCAGGACTCGGTGCGCAGGCTGTTCGACGAGTATCTGGACGTCTTCCGGCCGGTCTTCCGGCACTTCCACTACGACCTCGACCACTCCCCGGTCGTCGGCTCGGTGCAGAAGGTCTTCGGATACCGGCACAGCACGCTCGTCCTCGTCGCCGTCCTCCTCCTCGCCTACGCGCTGATCGAGCTCGTCGAGGCGGTCGGGCTCTGGTACGCGAAGCGGTGGGCGGAGTATCTGACGGTCGTCGCGACCGCCGCCTTCCTCCCGCTGGAGATCTACGAACTCACCGAGCGGGTCAGCGCGTTGAAGATCGCGACCCTCGTGCTGAACCTCCTCGCCGTCCTCTACATCGCGGTCGCCAAACGCCTGTTCGGACTCCGGGGCGGGCGCCGCGCCTTCGAGGAGGAACGGCGGAGTGCCTCACTGCTGGAGGTCGAGCAGTCTGCCGGGGTGACCGCCTAGCGCTACCGCGCCAGCACGCAGAACTCGTGCCCGTCCGGGTCCGTCAGACACGTCCACGCGGCGTCCCCCTGGCCGACGTCCAGACCGGCCGCACCGAGGGCACCCAGCCGGTCCACCGCCGCCGCCCTGTCCTCGCCGGGACACGGCAGCAGGTCGAGGTGGACCCGGTCCGGGACGGCCTTCGGACCCGGCACCCGGAGGAACTCCAGATACGGGCCGGTCCCCTCCAGCGGGCGGAACGTCGCCTGATCGTCGCCGAGTTCGAGAGCCGGCCGACCCAGCGCCGCACCCCAGAAGCGGGCCATGTCACGCGGGTCACCACAGTCCACGACCACCGCGGCGATCGGTCCGGTGTCCCGGTAGATCTCCCGGGGTTCCAGCACACAGAACTCGTTGCCCTCGGGGTCGGCGAGAACCGTCCACGGCACGTCCTCCCCCTGGCCGACGTCGGCGGGCGTCGCGCCGAGGGACAGGAGGCGGGCGGTCAACTCGCGCTGATGCGCGGGGGAGTTCGTGGCGAGGTCGAGGTGGACCCGGTTCTTCACCGCCGCCTTGGCCTCCGGGACGGGGACGACATCGATGCCCAGGACAACCGGGTCCGGCCAGACGAGGCCGCCCGGGGGACCGACGTACGTCGTCACTTCAGGGGCGTACGCCGTCCACCCGAGCGCCTGCGCCCAGAACCGCCCGACCGCCGGGGCGTCGAGGGCCTTGATGTTGATGTGGGCGGGGCGCAGCGGCATGGGGCGATCCTATGGGGGCGCCTCGCGGCGGCATGGGCCTCGCGGTGAAACGTGCCAGGTTGCGGACCACGCCGGGTGGAGAACGTGCCTTCCGCCGCCACCGGCTCTCCGCCGCCTTCCCCCAACCCGTCAGGTGCCCCTCCGCGACCGGCTCGCCGGCATCCCCGCGTGACGCGCCCGCAGTCAGGCCGATCGCCCGGCCGCCCCCCCCGCGACCAGCGAAATCGTCAAGGAAGGCCCCCCACGCGACTCCACAGAACGCCACCCCACCCCCAACCCCCTTGCCTTGACGCCCGCGTCAACCCCTACGTTCGTGGACATGCGAATCGGCGAGCTGGCCGCCCGCACGGGCGCCACGACACGGGCACTGCGGTACTACGAGGCACGGGGGCTGCTCCCCGCGCGGCGGGACGGGCAGGGGCATCGGGCGTACGGCGAGGAGGACGTGCGGCTGCTTCAGCAGATTCGGACGCTGAGGGACTTCGGGTTCGAGCTGGAGGAGACGCGGCCGTTCGTGGAGTGTCTGCGGGCGGGGCATCCGGAAGGGGATTCCTGTCCGGCGTCACTTGCGGTGTACCGCCGCAAGCTCGACGAACTCGACGCGCTGATCGGGGAATTGCGGGCGGTGCGGGAGAAGGTCGCGGGACAGCTCGACCGCGCGGAGCGGGCCAAGGACGCGCTCGCCGCGGAGTTGACGGAACCGGAATGCGAAATGGGAGGCGGAACATGGTGATCGACGTGACGGACGGGAATTTCGAGGACGAGGTCATCCGGGCGGAACTGCCGGTGCTGGTGGAGTTCACGGCCGACTGGTGTCCCCCGTGCCGGCAGATGAAACCGGTGCTGGAGGCGCTGGCGTCGGAAGAGGGCGAGCGGCTGAAGGTCGTACAACTCGACGTGGACCGCAATCCGTTGACGACGAACGCGTACAAAGTCCTTTCCATGCCCACCTTTTTGGTGTTCAGGAATGGTGAACCGGTGAAAGCGATGGTGGGGGCGCGACCGAAGCGGCGGATTCTCGCGGAACTCGAAGAGGTGATTGTGCCCAGTAGTGCATGAATATTGAACTTCCCGCGCTTTGATTTTGTTTTACCTTTTCGACCTTTCTGGCGCCCTGAAAATCGATATACGTTTCAGGTCGATCGGACGTGGGAGCCCTCCCACGCATCCCCCCACGAAAGGCCCTTTACGTGAAGTCGCTTTTCACAGGCGTCACGGCGCTCGCCGCCACCGGTTTCCTGCTGGCCGGCGCGGCGGGCGCGCACGCGGCGGACGACAACTGGTACGACCAGTCGGCACTGCTCACGTCCTGCCAGCAGAACGTGGACGGCCTCGGCAAGGCGGACCGCTGCCGGTTCGAACCGGCGAAGCGCGAGGTGTTCACCGGCGCCGCCAGACAGGTCGGCTCGACGGTGCACGCCTGCTCCACGAAGGTCGGCGTCGGCCGCCAGACGACGGAGTCCCGCACGGAAGAGGACAGCATCAGCGTCTCGGCCGGCGTCGAGGCGGGCCTGTCGAAGATATTCAGCGCCTCGATCCAGACGAGTTACGGCCACTCCTGGTCGTACTCCACCTCGGAGACCGAGGAGGTCAACGGCGAGGTGCCGCCGTACTCCATCGGGCTGGTGACGCTCGCCCCCGCCTATCAGCGGGTGACGGGCCGGATGGTCATCAACTATCCGAAGCGCCGCCACGGCCACTACGAGTGGTACGCGTACCCGACGCTCACCCAGTACGACCCCGACGAGATGCAGTTCTCGACGGCCACGGTCGACTCCCGCCCGATGACGGCGAACGAGCGCAAGTCGATGTGCAACGGCCAGGGCGGTACGGCGAACCCGCCCGCCGCGAGCCACGTCGTGATCCACCTGGCGCGGCCGGGCTATCGCCAGGGCGCGGAGCTGTCGGCGAAGCCGAAGAACTGACCGCATCCCGGAATGCGGAAAACCCCCGAGCGAGATTGCGCTCGGGGGTTTTCACGGCGTATATTCAATGGTTCGTGACTTCCTTCACGGAAATCACAGAAGAAGCTCGACGAGCACAGTATATCCGGCCGGGAGTGGAATTGTCAAACACCGACTTTCAAGACGGTGAAATGCGCGCGGAGCAGGAATTCATCGACGGCCTGTACGCGCGGGTCGACGCCCTGCGCGGCGACACCGAGACGTCCGTCACCACCGCCCTCGCCCAGGGCAACACCCCGATGCAGGCGCGGCTGGAGCGGGACATCCTGGTCGCCGAGCGCTCGGGCCTGCTGGCCGCGCTGAACGCGGTCGACGGCTCGCTCTGCTTCGGCCGGATCGACCTCGCGAAGGGTGACGTCCACCACATCGGCCGGATCGGGCTGCGCCTGGACGACGCCGAGCGCACCCCCGTCCTCATCGACTGGCGCGCGGACGTCGCCCGCCCCTTCTACCTCGCCACCGGCCACACCCCGATGGGCCTGCGCCGACGGCGCCACATCACGACCGACGGCCGTACGGTCACCGCGCTGCACGACGAGATCCTCGACCTCGGCGACCACGAGCGCACCGGCCACGAGGACCCGACCGGCGACGCCGTCCTGCTCGCCGCCCTCGGCGCGGCCCGCACCGGCCGCATGAACGACATCGTGCAGACCATCCAGGCCGAACAGGACGAGATCATCCGCGCCCCGCACAAGGGCGTCCTGGTCGTCGAGGGCGGCCCCGGCACCGGCAAGACCGCCGTCGCCCTGCACCGCGCGGCCTATCTCCTGTACGAACACCGGGAGTTGCTCGCCAAGCGGGCCGTCCTCATCGTCGGCCCCAACCCCGCCTTCCTCGGCTACATCGGCGAGGTGCTGCCGGCGCTCGGCGAGACCGGCGTGCTCCTCGCGACCGTCGGCGAGCTGTACCCGGGCGTGAAGGCGACGGCCACCGACACCCCCGAGTCGGCCGCGGTGAAGGGGAGTCCGGCGATGGCCGACGTCCTCGCCGCCGTCGTCCGCGACCGGCAGGCGCTGCCCGATCCGGTGATCGCCGTCGTCCACGACCGCGAAGTCCTCATGCTGGACGACGGGTTGGTGAAGGTCGCGCGCGAACGCACCCGGGCCGCGCGGCTGCCGCACAACGTGGCCCGCGAACACTTCGAGGGGCACATCCTCAACACACTGACCGAGCTGTACGCCGAACGCGTCGGCACCGACCCGTACGACGGGAGCAGCCTCCTCGACGCGAGCGACATCACGCAGATCCGCGACGAACTCGCCGAGAACCCCGAAGTCTGGTCGGCCATCGAGCGGTTGTGGCCCCTGCTGACCCCGCGCCGGGTCCTGGCCGACTTCCTCGCGGAGCCCGACGCGTACGTCCACGACGAGGACGCCGCCGCGATCAGGCGCCCGGTCACCCGGGGGTGGACGGTCGCGGACGTCCCGCTGCTCGACGAACTCGCCGAACTCCTCGGCATCGACGAACGCCGGGCCCGGGAGCTGGCCGACCGGGAACGGGAAGAGCAGGTCGCTTACGCACAGGGCGTGCTGGACGTCTCCTACGCGTCCCGGACCTACGAGTTCGAGGACAAGGACGAGGAGGACTCCGAGGTGCTGTCGGCGCACGACATCATCGACGCCGAACGGTTCGCCGAACGGCAGGAGGAGGAGGACTTCCGCAGCGCCGCCGAGCGCGCGGCGGCCGACCGGACCTGGGCGTTCGGGCACATCATCGTCGACGAGGCGCAGGAACTCTCCCCGATGGCCTGGCGGTTGCTCATGCGGCGCAGCCCCACCCGGTCCATGACCCTGGTCGGCGACCCCGCGCAGACCGCCGAGGCCGCCGGGGTCGGCTCCTGGCAGGGCATCCTCGGCCCCTACGTCGAGGACCGCTGGGAACACGCCCGGCTCGGCGTCAACTACCGCACGCCCGCCGAGATCATGGACGTCGCGGCGGCCGTCGTCCGCGCCGAGCGGCCCGACTTCGAACCCCCGAGGTCCGTACGGGCCACCGGAGTCCGGCCCTGGTCCTGGCGCACGGACGACCTGCCGGCCGCCGTGGAGAAGGCGGTTGCCGAACTCACGCCCACCGAGGGCCGGTTGGCGGTCGTCGCGCCGCGCGCCCTGCACCAGGAGATCGCCGCACGGCTCGACGGCGTCACGGCCGGGACGGAACCCGACCTCACCCGGACTGTCGTCCTCCTCGACCCCCGCCAGTCCAAGGGGCTCGAATTCGACTCCGTCCTCGTCGTCGAACCCGGCGCGTACGGCACGAGCGACCTGTACGTGGCGCTCACCCGGGCCACCCAGCGGCTCGGCGTGGTCCATACCGATGAGCTGCCGAAGGCGCTCGCCGGGACACTTGAGTCACGGGGGATCACACCGGCGTAACAGTTCATGTGAGCGTCACTGCGCGTGCACGGCCGGTGCGGTAAGCGTGGGCACATGAACACCCCCGCACACCCCACCCCACCGGCCGACGGCCCCGCCCTCGGCTCCCTCCCCGTGGAACCGCTGCTCACCGCCGAGTTCGACGCCGACCCCGGCGCCGTCTACACCCGGCTGCGCGGCACCTACGGCTCCGTCGCGCCCGTCGGGCTGATGGGGGTGCCGGTGTGGCTCGTCCTGGACTACCGGGACGTCCTGGAGGTGCTGCGCAACGACACCCTCTGGCGGCGCGACGTACGGTACTGGCGGGCCCGCGCCCACGGCGAACTCCCGCCGGACTGGCCCCTGCTGGCCGGGTACGAGGTCCGCCAGACCATGTTCATGGACGGCGACGAGCACCAGTCCGCCCGTACCGTCCTGCACTCCGCCCTCGGCCCCTTCCAGAACGCCCGCAGCCCCGAGGGCTGGGAACTGCGCACGGCGGTCGCCAAGTACGCCGACGAACTGGTCACCCTGCTCGCCGCCGAGTCCGGCACGACCGGCCACGCCGACCTCGGCGCGCAGTACACCCGGCCGCTGCTCCTCATGGTCACCACGAAGCTGTTCGGCTGCCCCGTCGACCTCGGCGACGAACTCGTCATGGACCTCTGGCGGATGCTCGACGGCGGACCCGACGCCGGTGCCGCCACCGCCCGCGCCCTCGGCGCCTTCACCCGGCTCGCCGCCCACCGCAGGGCCCGCCCCGGCGACGACCTGACCTCCTATCTCCTGCTCGCCGACCCCGAGTTGAGCGACGAACAGCTCGGCCGGGAGCTGTTCATGCACGCCGTGTACCTGAACGACATCACCGGGAACATGGTCCTCAACACGCTCCTCGAAGTGCTGCGCGGCAACGCGACCGTCCGGCGCAGCCTGTCCGCCGGGCAGTTGGGGGAGACCGTCAACCGGGCGGCGCTCGCCAATCCGCCGGTCGCCAACATGTGCTTCCGGTTCGCCGCCCGCGACACCCGGCTCGGGAGCTACCTCATCCGGGCGGGGGACGTCGTCTGCCCCTCGGCCGCCGCCGCGCACCAGGACCTCCTGGAGATCGGCGCCTCCCACATGGTCGGCTCCACCGTCTCCACCCGGGCCCACCTCGGCTGGGGCGCCGGACCCCACCAATGCCCCACCGCTGCCCGCGAGTTGGGCACCCTGCTGGTCACCACCGCCGTCGGCAAGCTCTTCGACCACTTCACCAGACTCGAACTCGCCCTCCCGCACGACCAGTTGCCCTGGAGATCGGGCGCGGTCGTGCGGGGGCTGCGAGTGCTGCCCGTGCGGTACGAGCTGGCGCCGGGGACCGTGATCCGGCGGGCCGAGCCGGCGCGGGAGCCGGGGGCCGAGGGGAAGGGGCTGCTGGCGGCTTTGCGGAGGGTCATGTTCGGGGCGAAGAAGGAGAGTTGACGCCCGTGGACGCGCGACGGCCTACGCCGGGCGCAGCCAGACCGTCGACAGCGGGGGCAGGGTCAGGGTGAGGGACGCCGGGCGGCCGTGCCACGGCGTCGACTCCGGCTTCAGCTCGTCGGGGTGGACGACCCCGCTGCCGCCGTACACCGCCGAGTCGGTGTTGAGGAGTTCGGTCCAGGCCGGGACCGAGTCCGGGACGCCGACGCGGTAGTCGGGGCGGACCGTGGGGGAGAGGTGGGTGACCGCGAGGAGGGGGGTGCCGTCGGCCGCCCTGCGCAGGAACGCGAAGACGTTGTCGTCGGCCGCGTCGCCCGCGATCCACTCGAAGCCGTCCGGGGTCGTGTCGCGCTGCCAGAGCGAGGGATGCGCGCGGTAGGCCGCGTTCAGGTCGCGGACCAGGTCCCGCACCCCCCGGTGGTCCGCCTCCGCGCCGTACGCCGGGTCCAGGAGCCACCAGTCCGGGCCGTGCGCCTCCGACCACTCCGCGCCCTGCGCGAACTCCTGGCCCATGAAGAGGAGTTGCTTGCCGGGGTGGGCCCACATGAAGGCCAGGTAGGCGCGGAGGTTCGCCCGCTGCTGCCACCAGTCGCCCGGCATCTTCGACACCAGCGACCGCTTGCCGTGCACCACTTCGTCGTGGGAGATCGGCAACACGTAGTTCTCGCTGTACGCGTAGACCATCGAGAACGTCATCTCGCCGTGGTGGTAGGCGCGGTGGACCGGGTCGTGGGCCATGTAGTCCAGCGAGTCGTGCATCCAGCCCATGTTCCACTTCAGGCCGAACCCGAGGCCCCCCGAGTCCGTCGCCCGCGTCACGCCGTCCCACGCCGTGGACTCCTCGGCGACCGTCACGACCCCCGGGCAGCGCCGGTAGACCGTCGCGTTCATCTCCTGGAGGAACGCCACCGCGTCCAGGTTCTCCCGGCCGCCGTACGCGTTCGGCGACCACTGCCCCGGCTCGCGCGAATAGTCCAGGTACAGCATCGAGGCGACCGCGTCCACGCGCAGCCCGTCGATGTGGAACTCCTCGCACCAGTACACGGCGTTCGCCACCAGGAAGTTGCGCACCTCCCGGCGCCCGTAGTCGAACTCCAGCGTCCCCCAGTCGGGATGCGCGGCCCGCTGCGGGTCCTCGTGCTCGTACAGCGGACGCCCGTCGAACTCGGCCAACGCCCAGTCGTCGCGCGGGAAATGGGCCGGCACCCAGTCCATGAGGACGCCGATCCCGGCCCGGTGCAGCGCGTCCACCAGGTACCGGAAGTCGTCCGGGGAGCCGAGGCGGGCCGTCGGCGCGTAGAAGCCTGTGACCTGGTAGCCCCACGAGCCGCCGAAGGGGTGCTCGGCGACGGGGAGGAACTCGACATGCGTGAAGCCGAGTTCGCGCACGTAGGCGGGGAGCTGATCTGCCAGTTGACGATACGTCAGCCCCGGGCGCCAGGACGCGAGATGGACCTCGTACACCGAGAACGGGGCCTCGTGGACGGGGGTGTCCGCGCGGTGCGCCAGCCAGTCGGCGTCGCCCCACGCGTAGTGCGAGGCCGTGACGATCGACGCCGTCTGGGGCGGAACCTGGGTGCGGCGGGCCATTGGGTCGGCGCGCAGGGTCTTCGAACCGTCGGGGCGGGTGATCTCGAACTTGTACAGCTCGCCCTCCCCGATGCCGGGGACGAACAGCTCCCAGACGCCGGTGGAGCCCAGGGAGCGCATCGGGAAGCCGGTGCCGTCCCAGAAGTTGAAGGTGCCGGCGATACGGACGCCCCGCGCGTTCGGCGCCCAGAGCGCGAACCGGGTGCCGGTGACGCCGTCGTGGGTCGTGGGGTGCGCGCCGAGCGCCGTCCAGAGCTGCTCGTGCCGGCCCTCGCCGATCAGGTGCAGGTCGAGATCGCCGAGGGTGGGGAGGAAGCGGTAGGCGTCGTGGGTGTCGTGCGTGGTGCCGTCGTACTCGATCGACAGGCGGTAGGCGGGGGTCGCCGGGGCCGGGTCCGGCAGCAGCAACGAGAAGAAACCGTTTCCGTCGTCTTGCAGGGGGTGGCGGATGCCGTCGGGCGTGACGGCGGTGACCGCGCGGGCGTACGGACGGAAGGCACGGATCGCGGTCCCGCCGGCGGGGGCCGGGTGGGCGCCGAGGACGGAGTGCGGGGCGTGGTGCGTGCCCGTGAGGAGCCGGTCCTGGTCGGGGCGGGGGACGGCCGGGTCGAAGGGGGGCGCGGGGACGGGGGGCGGTACGGCGGCCCGCGCGGTGGCCTGCGCGGCGGGCGTCTCCTCGGGAGGCGACTTTCTCGCCGGGGCCTTCTTGGGCGTCGCCTTCTTCGCCGCGGCCTTTTGTGGCACCGCTTTCTGTTGCGCCGCTTTCTGTGGCACCGCCTTCTTCGCGGCCGGCTTCTTCTTCGGGTTCGGCGCACCGGACGTCACGGGCGGGGCCTCCTGGGGAGTCGAGGTGAGTCGAAGGGGAGCGAGAGAGGGCGAAGGGGGGCGAAGGGGGCTAGGGGAGTCGAGGGGGTCAGGTGGGTTCGTGTGCGGCGAGCCGCCGGATCGCGGAGAGGGGGACGGGGAGCCAGTCGGGGCGGTGCCGGGCCTCGTACACCACCTCGTAGATCGCCTTGTCGGTCTCGTACGCCCGCAGCAGTACCGGGTCGGTGCGCGGGTCGACGCCGGTGACCTGCGCGTATCCCGAGCAGTACGCCGCCCGGCAGGCCGTCGCCCACTGCGGTACGGGCGGTTCCGCGGAGTGCGCCGCGTAGTCGAACGACCGCAGCATTCCGGCGACGTCCCGCACGGCCGGCTGGGGCATCCGCCGCTCGGCGAGGGGCCGCGCGGGCTCCCCCTCGAAGTCGATGAGCAGCCACCTCCCGGCGGGCGTCCGCAGACACTGCCCGAGGTGCAGGTCGCCGTGTATCCGCTGGGCCACCCAGGTGTGCCCCTCGCCCGCCAGCTCCCCGAGCGCCCCGAACGCCGTCCGCAGCCCCGCCTCGTACGGCCGCAGCGACGGCACCGCCGCCACCGCCGCCTCCAGCCGCCGCACCATCCCCTCGACCAGCGGCCCCAGTTGGGCCTGCCCGAGCGTGACGGTCGGCAACGCGCGCGCCAGCGCCTGATGCACCTCGGCGGTGGCCCGGCCGAGCGCGCGGGCGTCCTCGGCGAAGCGGACGGGCTGGGCGTGAGGGGGGAGGGGGACGTCGGTGAACTCCCGGTCGTCCGCGGTGAGACCCCGGCCGTCGGCGGAGTTCCGGTCGGCCGGCCCGCGTATTCGGCCGGGCGGCGGGAGCACGCCGGGGGCGTCCGGGGCGCCGGTCCGCCGGGCGTCGGGAGGTGTGGCGTCGGGAGGCGTGGCGGGGGGCGGCTCGAAGGCGTCGTACCCGTCGGCGCCGGTGCGCTCGACGGTGTCGTACCCGTCGGCGTCGTACGCCCCTGTCTCGAACTCCCCGAGTTCCTTGCCCACCCCTTGCAGGGCGAGTTCCCAGCCGTCCACCGCGTCGGGGACGTACCGCTGGGCCACGCCGAGGACCCAGGGCTCGGTGCCGACCTCGGCGCTGATCCAGCCGACGGGGTCGGGGACGCGGTCGCAGTGTTCGCGGGTGAGGGCGAGGGGGAGTTCCAGGTCGGGGTTGACGCCGGGGACGACTCGGCGCAGGAGCTTCAGGATGAACGTATCTCCATAGATCACCGAGGAGTTGGACTGCTCGGCGGTGACCATGCGGGGGACGAGGCCGGGGCGGATCTCGGCGCCGGGGGTGCGGGCGAACCGCAGATCGCCCACGCGGGCGTCGGAGCGGATCGCTTCGAGGAGGACCTCGGCCGGCCAGGGGTCGTGGAGGGCGTCGTAGTAGGTACGGCCGTCGACCTCGCCGATCCGGGCGGGCGCCAGATGCGGCGGCAGGGTCTCGCGCGCGGCGATGAGGAGCTGGTAGCAGTCACCGGGGCCGTCGCCCTGCGTCGCGCGGGCCAGGACGTGGTGGAGGGCGAGGCGTCCGCCGGTCGGCAGTAGCTCCGTCACGGAAACCGGGGTGAAACCGGTTACCGGCAGCCCTTTCCCCGCGAACCACCGCTGCCGGGGCAGCCATTCGCGCAGCAGGGGGGCCAGCGACCGGAGCAGGTCGGGGCCGGGACGCAGAGCCGTGTCCACCATGACGTCGTCCTTTCCCCGGGGACCCGAACGGGCCGAAGGGGTAGGGGTGTGAGTGAGCGTGCCCCGGGCGGGGCGGCGGAAACCGCCCCGCCCGGACCTTCTGCCGGAGGCGTCAGCCGGGGTTCCCCCGCAGCCGGAACCAGTAGAAACCGTGTCCCGCGAGCGTGAGCAGGTACGGCAGTTCACCGACCGCCGGGAACCGCACCCCGCCGAACAGCTCCACCGGATGCCGTCCGCCGAACCGGCTGAGGTCCAGCTCGGTGGGCTGCGCGAACCGCGAGAAGTTGTGGACGCACAGCACCACGTCGTCCCCGCCGTCCTTCGACACGGGGGCCTCCCGCAGGAACGCCAGCACCGCCGCGTTGCTGGACGGCAGTTCCGTGAACGAGCCGAGCCCGAACGCCGGGTTCTGCTTGCGGATCTCGATCATCCGGCGCGTCCAGTGCAGCAGCGACGACGGCGACGACATCGACGCCTCGACGTTGCTGACCTGGTAGCCGTAGACCGGGTCCATGATCGTCGGCAGGTAGAGCCGGCCCGGATCGCAGGACGAGAAGCCCGCGTTGCGGTCCGGCGTCCACTGCATCGGGGTGCGCACCGCGTCCCGGTCGCCGAGCCAGATGTTGTCGCCCATGCCGATCTCGTCGCCGTAGTAGAGGATCGGCGAGCCCGGCAGCGACAGCAACAGGGCGGTGAACAGCTCGATCTGGTTGCGGTCGTTGTCGAGGAGCGGCGAAAGCCTGCGCCGGATACCGATGTTGGCGCGCATCCGAGGGTCCTTGGCGTACTCCGCGTACATGTAGTCGCGTTCCTCGTCGGTGACCATCTCCAGCGTCAACTCGTCGTGGTTGCGCAGGAAGATGCCCCACTGGCAGTTCGAGGGGATCGCCGGGGTCTTCGCGAGGATCTCCGAGACCGGGTAGCGCGACTCGCGCCGCACGGCCATGAAGATGCGGGGCATGACGGGGAAGTGGAACGCCATGTGGCACTCGTCGCCGCCGGAGGAGTAGTCGCCGAAGTAGTCGACGACGTCCTCGGGCCACTGGTTGGCCTCGGCGAGCAGCACGGTGTCCGGGTAGCTCGCGTCGATCTCCTTGCGCACCCGCTTGAGGAACTCGTGGCTTGCAGGAAGGTTTTCGCAGTTCGTTCCCTCGGCGGCGTACAGATACGGCACGGCGTCCAGCCGGAAGCCGTCGATGCCGAGGTCCAGCCAGAACTTCAGCGCCGAGATCATCTCGTCCTGCACGGCCGGGTTCTCGTAGTTGAGGTCCGGCTGGTGGGAGAAGAACCGGTGGAAGAAGTACTGCTTGCGGACCGGGTCGAAGGTCCAGTTGGAGACCTCGGTGTCGACGAAGATGATCCGCGCGTCCGGGTAGCTCTTGTCGTCGTCGGCCCACATGTAGTAGTCGCCGTACGGGCCTTGGGGGTCCTTGCGGGACTCCTGGAACCACGGGTGCTGGTCGCTCGTGTGGTTCATGACGACGTCGATGATGACGCGCATCCCGCGCTGGTGGGCGGCGTCCACGAACTCCACGAAGTCGGCCAGGTCACCGAACTCCGGGAGCACCGACGTGTAGTCGGAGACGTCGTAACCGCCGTCCTTCAGCGGCGACTTGAAGAACGGCGGGAGCCACAGGCAGTCCACGCCGAGCCACTGGAGGTAGTCGAGTCTGGCGGTCAGCCCCTTCAGGTCGCCGACGCCGTCGCCGTTGGAGTCCTGGAAGGAGCGGACCAGCACCTCGTAGAACACGGCGCGTTTGAACCACTCGGGGTCGCGGTCCTTCGCGGGGGTGTCCTCGAAGGTGTCCGGTACGGGTTCGTTGACCATCATCGTGTGGCTGACCCTCCGCTCTGCGGGTAGGACGGTCGCAGGACCGTGAGGACGTGCGCCGGCCGGGAACCCGGTTCCAGGCGTACGTAGTTGGTCCTGCCCCAGTGATAGACCTCGCCGGTCAGCTCGTCGCGGACCGGCACCCGCTCGTGCCAGTCCAGGCCGAGCGACGGCATGTCCAACGAGACCGTAGCCTCCTGGGTGTGGTGGGGGTCGAGATTGACGACGGTCAGCACCGTGTTCGACCCGGACGTCTTCGAGTAGACGAGCACCGCGTCCTTGTCGGCCTCGTGGAACCGCAGGTTCCTCAGCTGCCGCAGCGCCGGACTGGACCGGCGGACCTCGTTGAGGCGCGTGAGCAGCGGCGCGATGCTCGGCGCCGACTCCCAGTCCCGGGGCCGGAGTTGGTACTTCTCCGAGTCGAGGTACTCCTCGCTGCCCGGCTTCAGCGGCGTGTTCTCGCAGAGTTCGTAGCCGCTGTACACCCCCCACGACGGGGACAGGGTCGCCGCCAGCACCGCCCGTGCCTCGAACGCCGGACGGCCGCCGTGCTGGAGGTACTCGTGCAGGATGTCCGGGGTGTTGGCGAAGAAGTTCGGCCGCATCGACGCGGCCGTCTCCTGCGACAACTCCGTCAGGTACTCGGTGAGTTCGGCCTTGGAGTTGCGCCAGGTGAAGTACGTGTACGACTGCTGGAAGCCGATCTCGCCGAGCGTGCGCATCATCGCGGGCCGGGTGAACGCCTCCGCGAGGAACACGACGTCCGGGTCGGTGCGGCCGATCTCGCCGATCACCCGCTCCCAGAACACCACCGGTTTCGTGTGCGGGTTGTCGACGCGGAAGATCCGTACGCCGACCGCCATCCAGTGCCGCAGCACCCGCAGCGTCTCCGCGACCAGGCCGTCCAGGTCCGCGTCGAACGCGATGGGGTAGATGTCCTGGTACTTCTTCGGCGGGTTCTCGGCGTACGCGATCGTGCCGTCGGCGCGGTGGTGGAACCACTCCGGGTGCTTCTCGACCCACGGGTGGTCCGGCGAGCACTGCAACGCGAAGTCGAGCGCGATCTCCAGGCCCAGACCGGCCGCCCGCGCCACGAACCACGCGAAGTCGTCCAGGGTGCCGAGCGCCGGGTGCACCGCGTCGTGACCGCCCTCCGCGGAGCCGATCGCCCACGGCACGCCGACGTCGTCCGCGTCCGGCGTGAGGGAGTTGTTGCGGCCCTTGCGGAACGTCCTGCCGATGGGGTGGATCGGGGGGAGGTAGACGACGTCGAAGCCCATCGCGGCGATCGCCGGGAGGCGCCGGGCCGCCGTGCGGAACGTGCCGTGCGGTTCCTCCGGCGTCCCCTCCGAACGCGGGAAGAACTCGTACCAGGAGCCGAACAGGGCCCGTTCCCGCTCCACCAGCAGCGGCAGCTCCTCGGAGGAGGTGACCAGTTCGCGCAGCGGATGCGCGGCGAGGACCGCGTCGACCTCGGGGGTGAGGGCGGCGCGCAGCCGGTCGGCGGGGGAGCGGGTGTCGTCCCTGAGAGCCACGACGGCGACGTCCAGGGCCGTGGACTTAGCGGGCACGCGTTCGTGCAGCCGCGCCCCCTCCTCCAGGACCAGTTCGACGTCGAGCCCGGCCGGGATCTTGATGCGGGCGTGGTGCCGCCAGGTGGCGATCGGGTCGCTCCACGCCTCGACGGCGTACGTCCAGAGTCCTGGGGCGTCGGGGGTGACCTCCGCGCCCCACCGGTCGGTCCCGGGGGCGAGTTCCCGCATCCGGGTGAAGGGGGCCGTGCGGCCCGTGTGGTCCTTGAGTACGACATTCGCGGCCACGGCGTCGTGGCCCTCTCGGAAGACGGTGGCCGAGACCTCGAAGGTCTCGCCGGTGACCGCCTTGGCGGGCCTGCGGCCCCGCTGGACGACCGGGCGGATGTCCAGCACGGGTATCCGGCCGGTCACGGGGGGCGGGGCGGCGGGCGCCGGGGAGTCCGGCGTCGTCGGGGAGCCCGGTGGCGCGTCCGGTCGGGAGGCCGCCGGGGGAACGGTTCGGGGACCGGAGGGTCGCTCCGGTTCGGGACGGGGTGTCGGGGGTGCCGACGGGCGTTGTGTGGCGGGCATGACCGCTCCTGTCCGCGTCAACGAGGGTGGGCGGAGAGTGTGGGGAGGTGGGCCTGCGGGGGTGGTGCGAGTCGGATACCTGAGTAGTGGCGGGGTAGTACCGGAGGAGCCTTCCCACCCTATTCGGGTGGGCAATCCGCTGCGCGGCCAACTACTCGCGCGTACTCCGGCCGCCCGGGACACCGCCGTTCGGGTGAACGGCGGCGTCCACGGCAGTCCTTCGCTACGGCGCCGGGACCTGGAGGAGTTTGTCCGGCGAACCCGTCCCCCGGCCGGAAACCTTCCCGTTCACCGCGTCCCGTACGAGTTCCCCGGCGACCTGGGCCGGCGTGGCTTTCGGGTGGTCCGCCAGATACAGCGCCGCCGCCCCCGCCGCGTGCGGCGCCGCCATCGACGTACCCGACCGCACCTCCCGCGCCGTGTCGCTCACGTTCGACGCGGACACCACCGACCCGCCCGGCGCGAACAGGTCCACCGACGGACCGTAGTTCGAGTAGCCCAGCCGCGTGTCCCCCCGGTCCGTCGCCCCCACCGTGATCGCCTCCCGCACCCGCCCCGGCGAGAACCCGCCCGCCGGCCGCCCGTCGTTCCCCGCCGCGACCGTGTACGTCACCCCCGCCCGGATCGAGGTGCGTACGGCGGCGTCGAGCGCGGCGTTGGGCGGCCCGCCCAGGCTGAGGTTGGCGACGGCAGGCTTCCGCGCGTGCCGGGTGACCCAGTCGATCCCGGCGACGGTCTGCGCGATCGTCCCGGCGCCGGCGTCGTCCAGGACGCGCACGGAGACGACCCGCGCCTTTCTCGCGACGCCCAGGGTCGCGCCCGCGACCGTCCCGGCGACGTGCGTGCCGTGCCCGTTGCCGTCCCCGGCCCAGCGGTCGTTCCCCACGAAGTCCCAGCCGTAACTCGCGCGCCCGCCGAACTCCTTGTGGCTGATCCTGATCCCCGTGTCGATCACGTACACCGTGACACCGGCCCCCTCCGACGCGGGCGCGCTGTAGGAGCCGTCCAGCGGGAGGGACCGCTGGTCGATCCGGTCCAGACCCCAACTCGCCGCGTCCGCCTCGGCGTTCACCCGGGTGTCCTGCACGACCGACGCGACCCCCGGGTCGGCCGCGAGGCGCCGGGCCTGCCGCGGACCGGCGTGCACGGCATAGCCGTTGAGGACCGTGCCGTACGCGTGGGTGATGTGCGCGCCGTACGCGGCGGCGATCTCGCGGCCCGCCTCGGCGGAGGTGCCCGCTCTCAGCGTGACCAGGTAACTCCCGTCCACTGCACCGGACTTACCGGCGCCGACGACGACCCCCTCCGGTGCGGCGTGCGCGGGCACGGCGGTCACGGCCGTCGCTGCCAGCAGTACGGCCGCGAGGACCCCGGCCGGACTTCGTCCCATGGCTCTCCCACCCCTCCTCGCTCGGGCGCCCGCGACACCGCCCGAGCGCACCCCTTCCCGCACCCTCTCGTGCGCCGGGGGGAGTCACAAGGTGGCCTACGGGGAAGGAATCGGCCATATCGCTCCGAGCGGGACGAGCAAAGGGTTGCGGTGTTTTTCGGACGCTTCCGCGCCCAGCCGTTACCGTCGGACGAGACGAGAAGACGCACAGCGCGGTGTGTCGGCCCTCCGTACGCGTGGCGAGGTGGATGTGAAGGCGATCCGGCGGTTCACTGTTCGGCCCGTACTCCCCGAAGCACTGCGGCCGTTGGCCGAGTTGGCGAGAAACCTCAGGTGGTCCTGGCACCCGGAGACCCGCGAGCTGTTCCGCGAGGTCGACCCGGACCGCTGGGAGACCGCCGGGGACCCGGTACGCCTCCTCGGCGCGGTCCCCCCGCGGCGCCTCGCCGAACTGGCCGAGGACACCGGGTTCCTGGCCCGGCTGGCCGCAGCCGCCGCGGACCTCGACGCGTACGCCGCCGGCGCGCGCTGGTACCAGGAGCAGCCCGGTGCCGGTGAACTCCCCGCCGCCGTCGCCTACTTCTCACCCGAGTTCGGCATCACGGCCGCCCTGCCCCAGTACTCCGGTGGCCTCGGCATCCTCGCCGGAGACCACCTCAAGACCGCCAGCGACCTCGGGGTCCCGCTGATCGGCGTCGGACTCCTCTACCGGCACGGCTACTTCCGCCAGACCCTCTCCCGGGACGGCTGGCAGCAGGAGCACTACCCCGTGCTCGATCCCCACGAACTCCCCCTGACCCAGCTCCAGGAGGACGGCGGGAGCCCGGCCCGGGTGAGCCTCGCACTGCCCGGCGGCAGACTGCTGCGGGCCCGGATCTGGGTCGCCCAGGTCGGCCGCGTCCCGCTGCTCCTGCTCGACTCTGATGTCGAGGAGAACGACCTCGGGGAGCGGAGCGTCACCGACCGGCTGTACGGCGGCGGCAGCGAACACCGGCTGCTCCAGGAGATGCTGCTCGGCATCGGGGGCGTGCGTGCGGTACGCGCCTACTGCCGGATCACCGGGCATCCGGCGCCCGAGGTGTTCCACACCAACGAGGGGCACGCCGGGTTCCTCGGCCTGGAGCGGATCGCCGAACTGCGCGCCGAGGGACTGGACTTCGCGGCGGGACTGGAGGCGGTGCGGGCAGGGACCGTGTTCACCACGCACACGCCCGTCCCGGCCGGCATCGACCGCTTCGACCGCGAGCTGGTCGCCCATCACTTCGGCGCCGAGGCCGAGTTGCCCGCGATCGACGTGCAGGACGTGCTCGGCCTCGGCATGGAGACCTACCCCGGCGGGGAGCCGGGCCTCTTCAACATGGCTGTGATGGGGCTGCGGTTGGCGGGGCGGGCCAACGGGGTGTCGCTGCTGCACGGCGACGTGAGCCGGGAGATGTTCGCGGGGCTGTGGCCCGGGTTCGACGCCGAGGAGGTCCCGATCACGTCCGTCACCAACGGGGTGCACGCGCCGACGTGGGTGGCGCCCGAGGTGCTGCGGCTCGGCTCCGGGGACGACTTCGCGGCGCTGCCGGACGGCGAACTGTGGGCGCTGCGCCGGGAGTTGCGCGGGCAGCTGGTGGCGGAGGTGCGGGAGCGGCTGCGGGCGTCGTGGCGGCAGCGCGGCGCGGGGACCGCCGAACTGGGCTGGGTCGACGAGGTGTTGGACCCGGACGTCCTGACGATCGGGTTCGCGCGGCGCGTCCCGTCGTACAAGCGGCTGACGTTGATGCTGCGGGACCGGGACCGGCTGACGCAGCTGCTGCTGCATCCGGAGCGGCCCGTGCAGATCGTCGTCGCGGGCAAGGCGCACCCGGCGGACGACGGCGGGAAACGGCTCGTGCAGGAGCTGGTGCGGTTCGCGGACGATCCCCGGGTGCGCCACCGGATCGTGTTCCTGCCGGACTACGGCATGGCGATGGCCCGCAGGCTCTACCCGGGCTGCGACATCTGGCTCAACAACCCGCTGCGGCCCCTGGAGGCGTGCGGTACGAGTGGGATGAAGGCCGCGCTGAACGGCTGTCTCAACCTGTCGGTCCTGGACGGCTGGTGGGACGAATGGTTCGAACCCGACTTCGGCTGGGCCATCCCGACCGCCGACGGCGACACCCTGGAGCAGGACCGGCGCGACGACATTGAGGCGGACGCGCTCTACGACCTCCTGGAGCGGCGCATCGCCCCCCGCTTCTACGAGCGCGGCGAGAGCGGACTCCCCGACCGCTGGACGGAGATGGTCCGCCGCACCCTCACCCGGCTCGGTCCGAAGGTGCTCGCCGACCGGATGGTCCGCGAGTACGTCGACCGCCTCTACACCCCGGCGGCGCACGCGCACCGCGCGATGACCCCCGACCGGGCCCGTGAACTCGCCGACTGGAAGGGCCGGGTGCGCGCGGCCTGGTACCGGGTCGCCGTCGACCACGTCGAGACGTCCACCACCACCTCCACCCCCGAACTCGGCTCCGCGCTCGCCCTGCGCGTCCGTGTCCGCCTCGGCGACCTGCGCCCCGAGGACGTCCAGGTGCAGGCGCTCTCCGGGCGCGTCGACGCGGAGGACCGCATCACCGACGCGACCCCCGTCCCGCTGAAGCCGGTCAATGGGCCGGACGGCGAAGGGGGTTGGTCGTACGAGGGGCCGCTCGCACTGGACCGGACCGGGCCGTTCGGCTACACGGTCCGGGTACTGCCCGCGCACCGACTGCTGTCCTCGTCGGCCGAGTTGGGGCTCGTGGCGGTGCCGTCGGAGGAACTCGTGGAGGGCGGCGGGGTGTTGATGCGCTAGAGGGGGGCGGCGGGGGCCGGGGGCTGAGGGGCGTCGGTTGTCGGCCCCCGCGTACAGCGCCGTCGGTTGTCGGCCTCCGCGCACAGCGCCGTCAGCTGTCGGCCTCCGCGCACAACCCCTTCAGCACCTTCCCGCACCTGCGGGCGTACGCGAGTTGGAGGCCCCGCACCGCCGGGCCGCCCGCCTTCGCGTACCACTTGGCCGCGCGGCTGAACGCCGTCACGGTCAGCCACACCGTGCCGTCCCCGGTGCGGTCGACGAGGAAGGACTCCTCGCCGCACTCGGGGTGGCCGGTGAGCGTGCCGTACGCCCAGCCGGACCGCCGGGGTTCCTCGACCGTCCAGACGATCCGGCAGGGGGCCTTGATGACCCCGGCCAGCGAGACCGTGACGTCCACGTCGAGGGCGGCGCGGTCGGCGGAGGCGTTGATGCCGACGCCCATCGCGCGGTGCATCTCCCAGGTCAGCACCGCCTCGGAGGCCCGCCGGAAGACCGCCTCGCCCTCGCCGATCCGCGTGCGTTCACGGAGGTGGTGGAAGCCGGGAGGGCAGAAGTGGGGGTCGCGGGTCGCGCCCACGTCGTCGTACGAGAAAGGCCGTTCGGACATGGGCGCAAGAGTAGAGCGGCACCCGGGGATGCCTTCGTCCCGGGTGCCGCCCTGTTCACACGACTGTTACCACTAGCTGACGTTCACGGCCGACCACGCGGCGGCGACCGTCGCGTACTCGGTGGAGCTGGCGCCGTACAGGGCCGACGCCGCGCTCAGGGTTGCGGTGCGGGCGCCCTTGTAGTTGGTCGTCGAGGTCATGTACGAGGTCAGCGCCTTGTACCAGATCTGGACGGCCTTGGCGCGGCCGATGCCGGTGATCGTGGAGCCGTTGGACGTCGGGGAGTTGTAGGACACCCCGTTGATGGTCTTCGCGCCGCTGCCCTCGGACAGCAGGTAGAAGAAGTGGTTCGCCGGGCCGGACGAGTAGTGCACGTCCAGGTTGCCGAGGGTCGAGGACCAGCTGTCCCTGGACGAGCCGTCCTTGCTGGGCTTGTCCTGGTAGCGCAGCGGGGTGCCGTCGCCGTTGATGTCGATCTTCTCGCCGATGAGGTAGTCACCGGGGTCCGAGGCGTTGTTGGCGTAGAACTCGACGGCCGTGCCGAAGATGTCCGAGGTCGCCTCGTTCAGCCCGCCGGACTCGCCGGAGTAGTTGAGGCCCGCGGTGTTGGAGGTGACGCCGTGCGTCATCTCGTGACCGGCGACGTCGAGCGAGGTCAGCGGGTCGGTGTTGCCCGCGCCGTCGCCGTACGTCATGCAGAAGCAGCTGTCGTCCCAGAACGCGTTGACGTACGCGTTGCCGTAGTGGACGCGGGAGTACGCGGCGACGCCGTCGTTCTTGATGCCGCTGCGGCCGAACGTGTTCTTGTAGAAGTCCCAGGTGACCTGCGCGCCGTAGGCGGCGTCGACGGCGGCCGTCTGGTCCGTGGAGGAGCTGGACGCGGTGCCGGTGCCCCAGGTGTCGTCCGCGTCGGTGAACAGCGTGCCGGCCGAAGACGACGTCGAGCGGGCCTTGTTGTACGTCTTGTGGCCGCCGCGGGTGCCGTCGGTCAGGTTGTACGTCGTACCCGACTTGGTGGTGCCGAGGGTGACCGTGCCGGAGTACAGGCTCTTGCCGGTGCCGGTCTCGATGCCCTGCCACTCGTACAGCTTCTTGCCCGTGGCCGCGTCGGTGATGACGTGCAGCTCGTTGGGGGTGCCGTCGTCCTGGAGGCCGCCGACGACGGTCTCGAAGGCGAGGGTCGGGGTGGAGCCGTTGCCGGCCCAGATCACCTTGCGGGGCGCCGCGTCCGCGGTCGTCTCGGCGGAGCCGGCCGCCTTCGCGAGGCCGACGGCCTGCTTCTCGGCGGTGGTCGGGGTGACCTTCGGGGTCAGCGTGGCGACCTTGACGGTGGCCGAAGTGGCCTTGGTGACGCCCTTGTTGGCGCCTGCCGCGGTCTGGTGGACGACCAGGTCACCGCCGAGCACGGGCAGACCGGCGTAGGTCCGCTCGTAGCGGGTGTGCGTGGTGCCGTCGACGTCCTTGACGACGTCACGGACGACCAGCGCCTCCTTGGTGCCGAGACCTATCTGCTGCGCGGTCTCGGCCGCGTCCGCCTGCTGACCCTTGATCAGGGCGGCGCGGGCGGGCGCCGAGAGCTGCAACGGGGCGGCGGCGAGGGTCCGGGCGGCCTTGTTCGCGTCGACCTTGACGTCGGTCGCGTTGGCCGTGGTCAGCCCGGTGGTCAGCAGCGCTCCGGCGGCCACAGCGGTCGCGATGGCCAGAGTGGCGCGCTTGTGACGCGTGTAGACGGGGGTCACACAAGCTCCTTCGTGGGGGAGTCCGGACCGGCGTGGGGAACTGCCGGCCGGAGTAGTCGTGAAGTTGTGCGGCGGGTGGGGGAAGAGTGACACCGAGGGCGCGTACATGTCAGGACCCTGAATCGATGTTGGCCGAAAACCGCCTGTCCGGTAAACGTTTCTGGCGTGTAAATCCGGCTGACCTCGGTAAAGACCCAACAGGAACTTGGCAAGGGGCTGGCAAAAAAGGGGAGTTGGTAAACGCCAGGTTTACGTCTCTGGGAGGCCCCTTACGCTGTCCTTACGATGGGCTGTGTGCCGGAACGTCGGATTCCGGCCGCCCTGTTCACCCCTACCGGTCAGTAGTGAACGGTGAACCCCGCGCCGCCCGAAGCGCGTTGACCGGAAACGATCGGGCGCCGCCCCCGAGGGGACGGCGCCCGGACTTCAGGAGATCAACGGCTTACGGGAAGGTGACCTTCCAGCTGTTGATCTGCCCGGTGTCCTGCGCGGCCTGGTCCTGGACCCGCAGCTGCCAGGTGCCGTTGGCCGTCTCGTTCGACGCGTTGACCGTGTACGTCGCCACGACGTTGTCCGCCGAGTCCGACGAGCTGAACGCCTTCAGCAGGTACGCCGTCCCGCTCGGCCCCACCAGGTTGACCGCCAGGTCGCCCCGGAAGGTGTGCGTGATGTCCACCGACACCGACAGGTTGGACGGCGCGTTGCCGGTCCGCCCGGTCACCGCGATCGACGAGGTGACCGCCGCCCCGTTGTCCGGGATCGCCACCACGGTGCCGTTCTCGAACGAGGTGCCGGTCCCGCCACCGCCGCCCGTGGAGCGCGCGCCGACCGCGATGGCCGCCCACGAGTCCTGTACGGCGCGGTACTCGGCCGACGTCGTGCCGTACAGCTCACCGGCCGCCGCCAGCGTGCCCGTGCGGGCGCCCGCGTAGTTCGTGTTCGTCGTGAACTTCGTGGCCAGCGCCCGGAACCAGATCTTCTCCGCCTTGTCCCGGCCGATGCCGGTCACCGGAAGCCCGTCCGAGGTGGGCGAGTTGTAGGTGACACCGTTGATCGTCTTGGTGCCGCTGCCCTCGCTCAGCAGGTAGAAGAAGTGGTTCGCCGGACCGGACGAGTAGTGCACGTCCAGACCGCCGAGACCGGAGTACCAACTGTCCCTGGACGAGCCGTCCTTGCTCGGCCGGTCCATGTAACGCAGCGGCGTGCCGTTGCCGTTGATGTCGATCTTCTCGCCGATGAGGTAGTCACCGACGTCCGAGGCGTTGTTCGCGTAGAACTCCACCGACGTGCCGAAGATGTCGGACGTCGCCTCGTTCAGGCCGCCGGACTCGCCGCTGTACACCAGGCGGGCCGTGTTGGCGGTGACGCCGTGCGACATCTCGTGCCCGGCCACGTCCAGCGAGGTGAGCGGCTTGTTGTTGCCCGCGCCGTCGCCGTACGTCATGCAGAAGCAGGAGTCCTGCCAGAACGCGTTGACGTACGCGTTGCCGTAGTGGACCCGCGAGTACGCCGCGACCCCGTCGCCCCGGATGCCGTTGCGGCCGTGGACGTTCTTGTAGTAGTCCCACGTCACCGCGGCGCCGTAGTGCGCGTCCGCGCCCGCCGTCTCCAGGTTCGAGGGCAGACCGTTGCCCCACGTGTCGCTCGACTTCGAGAACAGCGTCCCGGTGCCCGAGGACCCCCGGTTGAGGTTGTACGTACGGTGGTTGCCGCGCCCGGCGTCGGTCAGGGTGTACGACGACCCCGACTGCGTCGTCCCCAGCGTGACCGAGCCGCTGTACATCGTGTTGCCGGTGCCGGTCTCGACGGCCTGGTACTCGTACAGCTTCTGGCCCGTGTTGGCGTCCGTGATCACGTGCAGCTCGTTCGGCGTGCCGTCGTGCTGGAGGCCGCCGACGACCGTTTCGTACGCGAGCACCGGGGTGCCGTTCGCCGCCCAGATCACCTTGCGGGGCGCCCGGTTGGTGTCCGCGCCCTCGGCGCCCTCCGCCGCCGCGCGCGACAGGGCCTGCTTCTCGGCGGCGCCGGCCGCGATCTTCGGGGTGAGGGAGGCGACCTTCACCGTCGCGTTCGTCGCCTTGACGACGCCCTGCGCGACACCGGACGCATTCTCCTTCACGACCAGGTCGCCGCCGAGCACGGGCAGACCGGCGTACGTCCGCTCGTAACGGGTGTGCGTGGTGCCGTCGGTGTCCTTGACGACGTCACGGACGATCAGCGCCTCCTGGGCGCCGAGGCCCAGCGTCTTCGCCGTCGCCGCCTTGTCCGCGTCCGCGTCGCGGAGCAGTTCGGCGCGCTGGGAGGGGGTCAGCTGGACGGACTCGGTCTTCGTCCGGGACTGCTCGGGGGCCGCCGTCGCCGCGCCGGACTGGATCGCCGTGGCGACGAGAGCCGCCACGCCCATGAGGGCCGCGGCGGCTGTTCTGCGGTAGGGGGAGTGGGGGGTACGTCTGGAGGGACTGCTGCTCACCACTGAACTCCTTCAGGGAGACCGTCGGTCAACTCGGGTGGTGGTGCTGTGGGGTTGCTGTGCAGCGGTTGTGGGAAGGGTGGCAGGGGATGGGGTGCCGTGTCATGAGCGCATCAAGAAGTTGGCCGGAAACCTTTCCTTGACCAAGAGCTGGAGAATTCTTGGTGATCTCCGCACGGACCCCGGGACGACCCTGGGATCTTGCGGGGCGGTACCCCTGAGACACCCCTGAGTCCCGAGGAAAACCGCAGGTCGTAGGACCAGCGGACGAGGAGGTACCGGCCGAAACTCGGTGGGCGTTGTCAGTGCCGGTCCGTAGGCTCGCCAGCGTGACCCGAGCCGAGCCAGTACCCCCCACCGAACGGTCAGCCGTCCGCACACTCCTGAGGCTGTGGCCCTACGTCAGACCCGCGCGGGTGCGGCTGTTCACCGCCGCGTTCGTCGCCGTGCTCGCCTCCTGCGTCGGCCTCGTCATCCCGCTCGTCCTGAAGTGGATGGTCGACGGGCCCATCGCCGACGGCGACACCGGCGGGGTCTGGCTCGGCGCGCTGTGGCTGCTCCTCCTCGGGTTCGCGGAGGCGCTGCTGTTCGGGCTGCGGCGCTGGCTCGTCGCCCGGCCGCTGTCCCATGTCGAGGCCGAGATGCGGGCCGGCCTCTACCGGCGGCTCCAGCGGCTGCCGATCTCCTTCCACGACCGGTGGGCCTCCGGGCAGCTCCTCTCGCGCGGGACCACCGATCTCATGCTCCTGCGCATGTTCCTCGCCTTCCCGCTGACGTTCCTCTTCGTCAACGCCGTCACCATCGTCGTCGGCGTCGTCATCATGCTGCTCCAGGACTGGACGCTCGGGCTCGTCATCCTCGGGCCCGCCGTCCCCGTCGTCGTCACGTGCGTCGTCTTCGAGTCCCGGTACGCGCGGGTCGCGCGGCTCGCGCAGGACCAGGTCGGGGATCTGACGACCGTCGTCGAGGAGAGCGTCCTCGGGATTCGGATCATCAAGGGGTTCGGACGGCATCGCAGCCAGGCCCGGGTCTTCCGCGAGTTGTCGGGGCGGCTGCGGGGGACGGAGCTGCGCAAGGCCCGGCTCCTCGCGATGATCTGGGGCGTCATCGTGACGCTGCCCGAGGTCGCGATCGCGGTCGCGCTGGTCGTGGGGGCCGTGCAGGTCGCCGACGGGGCGCTGTCCGCGGGGACGCTGGTCGCGTTCCTCTCCACGGCCCTCGCGCTGCGGTGGCCCGTCGAGTCGATCGGGTTCCTGCTGGCGATGAGCCAGGAGGCGGCGACGGCCACGGCTCGGTATTTCGAGGTGATGGACGAGAAGGAGGAGGAGAGGGAGAAGGGGGAGAGCGCGGGTGTGGTGACGACGTTGTCGGGGGCGGGTGTCGTGGGTGCCGTGGGGGTGTCGCCGGGGGCCGGGGCCGGGGCCGGGGGCGAGTCGCGGTACGAGGGGGACGGGCCGGTGGTGGCCGGGGGTGAGCCGGCGGTTGCCGGGGGCCGGTCGGCGGTTGCCGGGGGTGAGGTGGCGGTGGCCGGGGACGGGCTGCGGTTCGAAGGGGTGTCCTTCCGGTATCCCGACGCCGATCCCGGGTCCGCCCCCGTGCTCGCCGGGATCGATCTGCACATCCGCTCCGGGGAGTCGCTCGCGCTCGTCGGGGCGACCGGCAGCGGGAAGACGACGCTCACCGCGCTGGTGCCCCGGATGTACGACGTCAGCGGGGGCCGGATCACCCTCGACGGCGAGGACATCGAGGGGATGACCCGGTCGGAGCTGCGCTCCCGGGTCGCCGTCGCCTTCGAGGAGCCCACCCTGTTCTCCGCGAGCGTCGGGGAGAACGTGCTGATGGGTGCGGCGTCGGGAGAGGGCGACCTGAACCGGGCGCTGGACGTGGCCCAGGCGGACTTCGTGCACGGCCTTCCCTACGGCGTCGACACGCAGGTCGGTGAGCAGGGGCTCAGCCTCTCCGGCGGCCAGCGTCAGCGGCTCGCGCTCGCCCGCGCGGTCGTCGGCCGGCCCCCGTTCCTCGTCCTCGACGACCCGCTCTCCGCGCTGGACGTCCACACCGAGGCCGCCGTCGAGGCCGCCCTCCGCCATGTCCTCGCCACCACCACCGCCCTCATCGTCGCCCACCGCCCCTCCACGGTCCTCCTCGCGGACCGCGTGGCGCTGCTCTCCGAGGGTCGGATCAAGGCGATCGGCACCCATCAGGAACTGCTCCGGACGAACCCGGAGTACGCGTATCTGATGGCGGGGGCACAGGGGGAGGACGAGGGGCCGGACCGGGGGGCGCCCGCTGCTGGGTCGGGGGCGGACGTCACTGGGTGGGGGCCGGGTGCCGCCGGGTGGGAGGCGGGTGCCTCCGGGTCGGGGCCGGGTGTCGCCGGACCGGAGCTGGATGCTGCCGGGGTGGAGTCGGACGGTAGCGGGTGGGAGGCGGATGCCTCCGGGTCGGGGCCGGGTGTCGTCGGACCGGAGCCGGGTGCTGCCGGGGTGGAGTCGGACGGTAGCGGGTGGGAGGCGGATGCCGCCGGGTCGGAGCCGGGTGTTGTTGCGCGGACCGGGAACGGCGCGTTGCGGCGGGCGGGGGCCGGGGAACCGTCCGCCGGGGAGGCGGGTGTGGCGCAGCGGGCGGCGGACCGAGAGCCGTCCGAGCTGTCCGGGCCGTCCGGCGGGGACGCCGGCGGTGGCGCGTCGCAGCGGCCCCCCGCCCGGGACCGGTCCGACCGGCGCTCCCCGCAGGGCGAGGCCGGCTCCAGGGAAGCCCCCACCCCTCGGGAAGCCCCCGTTTCTCAGGAAACCCCCACCCCTCGGGAGCAGGAGGACGTTCGGCGATGAGTGTTTCCACGGATACTCCGGTGCCCGCGGGCAAGGGGAAGGGGACGGACGTGCGGGCGGACCCGTTCGACCAGGACGATCTGCCCACGCCGCCCGGGGCGACGGGAGCGCTGCTGCGGTCGCTGCTCGCGCCGATGAAGGCGCGGGCGGGGCTGACGGCGTTGCTGCTGCTCGTGCAGCAGGCGGCCGTGCAGGTGGGCCCGTTGCTGGTGGCGTACGCGATCGACACGGCCGTACCGGCCTACCGGGGCGGCGACAACGGGCCGTTGATCGCGGCGGGAGCCGGATACCTGGGGTGCGCGCTGCTGTCCGGCATGCTCCAGTACGCGTTCATCATCACCTCCGCGCGCGTCAACCAGGACGTCCTGCTCGACCTCAGGGGCCGCATCTTCCGGCACGCGCAGGCGCTCAGCATCGACTTCCACGAGCGCTACACCTCGGGCCGCCTCATCTCCCGCTCGACGACGGACGTCGAATCCCTGCGCGAACTCCTCAGCGAGGGCCTCCAGGAACTCGTCACCGTCATCCTCTCCTTCGTCTACATCTCGGCGATGCTGCTCTGGCTCGACCTCGGCCTCGGCGCGGTCGCGGTCGCCTCCTTCGGCCCGCTCTACCTGATGGTCCGGATGTACCGGCGCCGCGTCGGCCGCGTCTACCGCAAGCGGTCCACCGCCATCGCCGCCGTCATCGTCAAGTTCGTCGAGACGATGAACGGCATCCGCCCGGTCCGCGCCTTCCGCCGGGAGACCGTCAACGACACCGAGTTCGCGGCCCTCAACCGCACCCACGAACGCTCCAACGGCGACGCCCTCCTGGAGATGGCCCGCTACGTCACCGGCTCCCGCCTGATCGCCAACACCGCCGTCGCCGTGATCGTCCTGTGGGGCGCCTACCGCGTCTCGGACGGCTCGCTCGAACTCGGCGTGCTCGCCGCCGCCGTCCTCTACCTGCGCCGCCTCTACGACCCGATCGACCGCCTCGGCATGTTCCTCAACTCCTACCAGTCGGCCGCCGCCTCCCTGGAGAAGATCGCCGGACTCCTCGCCCAGACCCCCTCCGTCCCCGAACCGGCCGACCCCCGCGAACTCCCCGTCCGCCAGGGCGAACTCCCGGGCCGCACGGTCGAGTTCACCGGCGTCTCGTTCGGCTACCGCACCGGCGGCGAGATCCTGCCCCGCTTCGACCTGACCCTCCCGGCCGGCCGGACCGTCGCGGTCGTCGGCTCCACCGGCGCCGGGAAGTCGACGCTCGCGAAACTCCTCGCCCGCTTCTACGACCCCTCCACCGGCCGCGTCACCCTCGACGGCGTCGACCTGCGCGACCTCCCCGTCCCCGAACTCCGGCGCGGCGTCGTCATGGTCACCCAGGAGGCGTTCCTGTTCTCCGGCACCGTCGCCGAGAACATCGCGATCGGCCGCCCCGACGCCGGCCGCGAGGACATCGAACGCGCCGCGAAGGCCATCGGCGCCCACGAGTTCATCAGCGCCCTCCCCGACGGCTACGACACGGACGTCCGCAAGCGCGGCGGCCGGATCTCCGCCGGTCAGCGCCAACTCGTCGCGTTCGCGCGGGCGTTGCTCGCCGACCCGGCCGTCCTCATCCTCGACGAGGCCACCAGCTCCCTCGACGTCCCCGGTGAACAGGCCGTCCAGCGCGCCATGTCCACCGTCCTGCGCGGCCGGACCGCCGTCGTCATCGCCCACCGCCTGTCCACCGTGGAGATCGCCGACCGCGTGCTCGTCATGGAGGGGGGAAGGATCGTCGAGGACGGCACGCCGGCCGAACTGATCGCCGGGACCGGCCGGTTCGCCGGACTGCACCGGGCCTGGCGCGACAGCCTGGCCCGCACGGGGGAGGGGACATGATCGACGCGTACGCGGACCCGGGGGACCCCGACTGCCGGGGCGGCCTCGGCTACCTGTGGTGGCTGACCCGGCGCCAGCCCGGCCGGGCGCTGGCCGGGGCGACCCTCGCGTCCGTCTGGATGGCGCTGCTCGCGGCGGCCCCCTGGATGATCTCCAAGGCGGTCGACGAAGGGCTCGAACCGGGGAACATGAGCGCTCTGGTCGGCTGGAGCGTCGCGCTGTTCGCCGTCGGCGCGTTCAACGCCTGGCTCAGCGTCATGCGCCACCGCACGATGACCCGGCTGCGGATGGACGCCAACTTCCGCACGGTGAAGGTGGTCGTCGGACAGGCGGTCCGGCTCGGGGCCGCGCTGCCCCGGCGGACGGTCGCCGGGGAGGTCGTCACCATCGGGGTCGGCGACGTCCAGACGATCGCGTTCTCCCTGACCGCCCTCGGCCCCGGCTTCGGGTCGATCGTGATGTACGCCGTCGTCGCCGTGCTCCTGCTGGACGTCTCACCGCTGCTCGCCGTCGTCGTCCTCACCGGCATGCCCGTACTCGCCCTGCTTGTCGGCCCGTTGATGGCCCGGCTCCAGGGCGCGGAGACCGAGTACCGCGAACGCCAGCGCCTGCTGACCGCCCGGATCGGGGACCTCGCGAGCGGGCTGCGCGTCCTCAACGGCCTCGGCGGCAAAGGGCTGTTCGCGGACGGGTTCCGGCGGGACTCGGCGAGCCTGCGGGAACAGGGGTACCGGGTCGGCGCGGTGACGAGCTGGATTCAGGCGCTCGGGGTCGGCCTGCCCACGCTGTTCCTGTCCGTCGTCACCTGGCTCGCCGCCCGGCTGGCCGCGCAGGGCGAGATCACGGTCGGCCAACTCGTCTCCGTCTACGGCTTCGTGGCCGTCCTCGTCGTCCCGGTGTCCTTCCTCGTCGAGATGGGCTACCAGCTCAGCCGGGGCGTCGTCGCCGCGCGCCGGGTCGTACGGCTGCTCGGCCTCGAACCGGACCCCGACCACCCGACCGCCCAAGCCCCTTCGGAGGCCGCCGAGTTGCGCGACCCGATGTCCGGAGTCCGGGTCCGGGAGGGCGAGTTGACCGCCGTGGTCTGCGGGCGGCCGGCCGACGGCGCCGTGATCGTCGACCGGCTCGGGCGGTATCTGCCGTCGGACGTCACCTGGGGCGAAGTCCGGCTGGACGCCGTGCCGTTGGCGGACGTCCGCAGGCGGGTCCTCGTCGCGGACAACGAGGCCGACCTGTTCGCCGAGACGCTGCGCGAGATGGTGTCGGGGCGCGAGGAGCGCGACGCCGACGCCGTCACCCGGGCCGTGTGGGCCGCCGCCTGCGAGGACATCGTGCGCGGACTGCCCGACGGCCTCGACTCCGCCGTCTCCGCACAGGGCCGCAGCCTCTCCGGCGGCCAGCGCCAACGCGTCCGGCTGGTACGGGCGTTGCTCGCGGAGCCCGAGGTGCTGCTCGCCGTCGAACCCACGTCCGCGCTCGACGCCCACACCGAGGCCGCGATCGCCGCCCGGCTGCGGGAGAGTCGGGCCGGGCGGACGACGGTCGTCACCTCCACGTCGCCGCTGCTGCTCGACCGGGTGGACCGGGTGCAGTACGTCGTCGACGGTCGGGTGGCCGCGACGGGCACCCACCGGGAACTGCTGGAGCGGGAGACGGGGTACCGGGCGCTGGTCGCGCGGGACGCCGAGGAGACGGAAGGGGCGGTTCGGTGAGCGGTGCGGGGGAGGCCGGGCGGCTGCCCGTGGCCGGGGCCCGGGAGGTGCGGCGGGCGCTCGGGCGGCTGGTGCGGGCGGACCGGCGGGCGCTCGGGATCGTCGTCGGCGTCAACGTGCTGGCCGCCGTCGCCGGGCTCGTCGGGCCGTGGCTGCTCGGGCGGATCATCGACGAGGTGCGGGGCGGGGCCGGGACCGGGGCCGTCGACCGGCTGGCGCTGGGGATTCTGGCCGCCGCCGTCGCACAGCTGCTGCTGGCGCGGTGGGGTCGGTACGTCGCGCACCGGTTCGGGGAGCGGACGCTCGCGCGGGTGCGGGAGGAGTTCGTGGACCGGGCGCTCGCGCTGCCCGCGTCCGTCGTCGAGCGGGCCGGCACCGGCGATCTCACCACGCGCGGCACCGCCGACGTCGCGACCGTCGGGACGACCCTGCGGGACGCCGGACCCGAGATCATGGTCGGCGGGGCGCAGGCGCTGTTCCTGCTGGCCGCCGTCTTCTTCGTCGACCCGCTGCTCGGCCTGGTCGCCGCCCTCGGGCTCGCGCCGATCTGGGCCGGACTGCGCTGGTACCTGCGCCGGGCCCGCACCGGCTACCTCGCCGAAGGCGCCGCGACCTCCGAGGTCTCCGAGATCCTCGCCGCGACCGCCGGGGGCGCGCGGACCGTCGAGGCGTTCCGGCTCGACGAACGGCGTACGGCGGCGAGCCGCGAGGCGCTGGAGGCGTCCCGGCGCACCCGCTTCCACACCCTCTTCCTGCGCAGCGTCTTCTTCCCGGTCGTCGAGGTGTCCTACACGCTGCCGGTGTCGGCGATCCTCGTCCTCGGCGGGGTGCTGCACGCGCGCGGCGCGGTGAGCCTCGGCGCGGTCGTCACCGCGACCCTCTACACCCGGCAGTTCTTCGAACCGCTGGACCAGGTGCTGGTCCGGGTCGAGCAACTCCAGAGCAGCGGGGCGTCGTTCGCCCGCGTCGAGGGGATCGCGCAGGCGCCGGGCACCGTCCTGGAGGACGCGCCCGACCCGGCCGACGACCGGATCGACGTCACCGGTGTGCGGTTCGCGTACGAGCGGGGCGGCGAGGTCCTGCGCGGGGTCGACCTCACGGTCCGCCCCGGCGAGCGGCTCGCCGTCGTCGGCCCGTCCGGCGCCGGGAAGACGACCCTCAGCCGGCTCCTCGCGGGGGTGGACGCGCCCACCGAGGGCACGGTCACCGTCGGCGGGGTGCCCGTCGCCGGCCTCGGGCCCGAGCAGCTGCGCCGTCAGGTCGTCCTCGTCACCCAGGAGCACCACGTCTTCCTCGGGACCGTCCGCGACAACCTCCGCATCGCCGAACCCGCCGCGAGCGACGAGGAGTTGTGGGCCGCGCTGCGGGCCGTGGGGGCGGGGGAGTGGGTGGCCGAGCTGCCGGGCGGCCTGGACGCCGAACTCGGCACCGGCGCGCGGACGTTGGACGGCTCCCAGGCGCAACAGCTCGCGCTGGCCCGGGTGGTGCTGGCCGATCCGCACACGCTCATCCTCGACGAGGCGACCGCCCTCCTCGACCCCACGACCGCCCGCCACACGGAACGCGCCCTCGCCGCCGTCCTGGAGAACCGGACGGTCATCGCCATCGCGCACCGGCTGCACACGGCCCACGACGCGGACCGGGTCGCGGTGATGGAGGCCGGGCGGGTGACGGAACTGGGGACGCACGAGGAGCTGGTGAACGCGGGGGGTGCGTATGCGGAGTTGTGGGGGACTTGGCATGGGGAGCGGGCGGGGTGAGCTCGGCGGGGTGAGCTGGACGGGCGGGGTGAGCTGAACGGGGTGGGTTTCTACCTCGCCCCGTACGCCCGCAGGAACACCTTCACCCCTGCCTCCGCCACCGCTTCCACCTCCGCCGGGGTCACCTCCCGTGTCCCGAGGGCGCTGCGGTGTTCCAAGGGGCCGGTGAGCAGGGCCAGGAAGTGTTCGGCCGCTGTCGTGGGGTCGGTCCGGTGGAGGTGGCCGGAGAGCGCGAGGCGGGCCAGCCGGTCGGCGAGGGATTCGGCGAGGCGGGTCTGGGTGCGGGACGTGACCGTCTCGACCAGGTCGGGGAAGACGCCGACCTGCGCGTACGTCAGCCAGCGCAGCGAGCGCGCGCGGTCGGCGGTGAACACCGCGAGGAGCCGGCGGGCCGTGTCTAGGAAGGCTGCGCGCGGGTCGTCGCCGGGAGCACGCAGGGGGTCCAGCGCCGCGACCGCGTCCGCCGCGACGGCGTCCGCCGCACGCTCCAGGGCCTGCCGGAACAGGGTCTCCTTGTCGTTGAGGTGGTTGTAGACGGTCGGCTTCGCGACCTTCGCCGCCTCGGCGATCTCCTTCACACACGCCTGCGCGTAACCGCGCCGCGCGAAGACGTCGAAGGCCGCCTCCAGGATGGCCTGCCGCTTGTCGATGCGCCCGCGTGCGGCCGTGGTCGTCGAAGTCACCTGTGCAGGCTATCGCCTTGTTCTGAACCTGCTGGACCAGTAACTTGAACTCACTGGTTCAGTCGTGTGTGGGGAGACCGAGTGATCGTCAACATCCTGCGGTTCAGCTTCAGGCCCGGTACGAGCGAGGAGGACCAGGCGACGGTCCTCGCCGCGATGCGCCGCACCTCGACGGTCGAGTCCGCCGCGTTCGGCGTCGTCGGTGACGACATGGGCGACCCGGCGGACGGCTACACGCACACGTACTGCGTGGGCGTCCCCGACCTGGCCGCCCTGGAGCGCTACATGCACGATCCCGTCCACCTCACCGGTGACGACGTGATCCTTCCGCACATCCAGCGCATCACGGCCGTCCGCTTCACCGACGACCCGGACCCGGACGTACGGGCGAAGGTCGGCGCGCTCCATGAGGCGAAGGCGGCGAAGTATCCGGCCTGGGCCCGGCGGTTGGCGGAGATTCCGGAGGCGCGGTTCTGAGAGGGGTGGGTTTCTGAGGGGGCTCGGCCGGGCGGTGTGCCGGTGTCCATGGTCGCCCCCCAGGTCGTACCCGCGCATCAGCCGATCGGTTGATGCCGGACGGGTGAACGGAGGAGGCGGGGTCTGGCTCTTCGGCCGATGTGAGGGGTGGGGGCGGGGCGGGAGCCTGGACGCATGGCCGTCATCGAAGTCATGGATCTGCGGAAGACGTACGGCGCCCACAGGGCGGTGGACGGGGTCTCCTTCGCCGTGGAGGAGGGGGAGATCTTCGGAGTGCTCGGGCCGAACGGGGCCGGGAAGACCACCACGGTCGAGTGCGTAGAGGGGCTGCGCGTGCCCGACGCGGGGCGGGTCCGGGTCGCCGGGCTCGACCCCGTCGCCGAGCACGCGCGGGTCGCCCAGTTGCTCGGGGCGCAGCTCCAGCAGAGCGAGTTGCAGCCCAAGCTGACCGTGCGGGAGGCACTGGAGCTGTACGCCTCCTTCTACACGCGGCCGGCGGACTGGCGGCCCCTCGCGGAGCGGCTCGGGCTCACCGGCAAGCTGACGACGCGGTTCGCGAAGCTGTCCGGCGGACAGAAGCAGCGCCTGTTCATCGCCCTCGCGCTGATCGGCGACCCCAGGGTCGTCGTCCTCGACGAACTCACCACCGGCCTCGACCCCCGGGCCCGCCGCGACACCTGGGAGCTGATCGAGGACATCCGGGCGAACGGCGTCACCGTCCTGCTCGTCACGCACTTCATGGAGGAGGCCCAGCGCCTCTGCGACCGGATCGCCGTCATCGACAAGGGCAGGGTCGCCGCCCTCGACACCCCCTCCGGCCTGATCCGCCGCTCCGCGGGGGCCACGGTCATCAGCTTCACCCCCTCCACCCCCCTCGACGAGACCGACCTCGCCGCCCTCCCCGCCCTCTCCTCCGTCGAGCACAAGGAGGGCCGCCTCACCCTCTCCGGCACCGACGAGACCGTCAACGCCGTCATCACCCTCCTCGCCCGCCGCCACATCACCGCCCACCAACTCCGCGTCACCGACGCCACTTTGGACGACGCGTTCCTGGACCTCACGAAGGAGGCGACGGCATGAACCCCACCCCTGCCACCCCCAGCCCCGCCACTCCCAGCTCTGCCACCCCCGGCCCCAACCTCGCCACCCCCGACCCCGCCCCCCGTGCCCTCACCGCCCGCACCCCCTTCCCTCTCGTCCCCGCCGTCCTCAAAACCGAACTCCGCCTCTTCCGCCGCGAACCCGGCGCGCTCTTCTGGATTCTGCTCTTCCCCACCCTCCTCCTCGTGATCCTCGGCTCGATCCCCTCCTTCCGGCAGCCGGACGCCTCCTTCGGCGGCCTGCGCCCCGTGGACGCGTACGTCCCGGTGGCCGTGCTGCTGGGGCTGATCGTCGGCGGAGTCCAGTCGATGCCCCAGACCCTCACCGGCTACCGGGAGCGCGGCATCCTGCGGAGGATGTCGGCGACCCCGGTCCGCCCCACCGCCCTGCTGGCCGCCCAGATGCTGGTCTACGGCATCGCGGCGCTCGCCTCGGCGCTGCTGGCGCTCCTGGTGGGCCGGCTCGCGTTCGACGTGACGCTGCCGAGGCAGCCGTCCGGATACGCCCTCGCGCTGCTCCTGACGCTCCTCGCGGCCCTCGCCCTCGGCGCGGTGATCTCCTCCCTGTCACGGACGACGAAGATCGCCGGGGCCATCGGGTCGGCCGTGTTCTTCCCGTCGATGTTCTGCGCGGGCGTGTGGATGCCGGTCCAGACGATGCCGCACGGCCTCGCGACGGCCGTCGGGTACACCCCGTTCGGCGCGGCGGCCGAGGCCCTGAACCAGGCGGCGGCGGGGGACTGGCCCGGCTGGGGCCACCTGGGAGTGTCGGCCGCCTGGATCGTCCTGCTCACGGCCGCCGCCGCGCGCTGGTTCCGCTGGGAGTAGGGAGCGGCACATGGGGGACACGGCCGTGCAGACTGGGCACATGACCGCGAGGGACAGCCAGATCGACCAGCGCTGGGAGCAACTGCACGTCTGGGGCCCCTACGCGATGCTCGGCATCAGCGTCGTCCTCGGGACGATCGCGGCCGGCCTGATGGCGGGCCCCGCCGCCTGGTACGCCGCCGGGGCCCTCGTCGTCGTCGCGCTCGCGCTCCAGCTCTGGTGGCACGCCACCCGTCACCGCCGCCCGAACCGCGGCCGTACCCCCTCCCCGGCGGGCTCGGTCTACTACCTGGTCCGCTGGGCCCTCGCCTTCGTCCTCACCCTCCTCAACCCGTTCTTCGCGTTCTACGCGGCCACCGGCTACATGGACGCCGACGAACTCCTGCCCGGCAGATGGCGCAGGGTCGGCCTGTTCCTGAGCGCGGTCCCGGTGGCGGGCGCGCAGGCGGGCGGGATGCCGCCGCGCAACCTGGGCCAGACGGCCGTGTTCGTCGCGCTGCTGTTCTTCCAGTTCGCCCTCCAGTCGGTGATCGCCCACCTCACCGAACAGGACGCCCGCCGCGCCGTCGAACGCACCGCCACGATCACCGAACTCGAACGCACCAACGCCGCCCTCCAGCAGGCCCTCGACGAGAACGCCGCGCTGCACGCCCAGCTCCTCGTCCAGGCGCGGGAGGCGGGCGTGGCCGACGAGCGCCGACGCCTCGCGGCCGAGATCCACGACACCATCGCGCAGGGCCTGACCGGCATCATCGCCCAGCTCCAGGTCGTCACGAACACCCCGGACCCGGACACGGCCCGCGAGCACACCGGCCGCGCCATCGACCTCGCCCGGCACAGCCTCGGCGAGGCCCGCCGCTCCGTGCACAACCTCGCCCCGGTCGCCCTGGCCGACGCGGGACTCCCGGACGCGCTCAAGGACACGGTCGCCGAATGGGGCGAACGGACGGGCGTACGGGCCGAGTTCACGGTCACCGGCACCGCCGAGCAGCTCCACGACGAGGTCTCCGCGACCCTCCTGCGCATCACCCAGGAAGCCCTCTCCAACGCCGCCCGGCACGCCCGCGCCACCCGCCTCGGCGTGACCCTCTCCTACCTGGGGGACGAGGTGATCCTCGACATCCGCGACGACGGCCGGGGCTTCGACCCCCTCGCCCTCCCCGAGCGCACCCGCGCCGGCGGCTTCGGCCTCGACGGCATGCGCGCCCGCGCCGAACGCATCGCGGGCTCCCTCACGGTCGAGTCGGAGCCGGGCCAGGGCACCGCACTGTCGGCTCGCGTACCGTTGGTCCGCCATGAGCGATGACCAGACCGCCCCCCAGCCGCACGCCCAGTCCCACGCCCAGCCCCACACCCCGACCGGCGCCCACCCCGCCGATCACCCGGCCGGCCGCCCCATCTCCCTCCTCATCGTCGACGACCACCCCGTCGTCCGCGACGGCCTGCGCGGCATGTTCGCTGCGGCCCCCGGCTTCCGCGTCCTCGGCGAGGCGGCGAACGGTGTCGAGGCCGTGGAGCGGGCCGCCGCGCTCGACCCGGACGTGATCCTCATGGACCTGCGGATGCCGGGCGGCGGCGGGGTCGAGGCGATCGCGCGGCTCACCCGCGCGGGGGCCCGCGCGAAGGTGCTCGTCCTGACGACGTACGACACGGACTCCGACACGCTGCCCGCGATCGAGGCCGGCGCGACGGGCTATCTCCTCAAGGACGCCCCGCGCGACGAGTTGTTCACGGCGGTGCGGGCGGCGGCGCAGGGCCGTACGGTGCTGTCGCCCGCGGTGGCGACCCGGCTCGTCAGCGCCGTCCGCAGTCCGGTCAGTGAGCCGTTGTCGGGGCGGGAGCGGGAGGTGCTGGCGCTCGTGGCGAAGGGGACGTCGAACCGTGAGATCGCGCGGGAGCTGTTCATCAGCGAGGCGACGGTGAAGACCCATCTCACCCACCTCTACGCCAAGTTGGGCGTGAGCGACCGGGCGGCGGCGGTCGCGGTGGCGTACGAACGGAAGATCCTCGGCTAGCGGAGCCGGGTGTGCACGGACGGCGGGGCTACCTGTCCCCGACCCTCATCTCGAACCATGTCGTCTTCCCGCGCGGAAGTAAGTCGACCCCCCAGCGGTCGGACAGCTTGTCCACGAGGAACAACCCCCGCCCGCTGACGTCGAGTTCCTGCACGGGCATGAGACAGGGCAGCCCGCGCGAGGGGTCGCGCACCTCCACCCTGATCCACCCCCGGCGCCGCCGCATCCGCAGCCCGAAGACCCGGGCGCCGGTGTGCCGCACGGCGTTGCCGACGAGTTCGGAGACGAGCAGGACGGCGTCCTCGGCGAGCTTGGGGGACAGCCCCCACTGGCGCAGGACGACGAAGTGGGTGAGGCGGCGGGCGGCGGCGGCTGACTCGGGGCGCGAGGGGAGCGGAATCTCCGCCTCCGCGGGATCGCCGAACAGTTCTACTGCCTTCAGTGCCCGCTCGTCCTCGATCGCGGGCGACCAGCGCGCCGCGTCCACACGCCCGTGTCCCCGCGGCTGTTCGAAACTCTCCAGCCCCGCCATGCCCCCATCATGGCCGCCCGGAGCGCCGCCCGTGGCCGTTCCCGGGGAATAGGCCCCCCGCAAGCTTCCGGTGTCCACCGGGCCAGGGGCATATGACAGTGGCAGTCGGGAGTCCGCAACACCCCCGCTGAGCTGCGGCGACGGCTCACTCGGCGGCAATCGACGGCTCCCTCGGCAGAGCGGGCTCACGGTCACCTCAAGGCTCCCACAAACCGCCCCTTCGAGGGACCCGGATGAGACATCACGTCAATTGCAAGACCCCGTACGGGAATTCGGGGAGGGGATAACTCACAGGCCGATCCGGTTTACGGCACAACACCCGTGCCGTCAGAGGAACTTCGCCTTCCCCGGCCCCTCCTCCACGAAGCTCCGCATCCCCCGCTCCCGGTCCTCGGTCGCGAACAGCCCCGCGAACCAGTTGCGTTCGACGGCGAGGCCCGTCTCCAGGTCGGTCTCCAGGCCCACGTCGATCGATTCCTTCGCGGCGCGCAGCGCGATCGCCGGACCCTGCGCGAGCTTCGCGGCCCAGGCGTGCGCCTGCGTGTACACCTCGTCGGCGGGGACGACGCGGTCCACGAGGCCGAGCGACAGCGCCTCGTCCGCCTTCACCATCCGCCCGGTGAAGATGAGGTCCTTCGCCTTGGACGGGCCGATCAGCCGGGCCAGCCGCTGGGTGCCGCCCGCGCCCGGGATCACCCCGAGGAGGATCTCCGGCTGCCCCAGCTTCGCGTTCTCCCCGGCGATCCGGTAGTCCGCGCAGAGCGCCAACTCGCAGCCGCCGCCCAGCGCGTACCCGGTGATCGCCGCGACGACCGGCTTCGGGATACGGGCCACGGCCGTGAACGCGTCCTGGAGGGCGCGGGCCCGCAGCACCATCGCCGCGTGGTCCATCGCCTGCATCTCCTTGATGTCCGCGCCCGCCGCGAACACCTTCTCCCCGCCGTACACCACCACCGCGCGCACGTCGCCACGCCGCCCGGCCTCCTCGGCGAGCTCCTTCAGCCGGTCCTGCGTGGCGGTGTCCAGCGCGTTCATGGGGGGCCGGTCGAGCCGCAGCGTGCCGACGCCTTCGGAGACTTCGAGATTCACGGTCATGCAGGCAGGTTAACGGGGACTAACGGGAACCGGCTCGGTGCCGTCGGACACAGTCGGCCGGGGGTCCGGGGGTTGTCCCCCGGGCAGGTGCAGCACGGTGACCAACGACAGGGGCCTCGGTGCCGTGAGTCACAGCACCGAGGCCCCTCTTCTACCTACTGGAACGAACTACTTCGTCCACTCCGCCCACGACATGTTCCACCCGTTGAGCCCGTTCCCCGGATTCACCACCGGGTCCGTCGAGTTCTTCACGACGACGACGTCGCCGATCATCGAGTGGTTGTAGAACCAGGCAGCGGCGATCTTGCTGTCGTACCCGCCCCGCACGTCCCGCAGCCCGATGCAGCCGTGGCTCGCGTTGTAGTTGCCGAACGCGTCCCCGCCCCAGTAGTTGCCGTGCACGAACGTGCCGGAGTCGGTGAGGCGGATGGCGTGCGGGACGTCCTTGATGTCGTACTCGCCGTCGTAGCCGACGGTGTCCCCGTTCATCCGGGTGACCTCGTACTTCTCGCTCATCACCATCTGCCCGTTCCAGGTGGCGTACCCGGGCTTGCCGGTCGTCACGGGGATCGTCTTGATGGTCTTGCCGTCCTGCTGGACGGTCATCGTGTGCTTCTTGGCGTCGACGGTCGACACCTGGTTGCGCCCGATGGTGAAGGAGACGGTCTTGGTCTGCTCGCCGTAGACGCCCTTGCGGCCCTCGACGCCGTCGAGGTTGAGCGTGACGGTGACCTTCGTACCGGCCTTCCAGTACTGCTCGGGACGGAAGTCGAGCCGGTCGTTGCCGAACCAGTGGCCCTGGACGTCGACGGCCGGGACCGTCTTGATCTCGATGGCCTTCTCGACGGCGTCCGGCGCGGTGATCCCGCGCGTGAAGCGGATCGAGAACGGCATCCCGACGCCGACCGTCGAACCGTCCTCGGGCGTGAAGTTGCCCATGAACGTGTTCTTCGGGCTGAGCGTCGTGAACGTGGAGTCCTCGGCGGCCTGCCGTCCCTCGGTGTCCTTGGCGACCGCGTGCACCTGGTACTTCGTGGACGCGGCGAGATGCGTGGCGGGCGTCCAGCCGGCGCCGTCCGCGGAGATCGCGCCCTTGACCGCCGTCCCCTTCGGGTCCTTGACGGTGACCTCGGTCAGCTTGCCCTTGGCCGCGGAGACCTTGAGCGTCCCGCTGGTGTTCACGGCGGTCGCGCCGTTCGCGGGGAGGATGCTGACGACCGCCTCCGACTGCCCGCTCTGCGCGGTGTCGGCCGCCTTGCCCTTCGTGTCGTTCTTGCCGGACCCCTCGGACCCGGTCCCGGAGTCCCCGCTCCCGCCGCACGCGGTCACGGCGAGCAGGAGGACGCCCGTCATGAGCGCCGTCCCCCGCTTCCGTCCTCGCACCGACGCCCCCGATATCGGCCGCACGTTCAAGTCGTTCTCCCCTCGCGAGGCCCCAGGTCAGGCCCCCACCCCCGCGCTCGCCGCGCGATCACTGGCGCATCCTAACCGGCCGCATTTGACCATCTGGTCAGGTAAACGTCACCGTTTCGTCGCAAAGGACCCACCCGCTCTTGCCCGCCCACTCCGCCCACCTACGGCCTACCCGACCGCACCCCCCGCGACCCACTCCTTCCAGCCCATGTTCCAGCCGCCCAGCCCGTTGTCCGCGGCCACCGTCTTGTCCCGGCTGTTGACCACCTCCACCACGTCCCCGATCAGACTCCGGTCGAAGAACCACCCCGCCGGAGTCTCCGAAGATCCCCCCTTCACATCCTTCAGACCCACACACCCGTGACTCACGTTCACCCGTCCAACGGCGTACGGCGCCCAGTAGTTCCCGTGCAGGAAGGTCCCCGAGTCGGTCAGCCGCATCGCGTGCGGGACGTCCGGGATGTCGTACTCGCCGCCGAAACCGACCGTCCGGCTGTTCATCCGCGTCACTTCGAGCATCTCGGTGACGACCATCTTCCCGTTGTACGTGGGCGTCTTCGGAGACCCCGCCGTGATCGGCACGGTCGCCAGAAGGTGCCCGTCCCGCCGCACCTCCATGGTGTGCTCGGCGGCGTCCACCAGGGAGACCTGGCTGCGCCCGACGGTGAAGGAGAACGTCTTCGACTGGAGCCCGTACACCCCGGGCGCCCCCTCGACGTCCCGCAGCCGCAGCGCGACGGTCACCCGGGTCCCCGGCTTCCAGTACTCGCGCGGCCGGAAGTCCAGCCGCTCCCCGCCGAACCAGTGCGGACGCACCTCCACCGGCGGGTCCGAGGTGATCCGCACGGCCCGCTCGACGTCCGCGCGGCGCACGACCTCCCGGTTGAACTCCAGCGAGACGATCATCCCGGTGCCGACGGTCGACCGGTTCTCCGGCGAGACGTACCCGATGAACCGCTCGTCCGGCACGAACGTCGTGAACGTGCTGTGCCGCGCCAGCCGGTTGCCCGACTCGTCGCGCGCGACGACGTCCACCGTGTACCGCGCGGCGAGCGCCAGCCGGTCGTCGTCCGGCCGCCAGCCCGCACCGTCGTCCACGATCCTGCCGGGTACGACGGTCTCCTGCGCGTCCTGCACGCGCGCGACCCGCACGGACTCCAGCCGCCCGAACGGCACCCGCACCCGCAGCCGCCCCTCCGCGCGCACCCCCTTCGTCCCGTCCTCCGGCGTCACCCGGATCAGGTCCGCGGGCGCCGCCGGTTTCCCCAGCAGCCGGTCCATCCCGCTGCGCCCGTCCCCGGACGTGCACCCGGCGACCAGTCCTGTCCCTGCCACTACGACGGCCAGCGCGGCCCCCGCGCGCCGCGCGCGCCCATGTCCATGCCTCACGCCGACTCAACGAGCGGGTGCACCCCGGGGAAACGTGGAGAGGAAACACGAGTACGAGCCCCGGTCTGGGCGCGACGACCGCTGGGCAGAACAGGGGGAGGACGACGACCACCCGCCGGGGAGCCGCGCCACGCCGTACCCAGCCGGCGGGGTGTTCCGGCGGCGGACAGGACGAAGAGGGGCCGACCGGTGTCCAGCACAGCCGAACAGGAGTCAGCGGCGCCCAGTTCCGGGGCGGACGGCTCCGACCAGCGGACCCCACCCGTCTGGCCCGGCGCCCCCGTTCCGCTGGGCGCCCGCTTCCGCACCGGCCCCGGCGGGGGCACCGGCACCAACTTCGCCCTCTGGGCGGGCGGCGCCGAGGCCGTCGACCTCTGCCTGTTCGACGACGACGGCGCCGAGACCCGGATCGGGCTCACCGAGCTCACCCACGAGATCTGGCACGGCTTCGTCCCCGGCGTCCGCCCCGGCCGCCGCTACGGCTACCGCGTGCACGGCCGCTGGGACCCCTGGACCGGCGCCCGCTGGAACCCGGCGAAACTCCTCCTCGACCCCTACGCCCGCGCCGTGGACGGCGACTACGGCGGCCTGCCCCCGGAGGTGTACGGGCACGTCCGCGACTGGCCGCAGCAGCACGTCGCCGACACCGTCCGCGACGACCGCGACTCCGCGCCGTACGTCCCGAAGGGCGTCGTCGTGCAGGACGAGGACGACTGGGCGGACGACCAGCGGCCCAAGACGCCCTGGGCGGACTCGGTCATCTACGAGCTGCACGTCCGCGGCTTCACCAAACTGCACCCCGGCATCCCCGAGGAACTCCGGGGCACCTACGCCGGACTGGCGCACCCGGCGGCGATCGAGCACCTCGTCACCCTGGGCGTGACGGCCGTCGAACTCCTGCCGGTCCACCAGTTCGCCCACGAGGACCACCTGTTGCGCAAGGGCCTGCGCAACTACTGGGGCTACAACTCCATCGGCTACTTCGCCCCGCACGCCGCCTACGCCGCCTCCGGGACGACCGGACAGCAGGTCGGCGAGTTCAAGCGGATGGTCCGCGCGCTGCACGCGGCCGGTATCGAGGTGATCCTCGACGTCGTCTACAACCACACGGCGGAAGCGGGGGAGTTGGGCCCGACTCTCTCCCTGAAGGGCATCGACAACCGAGGCTACTACCGGCTCCAGCCGGACGCCCGCCGCTACGCCGACTACACCGGCTGCGGCAACACCCTGCACGTCGTCCAGCCGCACGTCCTGCGCCTGATCACCGACTCCCTGCGCTACTGGGTCACCGAGATGGGCGTCGACGGCTTCCGCTTCGATCTCGCGGCGGCCCTCGCCCGCTCGATGCACGACGTCGACATGCTCTCCCCGTTCCTCGCGGTGATCGCCCAGGACCCGGTGCTGCGCCGGGTCAAGCTCATCGCCGAACCCTGGGACGTCGGCTCGGGCGGCTACCAGGTCGGCGCGTTCCCCCCGCTGTGGACGGAGTGGAACGACCGCTACCGGGGCACCGTACGGGACTTCTGGCGGGGCGCGCTGCCCGACGTCCGGGAGATGGGCTACCGGCTCTCGGGCTCCAGCGACCTCTACGCCTGGGGCGGCCGGCGCCCGTACGCCTCGGTCAACTTCGTGACCGCGCACGACGGTTACACCCTGCGCGACCTCGTGTCCTACGAACGCAAGCACAACGAGGCCAATGGCGAGGGCAACCGGGACGGCAGCGACGACAACCGGTCCTGGAACTGCGGGACCGAGGGCGAGACGGACGACGAGGCCGTACTCGCCCTGCGCAGGCGGCAGTTGCGCAACCTCATGACGACGCTCCTGCTGTCGACCGGGGTGCCGATGCTGGTCGCCGGGGACGAGATGGGGCGCACCCAGGGCGGCAACAACAACGCGTACTGCCAGGACGACGCGACGAGTTGGGTGGACTGGGGGCTGCTGGCGGAACCGGGGTGGCGGGAGCTGTTCGAGCTGACCTCGCGGCTCATCGGACTGAGACACCGTCATCCGGTGCTGCGACGGCGGGCGTTCTTCTCCGGACGCGCCAAGTCGGCCGACGGGATACGGGACTTGGCGTGGTTCACCCCCGGGGGCGCGGAGATGACCGCCGACGACTGGTACGCGCCCGCCGCCACGCTCGGCATGTATCTGTCCGGGCGCGACATACCGGGGCGGGACGAGCGCGGCGAGCCGGTCGTCGACGACAGCTTCCTCGCGGTGCTGCACGCGGGGAGCGAGCCGGCGGGGTTCGTGCTGCCGGGGGTGCCGTGGGCGGAGCGGTACGAGGTCGTCGTCGACACCTCGCGCGAACAGCCGGGGGACGGGGGTGAGTTGGCGGCGGGTACGGAAGTGGTCGTACCGGGGCGGACGGTGCTGCTGCTGCGGGTGCGTTCGTGAACTCTGCGTGAATCCGGTGGCCGCGATCTTGCCCCTGGCCGGTGGCGGTCCGCATCCTCGGGACGTTCCCCTTCGCGAATACCCTGCCGAGGTTGACGTATGTCCGAGATATCCCGTCGCGCGTTCGGCGGTCTGGTGGGCGGCGGCGCGGTCACGGCCGTCGCGGGTACGGCCGAAACTGCTCAAGCCGCGCCTGCGGAAAGGCCGTTCAGGGCCGCACGCCGCACGAGCGGGCGCCCCAACTTCCTGGTGATCCTCGGCGACGACCTCGGCTGGGCCGACCTCTCGTCGTACGGCGCCCCGCACATCAGGACCCCGAACCTGGACCGGCTGGCCCGCGAGGGGGTCCGCTTCACCGACGCCTACTCCGGCTCCGCGACCTGCTCGCCCACCCGCTTCAGCCTCTACACCGGCCGCTACCCGGGCCGTACGCCCGGCGGTCTCGCCGAGCCGGTCGCGAGCCGCACCCAGGGCCTCGACCCCCACCACCCCACCCTGGCCTCGCTGTTGAGGAACGCCGGCTACGCGACCGCCCTGATCGGGAAGTGGCACTGCGGCTGGCTGCCCGACTACAGCCCCACCAAGTCCGGCTGGGACGAGTTCTTCGGCAACCACGGCGGTGTCCTGGAGTACTTCTCCAAACTGGGCCAGCTCGGCGAGTACGACCTCTTCGAGGGCGACGCCGAGTACCAGGACCTGCGCTACTACACGACCGTCCTCACCGAACGGGCCGTCGAGTACGTCTCCCGCGCGCACGACAAACCCTGGCTGCTGAACCTCAACTTCACCACCCCGCACTGGCCCTGGCTCGCCGAGGGCGACGCGGAGACCGGCGCGGAGATCGCCGCGAAGATCCGGGCGGCCAAGAGCCAGCTCGACATCACCGTCGCGCTCAACCACTACGACGGCGGCTCGGTCGCCAAGTACACGGAGATGGTGCAGAGTCTGGACGCGGCGGTCGGCGAGGTGCTGGCCGCGCTGCGCCGCTCCGGGCAGGAGGAGAACACGGTCGTCCTCTTCGCCAGCGACAACGGCGGCGAACGCTACTCCTACAACTGGCCGTTGAGCGGACAGAAGTTCCAGCTCCTGGAGGGCGGCATCCGGGTCCCGACGATCCTGCGCTGGCCCGCCCGCGTCGACGGCCGGCAGGTCAGCCACGAGCCGAACTTCTCCCCCGACTGGACGGCGACGCTCCTGGAGCTGGGCGGCGCCCGCCCCGACCCCGCCTACCCCCTCGACGGCACGAGCCTCGCCGGCTACCTCCTGCGCGGCGAAACCGTCCCGGAACGCGACCTGTTCTGGCGCGTGCGGGCCAACAAGGCGCTGCGGCGCGGAGACTGGAAGTACTACCAGGACAAGGACAAGGTCGACCACCTCTACAACCTCGCCGCCGACTCCCGCGAACAGGCCGATCTCGCCCCGGACGAGCCGGAGTTGCTGGCCGAGCTGAAGACGGCGTGGGAGCGGACGGCGGCGACGCTGCTGCCGTACGCCTAGGCGCGGTGCTGGTGCCACCAGTCGGTGATCTCCCGCGCCTTGCGATCGAACTCGGGGTCGACGAACGACAACGGGGCGGGCAGGACGTGACGCTTGCCGCGAGTGGTGTGGATGACGATTCTGCGGACGCCGAGGAGGGGGCTGGGGACCAGGTGGGCGATCTCGGTCCACAGGACGTGATGGTGACGCAGGCCGCCGCGGAACCGGATGCCCGCTTCAGTGAGCCGCACCCGATGCCGGCGGGTGACGTACGGCATGATCAGGACGGCCAGGGTGGGGCCGAACAGGATGAACAGGATGTCTCCCCTGGTGAGCCCCAGGTCCAGGAAGAGCTCCATCGCCGCGACGACGGGGAGGCAAGGCCCGTAGGCGATCAGGAGGTGGAACCTGATCTGGCGGCGGGTGAGGCGGTAGGGGCCCGGGGGATTCACTCGGTGGCCGTTCGTCGAGGTGATCGTATGGTCGTCGCATGATCGGCCAACCCTCGTGCCGCGTCCAGTGACATCCTCACCCAAACCCCCATCTCCTCGCCCCCGGGCGGGTGAATCACCCGTTTTCCGCCGCCGTGCCCCTTAAATGGGCCAGGTGACTCCGACCGACCGTCGTGCCGCGCTGCGGGCGGGTGCCGGGCTCGTCGCCGGGGGCGTGTTCCTCGCCGCGTGTTCCGGGCGCGGCGACACGCCCCACGGCGAGCGCGCCGCCCCCGCCTCGCCCGCCCCCACCTCACCCGCACCCCCCTCGCACGCCCCCGCGCGCCCCCTCACCGCCGTCCCCACCCCCCGCGCCTTCCCGAACCAGCCCGCCCAGATCGCCGCCGGTCCCCGAACCCGCCCGCAGGTCGCCCTGACCTTCCACGGCGCCGGCGACCCCGCCATCGCGAAGTCGCTGCTCGGCGAGGCGGAACGGGCCGGCGCGAGGGTGACCGTGCTCGCCGTCGGGACCTGGCTCGACGAGCAGCCCGAGATGGCCCGCCGGATTCTCGACGGCGGCCACGACCTCGGCAACCACACCCGCCGCCACCTCGGCATCAACGACATGACCGAGGCCGAGGCGCGCGCGGAGATCGCCGGGTGCGCGCAGCGGCTCAAGCGGCTCACCGGCGGTGTCGGGAACTGGTTCCGCCCCTCGCGGGCCGCCCGCGCCTCCCCGCTCGTCGTCCGGCTCGCCCGCGAGGCCGGGTACCCGCACGTCCTGTCGTACGACGTCGACTCGCTCGACTTCACCTCGCCGGGCGCGGACCGGGTGGCCCGGACGGTCCTGGCCGACGTCCGCCCCGGCTCCGTCGTCAGCCTGCACTTCGGCTACCGGGACACGGTCGCCGCCCTCCCCGTCGTACTGGAAGAACTCGGCCGCCGCGGGCTGCGCGCGGTCACCACCACGGAGCTGCTCAGTTGAAGAGTCGTCCTGCGCTCGTCGCCCTCGCCCTCGCCGCGGCCCTCACCGCCTGCGGCACCCAGGACAGCGGCCAGAAGGCCGCCGAGACCACCAAAGCCGTCCCCGCACCGGTCAAGAAGGCTGCCCCGCAAGGGCTGCCCGGCATGCCGCCGGTGCTCGACCCGAAGGACGTGTACGCCGCCGACCGGCCCAACCGGCTCTCGCCGGTCGTCAAGGACTTCCCGTCGCGCGTGTACGTCCCGAACACCGAGTCCGACACGGTCACGGTCATCGACCCGAAGACGTACGAGATCGTCGAGACCCTGCACGTCGGCCGCCAGCCCCAACACGTCGTCCCCTCCTGGGACATGAAGACGCTGTGGGTCAACAACAACCGGGGCCACACCCTCACGCCGATCGACCCGCGAACCGGCAAGGCGGGCAAGCCCGTCGAGGTGCACGACCCGTACAACCTGTACTTCACGCCGAACGGCAAGTACGCGGTCGTGATGGCCTCCATGGACCGCGAGCTGGTCTTCCGCGACCCGCACACCATGGCGCGCGTCAAGACCGTCCCGGTGACCTGCTACGGCGTCAACCACGCCGACTTCTCGCTGGACGGGCGGTACTTCATCGTCTCCTGCGAGTTCAGCGGTGAGCTGCTGAAGGTCGACACGGAGAGCATGAAGGTCGTCGGCCAGCAGAAGCTGCCGTTCGACGGGGCGATGCCGCAGGACGTCAAGATCTCGCCCGACGGGACGCGCTTCTATATCGCCGACATGATGGCCGACGGCATGTGGATCGTCGACGGGAAGACCTTCGGCAAACCGGAGTTCCTGCCCACCGGCAAGGGCTGCCACGGCCTGTACGTCAGCCGCGACTCCCGCGAGATGTACATCTCCAACCGGGGCGAGGGCACCATCTCCATCTTCGACTTCACGCAGAACAAGCTGACGAAGAAGTGGCACCTCCCGCAGGGCGGCAGCCCCGACATGGGCGGCGTCTCGGCGGACGGCAAAGTCCTGTGGCTGTCCGGGCGTTACGACGCGGAGGTGTACGCCATCGACACCACCACCGGCAAGCAGCTCGCCCGCATCAAGGTCGGCTCCGGCCCGCACGGACTCGCGGTGTACCCCCAGCCGGGCCGCTACTCGCTGGGCCACACCGGCATCTTCCGCTGAACCCTCCTTGACCGAGGGTCAGTTGACTCGCCGCCGTACGGGTGAAGGTCCCCGGCGGTCCGCCGTTCGCGCGGCAGGCTGCCCGGCATGATCACCACTTCCGTGCGGCGGCGTACCGCCGCCGTCGTCCTGTGCCTGACCGCCGTCTTCGCCACCTCGGCCGCCGCCCCCGCCCCCACGCTCGCCGCCGCCCCCAAGTGCCCCCAGTTCGAGGACAAACTGAAGGCCGCGGCCGACAAGAACGTCCACCTCGACCGGATCACCCCCGACCCGGTCTGGCGCACCACCTGCGGCACCCTCTACCGCAGCGACAGCCGCACCCCCGACAAGATCTTCCCCTTCGGCTTCTACCCGAAGGACGTCGAGAACGGCCAGTACGACGTCGAGAAGTACGTCCTGGTCAACCAGCCCTCCCCGTACGTCTCCACGACCTACGACCACGACCTGTACAAGACCTGGTACAAGTCCGGCTGGAACTACTACGTCGACGCCCCCGGCGGCGTCGACGTCAACAAGACCATCGGCGACACGCACAAGTGGGCCGACCAGGTCGAGGTGGCGTTCCCCGGCGGGATCGCCCGCGAGTACATCCTCGGGGTGTGCCCGGTCGACAAGGTCAAGAAGATCGAGATCATGGACGACTGCCAGAGCAACCCCTACTTCGAGCCCTGGCACTGAGAGTTCACGACGAGCTGAGCATCAACAGCTCCCCGCCCACCGGCACATAGCCCGCCCCCTGGAACGCCCGCAGACTGCGGGCGTTCCCCGGCGCGACCTGCGCCCACACCGGCTCCCCGGCCAAGTACCGCGCCGTGTCCACCAGTTGCCGCCCGAGCCCCCGGCCGCGTACGGCGTCGTCGACCTCCACCGACACCTCCAGCCGCCCGCCGATCCCCCGCCCCAGGACCAGCACACCGCCCGCCGTCTCCCAGACGCGGACCTCGTCGCGCCTCTCCAGGGCGTACACCACCCGAGGGTGCCCGGCGTCCTCGATCTCCCGCAGCGGCAACGGGAGTTCGCCCTCGCGGGGCGCCGCCACCAGCATCACGTCGATCGTCTCGGCGCTGCGGCCCGTCCGCTCCAACAGGGCGTGCAGGAAAGCCGGATGCATCGGCGCCGAGAGCGGATCGCAGTCCACGCGCGCGAGTTGGGCGCGCACCCAGTCGGGGTCCTCGTCGAGGAAGACGACGGCGTGAGCCGTGAAGGACAGGACGCCCGCGTCGCGCGGGGACATCTGGGGGACGACCGTCAGCCCGCCGTCCGGCGGCGGGAAGACGCCCCGGGCCGCGCCGTCGAGAATGTCCCGCAAGGTCTCCACCCGTACGTCCCTCTCTCGCGTCTCCCGACGCCTCCTCTTGAGTCTCCACCCACTGGAAGGCCCAGACTCCGACACATGGTCGACCACGGTACGGGGCTGTTCACCATCGGCGAGCTGGCCCGCTCCAGCGGACTGTCCGTCCGCACCGTCCGCTACTGGTCCGACGAGGGCGTCCTCGACCCCGTCGGCCGCTCGGCGGGCGGCTACCGGCTGTACGACGCCGAGGGCGCCGCCCGGCTGGAGCTGATCCGCACGCTGCGCGAACTCGGGCTCGGGCTCGACGCCGTGCGGGAGGTGCTGGCCGGGGAGCGGACCGTCGCCGAGGTGGCCGCGACGCACGTCGCCGCCATCGACGTACAGATCAGGTCGCTGAAGGTGATCCGGGCCGTGCTGGCGAGCGTCGCACGACGGGGTTCCACGACGGAGGAGATGACACTCATGCACAGGCTGGCGAAGCTGTCCGCGGCCGAACGGCAGCGGATCATGGCGGAGTTCGTGGCGGAGACGCTGCACGGGCTGCCGGAGGTCGACCCGGACGTCCAGGAGCGGATGCGGCGGACGACTGTCGAGCTGTCCGACGATCCGACGCCCGAACAGGTGGACGCCTGGGTGGAGTTGGCGGAGATGGTGCAGGACCCGGCCTTCCGGGCGCAGATGCGGCGGGCGGTGGAGTTCAACGCGGGGGACCGGTCGGCGAGTTCACCGCCGGGTGAGACGGTGTGGTTCGCCAAACAGCTCGTCGAGCGGGTCGCGCCGTTGCGGGAGCGGGGGGTCGCGCCGGACGCGGCGGGGGCTCGTGCGGCGCTGCGGGAGCTGTTCGGCGACGGTGACCTCTCCGGCGTACTGGAGCGGATGACGGCCGGGTTCGACGAGCGGCTCGCGCGCTACCGGGAGCTGATCGCGGTGATCAACCGGCAGCCCGCGCCGCCGCACGCGGAGGACTTCGCGTGGGTGGTCGCCGCACTGCGCGCCGCCGCGGCCGGTTAGTCTGACCTGCGTCAGCACGACAGCAAGCAGTGGATAAGGGGCGGATCGGTGGCCAGCATCGAAGAAGCGCGCAAGGAATTCGACCGGATCGACACGGACGGTGACGGCGAGATCACCGCGGCCGAGTTCAAGACCGCCCTGGCGCAGGGGGGCGACTGGAACGTCACCGAGGCGGTCGCCGAGTCCATCATCAAGAGCCGTGACCTCGACGGCGACAAGAAGCTGTCGTTCGACGAGTTCTGGGCGCACCTGAGCAAGTAGCGGGCCGCTCCGGGCAGTTCCGGGGTGTTCCGGCTCGTTCCGGGCTTGTTCAACGTTTCGGCCGCTGGATGCGTACGCTCCAGCGGCCGTCGTCGTGCCGGTCCAGGGTGAGGGGCAGGTCGAAGCACTTGCCGACCAGGTCGGCGGTGAGGACCTCGGGCGCCGGGCCCTGGGCGAGGGTGCGGCCGTCGCGCAGCAGCAGGGCGTGCGTGGTGTGCGGCGGGAGTTCCTCCAGGTGGTGGGTGACCAGGACGGTCGCCAGGGCGGGGTGCTCCTCGGCGAGCGTGCCCAGCGCGCCGATCAGCTGCTCCCGGCCCGGCAGGTCGAGGCCGGTCGCCGGTTCGTCGAGCAGCAGCAGACGTGGGCTCGGCATCAGGGCGCGGGCGATGAGCGTACGGCCGCGCTGGCCCTGCGAGAGGGTCGGCCAGCGGGCGTCCCCGAGGGCGGCCAGGCCCAGCGTCCCCGCCAGCTCCGCCGCCCGCTCGCGCTGCTGTGGGGTGGGGCGCCAACGGGGGAGCGGGGCCACCGAGTTGGTGACGCCGGTGAGGATCACCTCGTGGACGGTCAGGGGGTCGTGCAGGGGGTGCCGGGGGTCGACGTGTCCGACGTACGACCTCAAGTCCCGTACGTCCACCCGGCCGAGCCGGCTGCCCAGGACGTCCACCGTGCCGTGCGTGGGGTGTACACGGGCGCCCAGGAGGCCCAACAGGGTCGACTTTCCGGCTCCGTTGGCGCCGAGGAGGGCCCAGTGCTCGCCGGCGCGGACTCGGAGGGTGACCTCTTGGAGGATCGGGCGGCCGTCTCGTACGACGTGGGTGTCTTCGGCGTGCAGGACCAAGGGGGTGGGGGCGTCGGGGGTCGGGGTGTCGGGCATGCCGGTACGCTAGTCACTCCTCAGGTCCTCAGACAAGTGAGCCACTTATGTCACTAGGTCCCGTCCGGCCCAGCCCTCTCGTCGAGCAGGCGACCTCGCTGCTGCGGGCGCGGATCGTCGCCGGGGAGTGGGCGGTGGGCGACCGGCTGCCCGGCGAGACGACCCTCGCGGCCCTGCTCGGCGTCGGCCGGTCCACCGTCCGCGAAGCCCTGCGCGGGCTCGCCGGGGAGGGGTTCGTGCGGGCCCGGCAGGGGGCCGGCGTGTTCGTCGTCGCCGTCGAACCGGCCGCCGAGGAGTGGCCCGCCCGGCTGCGGAAGGCGGCGGTGCGGGACGTGTACGAGGTGCGGATGGCCGTCGAGACGCATGCGGCACGGCTCGCGGCGGAGCGTCGTACGGAGGAGGACCTGGTGGCGATCGAGGCGGCGCTCGCGGGGCGGCGGGCGGCTGCGGGCGGGGGCGACCGGGCGTTCGTCGAGGCGGACATCGCGTTTCACGCGGCGGTGGTGGCTGCCGCGCACAATCCCGTATTGGAGGGGCTGCTCGGGGATTTCGTGCCGGTGCTGCGGGAGGGGTTGGTGGAGTTGCTGGCGTTGAGCGGGATGCGGGTGGGGGACCCGGGGGCGCATGACGCGGCGCACGAGGCGTTGGTGCGGGCTGTGCGGGAGGGGGACGGGGAGCGGGCGGGGGAGGTGGTGCGGAGGGAGTTGGAGGACCCGTTCGGGGAGGCGGGGGAGTAGGGGTGGGGGGTAGGGAGTAGTACGGGTACTAGGGGGCCGTTTGGAGCAGCGCGGGGGCGAGGGGTGCGGGGCGGTGGGGGAATGGGGGTGGTCCGGATACGGCCCGCGATGGATACGGCCCGCGATGGAGGTGGCCGGGAATCGGTGCGGCCGGGAATAGGGACGGCCGGGCTCCGGTTGGGGCCGGTTGAATGCACGTGCATCTACCTGGAGGGTCTGTCATGAAGATCGGCATCATCGGGGCGGGCAACATCGGCGGCAACCTCACCCGGCGGCTCGCCGCGCTCGGGCACGACGTGTCCGTCGCGAACTCCCGGGGGCCGCAGACGCTCACCGACCTCGCCGCCGAGACGGGGGCCGTGCCGGTCGCCGTCGGGGAGGCCGCGAAGGGCGCCGAGATCGTCGTCGTCACGATCCCGCTCAAGGCGATCCCGGGGCTGCCGGGGGACGTGCTCGACGGTGCCGCCGAGGGCGCGGTCGTCATCGACACGAACAACTACTACCCGCAGCAGCGGGACGGGCGGATCGACGGCATCGAGGACGAGGGCATCACCGAGAGCCGGTGGGTGTCGAACCAGCTCGGGCGCGAGGTCGTGAAGGCGTTCAACGGGACGTTCGCGCAGGACATCCTGGACCGGCACCGGCCCGCCGGGGACCCCGAGCGGATCGCCCTGCCGGTCGCGGGGGACGACGCGGCGGCCAAGGAGAAGGTGCGCGCGCTGATCGACGAGCTGGGCTTCGACTCGGTCGACGCCGGGTCGATCGACGAGTCGTGGCGTCAGCAGCCGGAGACGCCGGTGTACGGGCTTCGGGGTGGGGTGGACGAGGTACGGAAGGCGCTGGCGGAGGCTTCGGCGGAGCGGCCTGAGGGGTTCCGGGGATAAGGGGTTGGTGGGGTGGGGGGCTCGGGGATTCTGGAGGTTCCTAGGGGGCCTGGGGTTGTAGGGGATGGCCCTTAAGGGTTCCCAGGGCCAGGGTTGTAGGGGGTGGCCCTTAGGGGTTCCCCGGGTTGTACGGGTAGCCCCTAGGGGTAGGTCTGCGGCCGGTTCGGGGCGGGGCTCCGGGCCGGCTGTCGGCCGTCCGGCCGGGGTGAGTCGTACGCCGTCGAGGGCTGCCGTCCCGACTCCGCTGTCCTGACTCTGTTCCCGGGCGGTCGTATCCGGCCATACTGGGCGTCCTCCGGCGGGGAAGGGGCGGCTCCGTGGCGGCCAGTGGTGACCTTTTCGTACCGAATCCCTCTCCGTTGGCCGGGCGCGGCGCCGAACTCGGTGTGCTGCGGGAGGCGTGGCGCCAGACGAGGCGGCTGCGGCCCACCGTCGTGGTCGTCGAAGGGGCGCCCGGCATCGGCAAGTCGGCGCTCGTCGCCGCGTTCCTCCAGGAGGCCGCGCCGCCGCTCGTCGCGCGGTCCTACGGGGACGAGGCGTGGGAGCGGCGGCCCTGGGAGGTGCTGCGGCAGGTCGTCCAGGGGCTGCCGGGCGCGCGGGGCGGGGAGTTGACCGAGGAGGCCGATCCGGCGCTGGTCGCGCGGGCGCTCGCGGAGGATCTGCGGGGGGCGGGGCCGGTGGTGGTCGTCGTGGACGACGCGCACTGGGGGGACCGGCCGTCGATGACCGCGCTCCGGCTCGCCGCGCGGTCGCTGCGCAGCGAGCCGGTGCTGTTCCTGCTGGCGTACGTCCCGGCGGACGCGGCCGTCACGCCGGGGAGGGCGTGGGGGCGGGCGCACGAGGGGCTGCACGAGGGGTGGCGGCGGCTCGTCGAGTCCGAACAGGGGGCCGTCGTACGGCTGGAGGGGCTTTCCGCGGACGCGCTGCTGCGGCTCGCGCCGGTCTGGGGGCAGCCTCGGCTGTCTCCCGCCGGGGCGGCGCATCTGCATGAGCTGACCGGTGGGAACCCTTTGCACGCACGGCAGTTGCTCCAGCAGGTTGCTCCGCACGCGCTCGCGTACGGGCGGGGGCCGTTGCCCGCGCATCGGTCCATGCCGTTGACGCTGATCTCCCGGTTGGGGTCGTGTGCGCCGGGGACTCGGGATCTCGTGGCAGCGGGGGCGGTGTTGGGGCGGCGGTTTCTGCTGGCGCAGGCACGGGAGTTGGCGGGGTTGGGGGTGGGTGTGAGTGTGGAAGGGGGTGGGCTGGACGGTGACTTGCGTGTGGGCGGCGGTAGTTGGGGTGGTGGGAGTGGTCGGGTCGGTGACGGGGGTGTGGGGGGCGATGGCTGGGCTGGTGACGGGGGTTCGGTGGGGCGAGGTGGCGATGTGGGGGCGGCGCTCGACGAGGCCGTACGGGCGGGGTTGTTGGTCGAGGTGCCGGGGACCGGGGGGCGTGCGCTGGCGTTTCCCAACGGGGTGATCGGGGACTACGTGTACAGCGACATGAGCCCGGGGCGGCGGCGTCGGCTGCATCGGGCCGCCGCGGAGTTCGGGGGGCCCGACGCGTTGTGGCATCGGATCGCCGCGGACGAGGGGCGGAACGAGGACATAGCCGTCGCGGCCGAGCGGGAGGCTCGGCGGCAACTCTCCCTGGGGAACCTGAGGTTGGCCGCGGTGTATGCCGGGCACGCGCTCGAACTGACGCCGCCCGGGCCGCAGGTGCGGGCTCGGTTGCTGACCGCTGTGGAGGCGTTGCTGGTGAGCGGCGACGCGTCCACCGCTCGGCGGTACGAGGGGGAGTTGGGGGCGTTGGCGCCGGGGGCGTGGGTGGATTACGTGAACGGGTATCTGGTGTTGCTGGGTGGGCGAATTGGGGAGGCTCGGGGGTTGTTCTTGCGGGCGTTGGAGGGGGTGCGGGTGGAGGGGGTGGCGGTGGAGTCGGAGGCTGAGGCTGAGGTGGTGGGATCGGGTGCGGGTGGTGCGGGTGGTGCGGGTGGTGCGGGTGGTGCGGGTGGTGCGGGTGCCGGGGGTGCCGGGGGTGCTGCGGGAGGCGCGGGCGGTGTGGAAGGGGCGCGGGCGCAGGCTGCGGTCCCTCCCGGCCGACTCCCCTCCACCAACGAGGCGCCCCTGTACGGCAGTCCGGCCCCCTCGGACACCACGCGCCCCTCCTCGGGCCCGGCCCACCCGGACACCGCACCCCTTCCCTCGGCGCCGGCTCCCCAGAACGCCGAGCCTCTTCCCTCAGCGCCGGCCCACCCGGACACGACCCCCCTTCTCCCGGCGCCGACTCACCCCGAAACCCTGTCCCACCCCGACTCTCCGGCTCCCCCCGAACCCCCGGCTCCCCCCGAACCCCCGGCTCCCCCCGAACCCCCGGCTCCCCCCGAACCCCCGGCCCGTCCCGAACCCCCGGCTCCCCCCGAACCCCCGGCCCGTCCCGAACCCCCGGCCCGTCCCGAACCCCCGGCCCGCCCCAACCCCCCGACGCCCTCCGCCCCCGTCGACCTCGAAGCCCGTATCGCCACGCAGCTCGCCATCATCGGTGTCGTCCAACTCGACTACCAGGACATGGTGTTCTACGGCGACGCGGCGGTCGCGGCACGGACGCGGGAGCCGTGGGTGAGGGCGTTCGCGTGGTTCGCGAAGACCGTGGGGGCGGCGCTGGCGGGCGATTCGGCAAGGGCGTTGCGGGAGTTGGCGGCCGTGCATCTGCCGGGGGCGGCGGCCGGGCTCGACGGCCTGGTGGCGCGCGGCATGATCCGGCTGTGGACGGACGACCTGGACGGCGCGCACGCGGACCTGACCAGCGCGGTCGAGCGGGCGACCCGGGGCGAGGCGCTGCGGATCGGGCAGGGACTCGGCTTCCTCGGAGAGGCCGAGTACCGGCGGGGCAACCTCGCGGAGGCCGTCCGGCTGACGGCGTCGGCGATCGGGGACGCGGCGGAGAACGGCCGCGTCTGGGACTACCCCCTGCTGCACGCCCTCGCCTGCTACCCCCTTGCCGCACAGGGCAGTTGGGAGGAGGCGGCCCGGCACGCGCAGGAGGCCACGGACTGGTCCCAGCTCCTCGCCAGCCCCATGAGCTTCGCGTTCGCGGCAGGCGCCCGCGCCGCCATCGCCCAGGCCGCCGAGGACCTCCCCGGTCTCCTGGACGCCGCCGAGGCGATCGAGGCGCACTACTCGTCCCGCGAACCCGGCGCCCACCTCTTCGGCCCGGTCCTCGCGGACGCCCTCTCCCGGCTGGGCCGCACCCGGGAGGCGGCCCGGGAACTCGCCGCGTTCGTCGCCCGCACCCACTCCGTGAACCGTACGTCCGCCCAGCTCGCCGTGGCCCGCGTCCGCGCCCAGATCAGCGAGGCCCGCGGCGAACCGGCCGCCGCCCTCGCGTCCTGCGAGGAGGCACTCACCCTGGCCAAGGAGGCGGGCCTGCCATTGGAGGGCGCCCGCGTACGGCTCCTGACGGCACGTCAATCAGCGGCGCTGGGCAGGGGACTGGCGGCGGAGTCGGCATTACGCGAGGCCCTGCACACCTTCACCGAGGCCGGCGCCCACGCCTACGAGGCCCAGACCCGGCGCCTCGCCGACGAGTTGGGCCTGAGCCTCACCGGCCCCGTCTCCGCCCTCGCCGGACTCACCCCACGCGAACGCGAAGCCGTCCGCCTCATGCGCACCGGCCTCTCCAACCAGGCCATCGCCCGCAGCCTCGGCGTCGCGGAGAAAACCGTCGAGACCCACCTCCAGCACGCCTACGACAAGCTGCACTTGAGCCGGGAACAGCTGAAGGGGCTGAAGCTGGCGGAGGACTGAGGAACACCGGCGTCAACAGGGCGCTGCCGAGCCCGACTTCCGGGGCCCCGACCCCGTACACCCCAGGGGCGACCGCCCGGTTTCTCGGGGGGTCCTCCCGAGGCGGCGCCCCGACTCCCGTCCTACCGTGCGACAACGGCGACCGCAGGGAACGGAGTCCGGCGTGCTGATCCTCATCGAACTGCGCAGGTCGGCGGAGGGCCACTTGGAGGGGACGGTGAAGACCGGCCCCGAGGACGGGGGTTGGCCCTTCCACGGCGTCGTCTCCCTGGTCTCCGCCCTGGAGGCCCACCTGGACGACGCCGAAGGGGCACGCTTCTCGGGAGGTGCGGACGCAGAACCAGGGGGCGACCCCTGAGGACACGGCCGGGCCACCGCCGTACGTTGACCTGGCGGACCCGGGGAGCCGGATGCGGGGCCCGCGCACAGGGGAAACGGGCGTGATCCGCGCCCAGGGCCGGCCGGCGGAGCCGTGACAACGGCATCGGGGGACTCCGTCCGGTCGGCCCGCGCACATCGAACGGTCACGACAGGTCCGAAGCGCACCAAGAGCGTTCATCGCGCACGGACCGGCGCGGCCGGTGCGAGAACAGTCCCCACGAGACCATCCACACCGCGACGGGGGCGGACATATGGACACCGAACTGGCCACTCTCGCGGCGAGCGCCGCGAACGCACTCGTGGGCGCGCTCACCACCGAGACCTGGGAGCGCGCCCGCACCCTCATCGCCCGCCTGCGCGGCACCTCCGACACCGGCCGTCTCGCCCTCGAACTCGCCGAGGACCGCGAGCTGTTGCTCGCCGACCCGGCGAACGCGAGGAACCGCGCCGCCCTCACGGCCGCCTGGCAGCAGAGGTTCAGGACCCTCATCGCCGACGACCCGGACGCCGCCCGCGCCTTCCTCGGCCTCGTCGCCGAACTCGCCGAAACCGCCGAACCCACCCGACCCGCCGGGCCGGTCGGCTCCACCGGCCCCACCTTCCATGCCGAGTCCCACGACACCTCCCGCGTCTACCAGGCGGCCGGCGACATGAACTTCGGCCGGCCCCCTCAGCCATGACGGACCGTCACGACAGAGTCGCCGTCACTCTCTCCGCCTGGGCGGCCGGCGACAGCACCGTCATCCAGGCCGGCCGCGACATCGTCGTCCACCACTACGCCGACGGCACGACCGCCTACGACGCCAGGCCCTCGGCCGTCGACGAGTGCCCGTACCCCGGACTGAAGGCGTTCGACCGGGAGTCGGCTCACTGGTTCTTCGGACGGCAGCGGCTGCTGGTGGAGCTGGGGGCGACGCTCGCCCGCTGTGTGGACGAGGGCACGCCCGCGGCGGTCGTCGCCCCCTCCGGCGCGGGCAAGTCCTCACTCCTGCGGGCCGGTCTCCTCCCCGAACTGACGAAGGGACGGATACTCCCCGGCTCCCGGCACTGGCCGCAGCTCCTGCTGCGCCCCACGGAAGACCCCGTCGGACAACTCGCCCAAGCCTGCGCCCGCTTGACCGACACCGACCCCGACGACTGGCGCACCGCCCTGGACCACGGCCCCGCCACCTTCCGCGAGTTGCTCCGCACCACCCTCCAACTCCCGCCCGGCCACCGGGTCGTCATCGTCGTCGACCAGCTGGAGGAACTCTTCACCCAGTGCCGCGACGAATCCGCCCGCACCCGCTTCGTCGACGCCCTCGCCTCCCTGACCCCCCTCGCCCTGCTCGTCTACGGCCTGCGCGCCGACCGCTACGGCGACTGCACCCCCTACCCGCATCTGCTGAGCGCCCTGCGCAACGACGTGATCGTCGGAGCGATGTCCGACGCCGAGATCCGCGAGGCGATCGAGGGCCCGACAAGAGGCGTGGGCGGCCTCTCGATCGACCCCCAACTCGTCGACGTCATCGTCCGCGACCTGCGCGCGGGCGCCGGACAGCGCCCGGACGCCTACCCGCCGGGCCGCCTGCCGTTCCTCTCCCAGGCCCTGCACTCCACCTGGCAGCAGCGCACCGACGACCGGATGACCCTCGCCGCCTACCGGGCGGCGGGCGGCATCGACAACGCGGTCAACTCGGCGGCCCAGCGCGTGTACCGCAACCTGACGGACGATCAGAAGCGGGTCGCCCGCGTCCTGTTCACCGGTCTGGTCCGGGTCGACGAACGCGGCGAGACCACGTTCCGCCGCCGCACCCGCCGCGCACTCCTCCAGGAGGCCCTCGACCCGGCCCAGGTCCCGCCCGTGGTCGACGCGTTCACCGAGGCCCGGCTCCTCACCCAGAACGGCGGCGGACCCGACGGCGAGACCGTCGAGATCACCCACGAGGCGCTGCTGAGGGAGTGGAAGCAACTCCACAAGTGGATCGCGCCGGACGAGAAGCAGTCCCTGGTCCGCCAGGAGGTGTGGGAGGCAGCCGCCCGCTGGTCCGGCGGCGAACACCGGGACAGGGACGTCCTGTTCAGGGGCAAACGCCTCGACGATGCCCGCAACTGGTCGACCGCCGCCGACCCCGCCGACGTCACCCGCCTCGTCGCCGACTTCCTGCACGCCTCCGGCGCCCAGCAACGCCGCTCCCGCCGGCTGCGCCAGGGCGCCGTCGCCGTCGTCTCCGCGCTCGCCCTGATCGCCTCCGCGCTCGCCGTCTACGCGCTCGACCGCCGCCGCGAGGCCGTCGAACAGCGCGACGAGGCGATCTTCAACCGGGTCACCGCCGAGGCCGACCGGCTGCGCGGCACGGACAGTGCGCTCGCCGCCCAACTCGACCTCGCGGCCTACGACATGAGGCCCACGGACACCCTGCGCACCCGGCTGCTCGCCGCGTCGGGCGCCATCCTCCCGCAGACCCTGCCCGGCCGCTTCGGCACGGTGTACACCGTCGCCTTCGGACCCGGCGGCGACCTCATGACGGCCGCCTCCGCCCCCACAGACACGCTCGGCAGGCTGCGCCTGTGGAACGTCCCGCGCACCGCGTCGGCCACCCCGCTCACCGGTGAGATCCGCGCGGGCACCGCCGTCGGCGGCATCCAGCCCCTCGTCCACGACCAGCGCAACGGCCTGCTGGTCTGGGGCAGTTCGGACGGCCTGATCCGCGTCCTCGACGTCTCCGACCCCGCCCACCCGCAACCGCTCTCCGCGGCCGTGAAGGTCACCCCGGGCACGGTCAACAGCCTCGCGCTCAGCTCCGACGGCAGCACCCTCGCCGTCGGCGTCACCGTCGCGGGCACCGCCAAACCCGGTGTCCCGTCCGTCATGACGGGCGACGTCCAGCTCTGGAGCCTCGCCGACCCGCGCGCCCCACGCCGGCTCAGCACACCCCTGAGCGCACGCGGCCAAGGCGTCCAGTCCGTCGCCCTGACCCCCGACCGGAAAGTCCTCGTGGCGAGCGGCGGCACCGCCCAAGGAGGCGACGGGGCAGCCCTGTTGAAGCTCTGGGACATCTCCGACCCGGCCCACCCGAAGCCGCTGCCCGACCCGAAGGGCGGCCACAACGTCGTCGTCAACCAGATCGCGATCAGCCCCGACGGCCGTACCCTCGCCACCGCCTCCAGCGACTACCGCGTCCTGCTGTGGAACCTCGCCGACCCCGGCAGGCTCACCCCCGTCAACCAGCTCATGCTCGGCTCGATCGTCAACTCGGTCGCCTTCAGCCCCGACGGACAGCTCCTCGCGACCGGCGACACCTCCGGCGGCGTCAACCTCTGGAACGTCCGCGCCCCGGCCCGCGCCCGCGTCATCTCCCCCACTTTGCGCGGCCATTCGGGCCTCGTGAGCACCCTCGCCTTCAGCCCGGACAGCCGTACGGTCGTCAGCGGCGGCGCCGACGGAGTCGTACGACTGTGGCGGCTGCCACCGGCGTTGGTGATCGGCGACGAGGTGCTGGCGCTCGCCGTGACGCCCGACGGACGCCGGGTCGCCGTCGCGACCGGCAACCGGGTCACCCTGTGGGACGTCTCCGCCCCGGACCGACTCGTGCGCCTCGGTGAACTCCCTTTGCTGGGCGGCTCGGTGAACGCGCTCGCGTTCCGGCCGGGGAGCCGACAGGTGCTGGCCACCGGCGAGTTCACCGGTGCGGTCCGGCTCTGGGACGTCACCTCGCCCACCCGCCCGGTCGCCCTCTCGCCGCCGCTCACTGGGAACGGCGACCCGGTGTCGGCGGTCGCCTTCGGCGCCGACGGCACCACCCTCGCCGTCGGCTACCTGGAGATCCGCAACCGGTACGCGGGCGGCCTGCGCGCCTGGAACACCTCAGATCCCGCCCGCCCGACGGCACTTGGCGGCAACCTCGGCGGAATCACCCTCCCCGTCCGGGCGTTGGCGGCGGACCCGGCCAACGACCGCATCTACTCGGGGGACATGATCGGCCTGCTCCGCGCCTGGCGGGCCACCCGGGGCACCGCTCCGGTGATGACCGGATACGCCATCACCCCCCAGGTCGTCTTCGCGGTCGCCCTCAGCCGCGACGGCCATCTCCTCGCAACAGCGGGCGGAGACAGCCGACTTCACCTCTGGAACGTCTCCGGCACCGGCGCCCCGCGCAAGACCGGCACCACCCTCACCGCCGGCGCCATGCTCAACTCCGCGGACTTCTCCCCGGACGGGACACTCCTCGCGAGCGGCGACGCGGTCGGCGAGATCCGCCTCTGGAGCACCACCGACCCCACCCGCGCCACCCTCTACGGCGCCCCCGTCCCCGGCCACATCGGCTCGGTCTCCGGCCTGCGCTTCCTCCCGCGCGGCACCCTCCTCAGCGCCGGCGGCGACGGCACCGTCCGCCTCTGGCAGACCGCCGTCCCCCAGGCCCGCACCCTCATCTGCGCGGCGACCCGCACCGCGATGACGAAGGAGGCATGGCGCGAACACGTCTCGGCGGACCTCCCGTACACCCCACCCTGCGCCTGACCCCTCGTACTCACCGCCCCCACAACGACACCCCGCCGTCCGTCCCCACCGTCGCCACCAGCCGCGCGTCCGCACTGAACGCGACCGCCCTGGCCGGGAGTTCGGCCGGACTGCCCAGATGACGGGGCCGCTCCGGCCGCGCGATGTCCCAGAGCCGTACGACGCCGTCCTCGCCGATCACCGCGAGGAGAGAGGCGTCCGGACTGAACGCGAGGGCGCGCGGAAGGCGGGCACCGGTGTTCAACGGGCGCCCCCTCGGGGTGGGTTCGTAGTTACGGGAGAGGTCCCAGAGCTGGACGTTGCCCAAGTCGTCCGCCAGTGCCAGGGAGTTGCCGTCCGGCGAGAACTGCGCGGCGTGCGCGCCCTCCGGGAAACTCGCCGTCGTCATGAAGCCCTCACGCGCGCCCCCGTCCGTCGCGGCCTCCTGGAGGACGGTCAGGTTCCGTGAGCGGCGGACGACCAGATCGAGGGTCTCGGCGCGCTTGCGCAGAGCCTTCACGTCCCTGACCTCGGGGGCGGACTCCAGCCCGGGGCGAACCCCCAACCCCTCCTCCCAGCTCATCAGTTGCCCGTCGGACACCGCGAGCACCGTCCGGCGGTCCGCGTCGATCCCCAGCGCCGACATCGGGCCGGCATCCGGCACACGCGCGACGTACCCCCTCCTCGGCCGCGCGACATCGGCCACGTCCCACGCCTCGACCCCACCACCCCCGACCACCAGCAGACGGCACCTCTCCGCCGGCGAGAACACCAGCCGCTCGGCCCCGACCCGAACCCGCAACTCCCCGACAGCCCGCCACCGCACCTCCAACGCACCCCTCCCAGAAGGGGACTTGTCCGTCCAGGGCGTGGGAAGCACGCCCTGCGCGGCTGCCGTGGTGAGGCAGGTGAGGACGAGTGCGAGGGTGGTGAGGAGACCGGGAAGCCGGCGGGGTGGGGAGAGGGGGTGCGCATCCAGGTACATGTCCTCTGCTCGCAAGCCAGTCACAGAAGGAACGGTAGCGGAGTGTGCGTGAGTAATGGCACACAGTAAGGAAAGTGCTATCTTCAGCCTCGCCGCCACGCACAGAGATCTTGTGGATACGATTTCCGCAACGGCGAGTTGGGGGCGATCTGCGTGGAAGCGTTGATGGGCATGGCGATCTCGGCGGTCGGCACCGTCGCCTCGGGCGCCCTGTCCGGCGCCGGCGGCGAAGCGGGACGACGGATCTCCGAACGCCTCCACGGACTGCTCGGCCGCGCCCGCCCCGAAGCGGACACCACGCTTCCCGTCACCGACTCCGACCGCACCGAAGCCGCCCGCGACCTCGTCGAACTCGCCCACAGCTCACCGGAGTTGGCCGACGAGGTCGCCGCCTGGCTGCGCGAGGTGTCCCGGCTCGACCGCCGCACCATGTCGACTGCCGCCCCCCGCCCCCGCATGCTGCCCCCGCTGACCGCCGTGTTCACGGACCGCGAGGACGTCGTCGAGTGGATCGAGACGCTGCCCGGCGAGGGCGACACCGGCGGCCCGGCCGTCGGCGTCCTCACCGGCCCCGGCGGCATCGGCAAGACCGCCGTAGCCGTCCGGGGCGCCCACCGGCTGAGGGAACGCCTCCCCGACGGCGACCTCTTCGTCGACCTCGCCGGAGACTCCGCCGCCACCGCCCTCACCCCCTCCGAAGTCCTCGCTCGCTTCCTCGAAGCACTCGGCGTGGCCCCCGACCGGGTGCCCGGCGACGAGGCCCGCCAACGCGACCTGTACCGCACCCTGACCGCCGACCGGCGCCTGCTCGTCGTCCTCGACAACGCGCACGACGACGCCCAGGTACTGCCGTTGATCCCGGCCTCGCCCACCTCGACGGTCCTCGTCACGAGTCGGCACCGCCTCCCACGGCTGATCGCCCACCACGGCGCCCGCCCCCGCACCGTCGAACCCCTGTCCACCGAGGACTCGATGCTCCTCCTGACGCGTACGGTGGGAAGAGCCGCCCCGGAAGCGGACGTCCGCGCCGTCGCCGAAGGAACCGGCGGCTACCCGCTCGCGGTGTGCACCACCGGCGCCGGACTCGCCGAACGCACCCACCTGAGCTGGGCGCGCGTGGCCCAGGAACTGCGCCGGGCCGAGGAGGACGGTGCGATGACCGACAACCCCGTACGCCATGCCCACGACGTCTCCTACGGCGAACTCCCCCCGGACACCGCCACGTTCTACCGCGCGCTCGGCTCCTGGGCCTGGCCCGCCCTCACCGTCCCCCTCGCCGCGCAGGCCGCCGGAATCCCCGAGGGCCAGGCCCGCACCCAGCTCGAACACCTCGCCCGCGTACACCTGTTGACCGAGATCGCGGAGGAGCGCTACCGCTTCCACGACGCCGCCCGCGCACACGCACGGGAGTTGGCCCTCGCCGAGGACGGTCACAGCCGAACAGCCGCTGCGGTACGGCGAGTCGCCGTCGCATACCTCAAGTCCACGGCGAGCGCCGACTTCCGGGTGATGCCGCTGCGGTGGCGGATCGGCACCGCCTACAACGGGCTCCGGCCGAACGGCGAACCCGGCGACAGCAAACGCGCGTTGGACGAGCTGAGCCGCGAGCGGGAGAACATCGCCGCCACGATCCGGGCCGCCGCGCACCACGGATTCGACGACCTCGTCTGGCAGTTGTGCGAGGCGACCTGGAGTCTCCACCTGCGGCTCGGCTTCCACGCGCAGTGGATCGACACCCACCTCCTCGGCGTCGAGGCCGCCCGCCGCCAGGCCGAGGAGTTCGGGAACCCCCGCGCGGTGGGCCGGATGCTCGTCCAACTCGCCTTCGGACACATGGGAGTCGGCAGGGCCGCCGACGCCGAGACGGCGCTCACCGAGGCCGTCGCCGCCGACCGCGCCTGCGGTCACCACCGGGGCGAGGCCAGTGCCGTGGAGACGGCCGGACTCCTCCAACTCCGGCTGTGGAACTGGGGCGAGGCCGCCCGACGCTTCCAAGAGGCCCGCGCGATCTGGGAACGCGTCTCCGAAGGCGACGACGGCCGGCGGGACAAGGAGCGCGCGATCGCCCTCCTCGACCTGCACACCGGACGCGCGGAGACCGGCGCGGGCGACTTCCCCGCCGCCCTCACCCGCCTCAACGGCGCCTTGGTGGCGTTCCGTTCACTCAAGGACGCCCACAACGAGGGGCGCGTCTACATGTGCCTCGGCGAGCTGCACCGCAGCGCCGGGAACCTCGAACAGGCCCTCGTCTGCCTCGACAAGGCCGTCGACGTCATGACCGCCGAGGGCGCCGGGCTCCAGCGGGCCGACGCGGTCGAGGTGCGGGCCGATGTGTACCGGCGCGCGGGCCGGGTCGCGGAGGAGGCGGCTGATCTGGCGCTCGCGGTCGAGTGCTACGAGGCGAACGGGGATTCGGCGGGGGCGGAGCGGGTGCGGGAGCGGCTGGCCGTACTGGAGGGGTGAGGCGCTTCAGAGAAGCGTGCCCCGGTTCAGGGGAGGGCGACTCGGTTCAAGAGAGGGTGACCCGGTGCGCCCGGTCACCCGTCCACACCGTCAACTCGCCTGGCACACCGCCCCCTTCGGCCAGCCACGCGTACAACGCCGACGCGTACGCCGCCGGATCGCACAGGTCCACCCTCCCGTCCGGCTCCCGCTCCGCCGCCAGCCGTACCACCGCCCCCTCCCGGGTCCCGACCACACACCGGTCCGGGCCGTCCACGTACACCGCCATCCCGCAGTACGGGTACCGCGCGAGCGTCTCCGCCGTCCACATGGCGGGCGGGCCGAGGCGCAGGTCGTCCGCGTCGGCGCGGCGTACGACGATGTCGGCGAGCGCCAGCCGTCCGGTCTCGCGGGTCTCCTCGTCGACGACCGTGTGGGCGGCGTCTGCGGTGATGTCCGGGTCGGGGGAGTCGCCGGGCACGGCGTGCCGGGTGACCTCGACCGTCGGGTGGCCGGAGTCTCGGCGGCGGGTGAACACGCGGACCGGTGACGTGAGTTGGGGCGGAGTGTGGGGCGGTAGCGGGAGGGGGGCCAGGAGAGGGGGATGCGCGTACGGCTCGGGGAGGCCCAACAGGTCGTAGAAGAGGCGTCGTAGGAGTGCGGCCGACTCTCCGGGCGACGAACTCGTCTGGTCCGCCAGGTCCTTGTAGCGGGCGGGGTCGTGCTCGGCGATCGTCCGGTCGATCTGGGCGCGCAGGCCGGTGTGCCGGTCGAGGTGTGGGGCCGTGCGGCCCAGGGCGGCGACGGGGGAGTCCTGGGCCAAGTCCTGTTGGGGGAAGGCGCCGAGGAGTACGGGGACGCCGATGGACGCCGCGTAGTACGTGACGCTGGAGTGGTCGCCCAGGACGCAGTCCGCCGCGATCAGGGCCTGCCGCCAGCCTTCGAGGGGGTCCACCGGATGCAGGCCCGCCCGGCATGCGCCGTCCAGCCAGGCCCGTATCTGGCCCTCGCCGTGGCCGTGCCAGATGTTGGGGTGCAGGACCGCCACCGCGCGGTACTCGTCCGCCGGGAGGTCCGCCGGGAGGCGGGAGAGCAGCCAGGGGAGGAGGTCGTCGCCGGCTCGGGCGTCACCGCCGAACAGGGAGCGCGGGGCCCATGTCGAGCTGACCACGATCAGCTTCTGCCCGGACGCCACACCCAACGCCCGCCTGAACCGGTCTCGTTGAGGCAGCCCGGCGAGGATACGGTCGTAACAGGGATCTCCCGCCAACACCGCCGTCCCCGCCGCCCGCGGCACCGACTCCCTCAGCCTGGCCAGCTGTTCGGGATGCGACAACACGGTCGCCGCCGCGACCGGACTCCCGTCCTCACGCAACAGCCACTCGGGCGAGAGCCCGAACACCGGCGCCTGCTCTGACTGTTGTGGCGTTGTGGCGTTGTGGCGTTGTGGCGTTGCCAGCTTCTTATTATATCCGACACCATGTGACAGAACGGCCAACTTGGCCCGGATATCGCCCAGTTCGCCACCATAACTGGCAGACACCGCGAGATCGAACTCCGTCTCCTTGGCCTGCTCCCAGGACAGCACCGGCACCCCCACCCCCGCCAACAACTCGGGCACCCCGGCGAGAAACGGCGACGACCCCGTACACGTCGCGAACAACTGCACCCGCACATCGCTGTGGAACAACGGCAGCACATCCAACAACCTTGTCGCGGAAGTGACGTTGTGGACGACGAACAACACCCGCCGACACCCCACCCGCGTCACCCACCGCCCCGCATCCTCCCCCACCGGCACCCGCAACCACCCCACCCCACCCGACACACCCACCCGCCCCCTCACCACTCGCCCGCCGCCCACTGTTCGGCGGGCGATCATCCGATGCTATCCGGCGGTTCGGACCACCTCGGCTTGCGGGCCCGCGACCAGCTGCCGCGCGGCCGGACACGGGATCGTTCGAGGAGCCCGGCGTCGAACTGGGCTTTGGTGTCGACGGGTCGGGGCACGGGTTGGATGACGACGTGCGGGAGCGGCCAGGGAACGGCGGAACTCCAGCCGATGACCGGCATGTTGGCGTCGTGGACAGGGGCGAACCGCTCGCCGACGAGGGCCGGCATGCGGTGGCCCAGACTCCTGACGTGCGCGAGGAACTCCTCGGGGAGTACGACGTGGTGGGTCTCGACGTAGTGCGGCAGATCGAGACGCCAGAACCAAGTCCCGTCGGTGACAGGGGAGGAGCAGCCCGGGGAGTGCCGGTGAGGGAGGCCCGTGAGGACGTCGGGGGCCGACTCCATGACGTCGATCAGGATGTGCCCGGCGTCGAGGTAGGCGACGAGCGCCGGCTCGTCCGGCTCGCCGGTCGGCCGTACCGCCGTGTGGAGCGAGCCGTTGAGGGCGATGCCGGGGTCGAGTTCGGCGTAGAAGCCGAGGACGTCGGGCATCAAGTCAGGCGGGGTTCTCGACCGTGCGGGCGAGGATGCCGAGGGTGGCGCGGAGGGCGGACTCCTGGAGGATGGGGAAGATGCCGGCCGCGCGGTAGCGCTCGTGGATCTGGCTCCAGTCGTAGTAGGAGGTCACGAGCGTGCCGGTGGCGGTGGGGCGGAGCAGGTAGCCGTACCGGTGGTCGATGTCCGGCTTGAAACCGGGGGAGGTGGGGGTCCACTCGATCAGCGCGTCCTCGTCGTACGCGGTGATCACGACCGTCACGTCGTACCGGCCCATCGGACGGTCGTTGAGAGCCTCACGATCCATGTGGACGACGAAGGAGTCGCCGGTCTTGGACACGTGCTCCCCGTCGGCCGACTGGAGCATGCCGGAACTGTCGATGGAGACGTGACCGCGCGGATCGGTGAGGACGGCGAAGACGCGGGCCGGGGGCGCGGCTATCTCGCGGGTCACCTCGAAGCGCTCGTCGGACATGCTGCTCCCTCGTTTCTGTAAGCCGTTGCTACCGGTTCTCTGGGGGTCGCCGGAATCCTATGCTCCGGCCCGCTCCAGCCCGGCGACGGTCTCCCTGATCGTCGGGTGCCGGTACAGCTCCCGCAGCCGGACGGCCGGGAGCCCCTGTTCCCGTAGTGCGGCGGTGATCCGGACGGCGAACAGGGAGTTGCCGCCGAGTTCGAAGAAGTCGTCGTCCGGGCCGACGGGTGTGCCGAGGACGTCGCTCCAGATGCGGGTCAGGCGGGCGGTGAGATCGTCGGTAACCGGTTCCTGTTGTTGCTGTTTCTGTTCACGGGCCTCGTGGGCCTTGCCGACCTCGCTGACCTCCCGGACCGGGGTGGCAGCGACGAGCCGGGAAACGTCCAGCTTGCCGTTGGCCGTCAGGGGGAGGGCGTCGAGGGCGGTGATGGTGGCCGGGAGCATGTGCTCGGGGAGGATTTGCGCCGCCCGCCGCCGGACTTCCGCCGTGTCCCCGCCGTTCAGTACGACGTGGGCGTGGATGCGGGCGCTTGCGGGGTCGGTGGGGTTGTGGTGGTGGACGGTGACGGCGGCGGTGTGTACGTGGGGGTCTTCGAGGAGGACGCCTCGGATTTCGTCGAGTTCGATGCGGAAGCCGCGGATTTTGACCTGGGTGTCGATGCGGCCGAGGTGGTCGAGGTGGCCGTCGGGGCGCAGTCGGCCGAGGTCGCCGCTGTGGTAGAGCCTGCCGTCGGTGGTGTGGGGGTCGGGGACGAAGCGTTGGGCGGTGAGGTCGGGGCGGCCGAGGTAGCCGTGGGCGACGCCCTTGCCGCCGACGCAGATCTCGCCGGTGGCGCCGGGCGGGAGGAGGCGGCCGGCGGGGTCGAGGACGTAGAGGTGCCAGCCGGGGAGTGCGGGGCCGACCGAGCGGGTGCCGGTGAGGGCGTGGGCGCGGGTGAGAGTCTGCTCGGTGACGTGGACGGTCGTCTCGGTGATCCCGTACATGTTGACCAGCCGGCAGGTGGTGGCGGGGTGCCGGTCCATCCACGGCAGCAGTCCCCGTGTGTCGAGGGGTTCACCCCCGAAGACGACCAGCCGTACCCCCACCTCCCCGTGCTCCACGCTCAGCAGCTGCCCGAAGGCGGAGGGGGTCTGGCTCAGCACGGTGACCTTCTCGGACACCAGCAGATCCCGGAAGGTGTCGGGTTCGCGGGAGACGAGGTGGGGGACGACGACGAGGCGTCCGCCGGTCAGGAGGCATCCCCAGATCTCCCACACGGAGAAGTCGAACGCGGCGGAGTGGAACCAGGTCCACACGTCGGTGCCGCCGAGCCCGTATTCCTCCCGGGTCGCGTCCACGAGGGCGATGACGTTGCGGTGGGGGACGACGACCCCCTTCGGGCGTCCGGTCGAACCGGACGTGTAGATCACGTACGCCGGAGCATCGCCACCCGGCATCGGCAACACACCTTCTGCACCGAGGAGTTCGTCCGGCGATACCGCCCCGTCGAACCCCGGCATCCGCGTCACCATCACCCGCAGCCCGGCATCCCGCACCGTGTACGCGATCCGCTCGGCGGGGTACGCGGGGTCGACCGGCACATAGGCCGCACCTGCCTTCAACACCGCCAACAGGACGACGACCAGCTCGGCGGACCGCTCCAGACACACGCCCACCCGGTCACCGGGGACCACCCCTCGTCGTACGAGGCCACGCGCGAACTCAGCCGCCTGGCGGTCGAGTTCGCGGTACGTCATCTGCGCCGTGCCGTCGGTCATCGCGACCCGGTCCGGTGTCTGCCCGGCGATGTGTGCAAACGCTTCCACAACACTGGCGGCACTTGAACCGACAGCCGCCGCCCGCTTGGGCCGCCCCAGGGAGATCACCCGCTCGCGCTCCTCGGCGTCGAACAACTCGACGTCCTCCAGGGGAACTTCGTCGAGGATCTGCCGGTGCACATACGCGAGATGCCGGACGAACTGAGCCGCGATCTCCGCCGAGAAGTGACTCCCCAGACGATCGCACCGCAGCCACGCCCCGGCGGCGTCCCGCACGACCGATACGGTCAACGGGAAGGGCGGCGCGAGGCACGGTATGTACTCCCCGGCCGACTCCCTGCCATCGAAGAGGAGCCCGGCGAGAACGGGGCCGCTCGTGGGGGCGGGCTTCGCGTTCGTGTCCTTCAACTCCCCGAGGCGGTAGGCGCCGTGATCCGTGCCCACGGCCGCGCCCTCGGTTCCGTAGCGTGCCAGGGTTACGAGCAGTGCGGTCAACCAGGTTGTCTCGTTGCCGAGTTCGCCGAGTTCGCCGAGTTCGCCGAGTCCGTCGAGCGGCACGACGTGTGGGGTGACCGGAGAGTCATCGGGCAGACCCCAGGCGGGAGGCGGCGCGCTCGCCGACGGCTCGGCGCCTGCGCGAGGGGAAACGGTGATCAGGTCGGTGTGGCCGTCGGAGTAACGCAGCAGGACACGGCGTGTGCGTTCGGCGGGCCGGGCGAGTTCGAGGGCGCGGCGGCGTGCGGCGAGGGGGTGGTCGGAGGGGACGGGGAGATCTTGGGTCCAAGCGCCCTCGGTCATGCCGGCCGGGGGTGAGGGGATGCGGTGGGCGTGACAGCGGGCGGCGAGGGACACGGGACAACTTCCTTTCGGGGCAAAGTGATTCGGTGCAGCCGATTCAGCGAATCGGTGTGGGCGTAGACGCGAGCAGACGGCTGATTCAGCGAGCGGTGAAGCCACCGTCCACAGTCAGGACGGACCCCGTGATCTGCCGGGACTCGTCCGAGGCGAGGAAGACGACCGCCCCCGCCACGTCCTCCGGCTCGACCAGCGCGTTCATCGGCTGTGCCTCCACGAACGTCTTCTCGTGGTCGTGGACCGGCACCTCCAACGCCCGCGCGATCTCCGCCAACATCCGCCCCTCCACCCGCGCGTCGTCCCGCACCGACCCCGGACACACCGCGTTCACCCGCACCTTGAGCGGCGCATAGTCCAGCGCCGCGGCCTTCGTCAGCCCCACCACCGCATGCTTCGCCGCCACGTACCCGGCGAAATGCCGGTACCCCACCAGCCCCGCCGTCGACGACACGTTGACGATGCTCCCCGACCGCCGCCCGCACATCACCTTCCCCACTTCACGCACCACCCGCCACGCCCCCGACAGGTCCACGTCGATCATCAGCGCCCACTCGTCCTCGTCGATCTCGTGCACCGGCTTCCCCGAAGGCGCCGCGATCCCCGCGTTGTTGACGGCGACGTCGACACCCCCGAACCGGTCGCAGGCCAGCTCCACCGCCTCCCGCACGGCGAGCAGGTCACGGATGTCGGCCTCGACCGCCAGCACCGCCGCCCCCGCCTCCCGGCACAGCGCGGCCGTGTGCTCCAACTGCCCCCGCGTACCCAGCGGATACGGCACCCCCGGCAGATCCCCGCACACGTCCAGCAACGCCAGATCCGCCCCCTCCGCCGCACACGCCACCGCGATCGCCCGCCCCAGCCCCCGCGCCGCCCCCGTCACCAACACCGACTTGCCGTCGAGACGCATACCGAACTTCCTGACTGCTAGACGGACTTGAGCCGGGCGGCGATGGCGCTGACCAACTCCGGCCCCGCCTCGGTGAGATACATGTGACCGCCGGGCATCTCGACGTGGTCGAAGGCACGGCTCGTCGCCTTGGACCAGGACGACGCCTCGTCCCGGCTGACCAACTCGTCGTCCACACCCCGGAACACGGTGATCGGCGCGTCCAGCGGGAGGCTCGTGCCGCGGACGTAGTTCTCGTGCATCTCGACGTCCGCACGGAGCGTCGGCAGCAGCAGCTCCCGCATCTCCGGGTCCTCCAACGCGGGATGCCGGTATCCGGCGAACTCGCCCACCCGGTCAAGGAATTCGTCGTCGGACAGGCCGGTCGCCCGCCGCTCCCGGCCGAGGTCGGGCTCGGGAGACCCGCTGACGAAGAGGTGGACCACCTCGACACCGGGCATTCCGACCAGTCGGTGGGCCAGCTCGTAGGCGAGCACGGCACCGAGACTGTGCCCGAACAGCGCGAACCGTCCGCCACCGAGGTCCAGTTGGCTCATCAGCCCGTCGATGGCCCGATGCACATCCCGGTACGGCTCGTCGTCGATGAGACGCTCACGGCCCGGCAGTTGAGGTGCGACGATCTCCAACTCCGCGCCGGACCAGGAACGGTAGAAGGAGGCCCCGGCCCCGGCGTAGGGGAGACAGATCAGCTTGGTCACGCCCGGTCTCCCATCGCTTCGGCAAGGCTCTGCGGGCGCATGTCGGTCCAGTTCTCCTCGATGTACTCCAGGCAGGACGCCCGGCTCGCCCGGCCGTGCACGACCGTCCAGCCGGCCGGGACCTCCGCGAAGGCGGGCCAAAGGGAGTGCTGGTTCTCGTCGTTCACGAGGACGAAGTGCTCGATGGAGTCGTCGTCGAAAGGGTTGGTGGTCATCTCTGTTCTCTCCTAGGCGAGTTGCTCGGCCAGTACGGGGCCGATCCGGTCCAGCGCTTCGGGGCGGGTCAACTCCCCGTGGGCGCAGGGAATGCCGTGGTCGACGACGCGTCCCGTGACGTACGGGCTCCAGTCGCCGACCCGGCCGGGTACGGCGCCGGGGTCCCCGGCGGCGGTGAACATGAGCAGGTCACCGTCGTAGCTGGTGGGCGCGAACTCCTGGAGCAGGCGCCCGTTCTGTGCCGTCACGTCGACCAGCGCCGCGAGTTCCTCGTCCGTGAGTCCGGCCGCCATGTCGGGGACGCTTCGGACCAGGTCGACGAACTTCTCGTGGGTGAGGGGGTCTTGAGGTGCCGGACGGCCGAGGACGGTGAGGATGCTCCGCAGCAGGGTGGGCCGGTTTGCCGGGGGTGCGTGCTTGATCCAGGTGCCGGGGAAGGCGTCGAGGACGGCGAGCAGGGCGACCTTCTCCCCGGCGGCCTGGAGCGAGACGGCCACCTCGTACGCGACGAGTCCGCCCATCGAGTAGCCGAGCAAGTGGTAGGGCCCGGTGGGCTGTTGTTCCCGGATGCGGGCGATGTGCTCGGCGACCGCCCCGGCCAGCGTCGCGGACGGGGCCTCGCCGGGGAGGAGTCCGCTCGACTGGAGGCCGAACAGCGGTCGTCTCGGGGCGAGATGGCGGGCGAGTCCGGCGAATCCCCAGGCTAGGCCGGTCGCGGGCGGGAGGCAGAAGAGGGGTTCGCGGTCGCCTCGGGCGCGTAGGGGGAGGAGCGGGCCGAGGGGAGCGCTGCCTGGTCCGGCGATGCTGTCGGCGGGGTCGTGGGCCAGCGCGGCGACCGTCGGGGTGTCGAAGAGGGCCTGCAGTGAAGGTTCCATGCCGAGTTCCGCCCGGATGCGGGAGGTGAGGCGCGGGGCCAGCAGGGAGTGACCGCCGAGGTCGAAGAAGCTGTCGTGGACGCCGACTTGGGACGCGTCCAGGCCCAGCACCTCCGCGAAGATGCCCCGGATGCGTTCCTCTCGCGGGGTGCGCGGCGCGGTCCGCGCGGCGAGGGGCGCGTCCGGTGCCGGGAGCGACCTGCGGTCCAGCTTGCCGCTCGCGGTGCGAGGGAGGGCCGGAACGGTGACGTACGCGGTCGGGACCATGTGTGCGGGGAGTGCACGGGCGAGGTGCTCCCGCAGCTCCTCCGGGGAGACCGGCCCGCCGGGTACGACGTATGCAATCAGCCGCTTCTCGCCGGGACCGGCGTCCCGTACCGTCGCCGCGGCTCGGGTGACCGCCGGATGTGTTGAGAGCGCGGCCTCGACCTCGCCCAACTCGATCCGGAAACCGCGTACTTTGACCTGCTGGTCGGCGCGGCCCAGGAACCGCAACTGGCCGTCGGGTTCGCGGACCGCCAAGTCGCCTGTGCGGTAGAGGCGTTGGCCCGGGTCCCCGTAGGGGTCGGCGACGAAGCGTTCGGCTGTCAGTGCCGGGCGGCCCAGGTAGCCGCGTGCGGGGCCGCCACCGGCCACGTACACCTCGCCCACGGCGCCGTCCGGTACCAACTGGAGTGCGTGGTCGAGGAGGTGGACGCGGTTGCGGGCCAGCGGGCGGCCGATGGGTGGCTCGGCGTCGGGGGAGGTGCGGTTCGCGCTGCCGTCGGCCTGAGCGTCGTCCGCGTTGCCTGTGCCGTCCGTGTCGCCTGTGTCGGATCGCCACGCCGTCGCGTAGATCGTCGCTTCGGTCGGGCCGTAGAAGTTGACCAGCCGTGCGCCGGGGAAAGCGTTCTCGATGTCTTTCCGCAGTCGGGCCGGGATCGGCTCGCCGCCGAGGGCGATCGTGTGGGCGGAGAGGGCCGGCCGCTCGGCGAGGACGCTCGCCATGACGGTGGGAACGCCGCTGAGCAGGCCCGCCGACCTGGGCGCGCCGTCGGTGAGGGCGAGCAGGTTCTCGACGATCTCGATCCGGCCGCCGCAGGTCAGCGGCGAGAAGATCTCGAACACCGACACGTCGAAGTTCAGCGAGGTGGCGAAGAGGACGTCCGCCAGCCGCTCCGGGCCGAACTCGGTGTGCGTCCACTCCACGAACTCGACCGCGTTGCGGTGGGTGGCCAGGACGCCCTTGGGGCGGCCGGTGGAACCGGAGGTGTAGGTGATGTAGGCGAGGTTGTCGGGGGCCGCGAGACCGGCGGGCGTTGTGGAAACGGTTGCTGCGCTTGCTGCCTCGCCCGGCGTCAGCGTCGGTGTTCCCGCAGGCAGGGACTTCCCCGACTCCTCCGTCGCCAGCACCACGACCGGCCGCGCGTCCCCGACGATGTACGCCAGCCGCTCCGCCGGATACGCCGGGTCCAACGGCAGATACGCGGCACCCGACTTGAGCACGGCCAGCACCGCGACGACCAGTTCCGCCGTACGCGGCAGCGCGATGCCCACCACCTGCTCGGGCCCCGCACCCCTCTGCGCGAGCAGTCCCGCCAAGTCCGCCGCCCTGCGGTCGAGTTCGCGGTACGACAGCCGGGTCCCGTGGTCGAGGACGGCGTCGGCGTCGGGGGTCGCCGCCACCTGCGCCGACCAGAGATCGGTGAGCGTGCGGGACGCGGGCGGCGGCAACGGGGCCTGGCACGGCCGGTCTTGGAGTGCGATGAGCCCTTGGGGGCGTTCGGGTTCCGCCGCCATCGTCGTCAGGACGTGTACCAGCCGGGCGAGCGTGGCGTCGGCCCACTCGGCGGTGAACAGGTCCGGGCGGTAGGCGAGGCGGAAGCGCGGCCGGCGGCCGGGGAGGGCGACGAGCGTCACCGGGTAGTGGGTGGCGTCCCGGCCGCTCGAACCCGCGAGGCGCAGTCCGTCTCCCGAAGTCGCCAGATCCGCCGGGTAGTTCTCGAACACGAGGAGCGTGTCGAAGAGTTCGGGCACTCCGGCCGCCCGCTGGATGTCCGCGAGGCCGAGGTGGTGATGGTCGAGGAGGGTGGCGTAGGTGTCCCGGACCTCGCGCAGCAGCTCGGCCGGGGGAGCTGCGGGGCGCAGCCGTACCCTCGTCGGGACCGTGTTGATGAACAGGCCCACCATGCTCTCCACGCCGGGGAGTTCGGGCGGTCGGCCCGACACCGTCGTACCGAACACGACGTCGTCGCGGCCGGTCAGGCGGCCCAGGAGGAGTCCCCAGGCCGACTGGACAAGAGTGTTGAGGGTGACACCGAGGCGTCGCGCGGCTGCGGTGAGGGCGGTGCCCGTCTCCTCGGACAACTCGATCCTGGCCTGCGCCAGTTGGCCCGCACCCGGGGTCGGTGGTGCGAGCCGGGTCGGTTCGGTGACTCCGTCCAGCGCCTCGCGCCAGGCTTGCTCGGCGGCCGTGCGGCTCTGGCTGCTGAGCCACTGGAGGAACGTGCGGTACGGCGGGACCGGGGGCAACTCCGTTCCCCTGTACAGGGCGAGGAGTTCCCGGACCAGGACGGCGATCGACCAGCCGTCGAGGAGGATGTGGTGGTGGGTGACGAGGAGACGGTGGCGATGGTCCGAGAGGCGGGCCAGTGTGCAGCGGAGGAGGGGTGGCCTGGTCGGGTCGAAGCCGATCTCGCGGTCCGTGTCCAGGAGTTCGCTCCAGGCCGTCTCCTGATCCGGAGCGCTGGTGAGGTCGGTCTGCGTCCAGGGGAGGGTCGCCCGGTGGGGGACCACCTGTACGGGCTGCCCGCCCCGGCGACGGCGGAAGGCCGCCCGGAGGTTGGGGTGCCGGTCCAGGAGGGCCTGCGCGCAGGAGTGCAGGTGGTCCGCGTCCATCGGCCCTTCGAGTTCGAAGACCAACTGGACGACGTACACGTCCTGTTCGCCCCGCTCGTGTTCGTAGAGGGCGTGGAAGAGGAGGCCCTCCTGGAGGGGGGTGAGGGGGAGGACGTCGGCCGGTGCCGGCTTGGCTGTCTCGTGGGGGTTGTCGTGGGGGACGTCGTGGGGTGTCACCGGTCAGTCGTCCAATCCGTCGGCCAGCTCGGCGAGTTCGTCGGCGGAGAGCGCCAAGTCGTCCAGTGAGTCAGGGGCTATGGGTGTCGAGGTGCTGGTCCGGGGCGCTGCGGGGCGGTCCGATCGGGAGGCCAGGTCGGTGACCTTCGCGCGCCACGCCTCGGCCAGCGCCCGCACCTCCGGTTCGGTCAGGACCCCGTCGGGCCAGGACCAGTCCGCCACCAGGACCGGACCGGTGGCCGTGTCCCGCACCACCGCGTTGATCTCCAGGGCGTGCGCGACCGCGAGTTCGGGGTCGGTGCCCTTCGCGAGGGCCGACGACTCGGGGGCGAACGACCACAACTCCGTGCCGGGGGAGGGGAATCGGCCCAGGTAGTTGAACCCGATCGCGGGCGCGGGCGCCTTCGCCAACTCGTCGGCCGTGTCGGGGTTGAGGTAGCGCAGCAGCCCGTATCCGAGCCCGTTGTCCGGGAGTTCGCGCGTCCGTCCGCCCTCGACGTCGATCCGCACCGGATAGAGCGACGTGAACCACCCGACCGTACGCGACAGTTCGATCCCGGGCGTCAGCTCCTCCCGTCCATGCCCCTCGACGTCCACCACCACCTCCTGGCACCCGTACCGCTCGCCGACAGCCGAAGCCAGCCCGGCCAGCAGCACGTCCTGAACACCGCCACCGGCGATCAACGCGCCCGCCGCCGCACCCTCAACTTCCAGCCGGACCAACCGCGTTGTCGCGGCGACATCCTGATCAGGATCGACCGGTCGCACCCCGACAGCCGTCCCGGCGACCCCCCGCCACAACTCGACCTCGTCCCCCCGAGCCACGGCCGCCTCCCGCAGCACCTCGGCCCACCGCCTGAACGACGTCCCGACCACCGGCAGTTGAGTCTCCCGCCCTACTCGAACCGCCTCCCAGGCCGCCTGGAGATCCGGCAGCAGGATGCGCCACGACACACCGTCGACCACGAGATGGTGTACGACGATCAGCAGCCGCCCGTCCCGCTCGACCCCGGCGTCGAGCCACACGGCGCGAAGCATCGTCCCGGCGGCTGGATCGAGCAGGGCGACGACCCGCTCGGACTCCTCGGCGACAACGGAGTGGAGGTCGTCCACGTCCGACACGTCCCGCCGGTCGAGCCGTTCCACGGCACGCACGCCGCCTGCCGGAGGAACCTCCAGACCATCGGCGACGAACCGCGCCCGCAACATGTCGTGATGGTCGAGCAGAGCCTGAAGTGCCCCGTTCAGATGGGCGAGTTGGGCTCCAGCGGGGACCGTCAGCAGCGCGGACTGACTGAACCTCCCGATGGGGCCGCCGCGTTCGAGCAGCCACCGCATGATGGGGGTGAGCGGCACCGTGCCCGTGCCGTCGTCGGCCCGCACGGTGACCGGACCCCGGGCCACCGCCGCCAACTCCCGGACCGTCTGGTGCTTGAAGACCTCCCGCGCGGTGATCACCACACCCGCCTCAGCCGCCCTGCTGACCAGCCGGATCGCCGCGATACTGTCCCCGCCGAGCGCGAAGAAGTCCTCGTCCAGGGGGACTTCGTCCAGCTTCAGCAACTCCCCGAAGAGTCCGGCGAGTACCCGCTCGGCCGGGGTGCTCCTGTCGGACGACGCCGGCACCGTCGGCGCCACGGGCACCGGCTCCTCGCGCACGGGCCGTACGTCGTCCCCGTGCAGCTCCACGTCCTCGATCCGCACACCGGGGTTTGCCACGACCGCGCCGAGCAGCCGGACGAACGCCCGTGTGAGCCGGTCGCCGGTCTCCGCGTCGAACAGGTCGGTGCTGTACTCGGCGATCCCGTCGATCCCGGCCGGGGTGCCGTCCTCCTCGCGGCGCTCGCTCAGGTAGAACGACAGGTCGAAGCGGGCGGCCCCGGTCGTGACCAGTTCCCGGCTCGCCTCGATGCCGGGTAGGTCGAGCGTGACCTGCTCGCCGTGGCCCGTGAACGCCAACACCACCTGGAACAGCGGATGATGGGCGAGCGTCCGCTTCGTACCGAGCGCGTCCACCAGCACATCGAACGGCACGTCCTGGTGTGCGTACGCCGCGAGACCGAACTCCCTTGTCCGGCCGACCAGTTCACGGAACGTGGGGTTGCCCGACGTGTCGGTCCGCAGGACGAGGCTGTTCACGAAGAAGCCGACCAGCTCGTCCAGCCTGCTGTCGGGCCGCCCGGTCACCGGAGTCCCGAGCGTCACATCCGTCCCCGAACCGAACCGCGTGAGCAGCGCCGCCAGCCCCGCCTGCACCACCATGAACAGGGTCGCCCTTGCCTCACCGGCCAGTTGAGCCAGGCCCGCGTGCAGCTCGGCGTCCAGGGTGAACGCGGCCCGGTCTCCGCTGCCGCTGGGTTCGGCGGGGCGGGGGAGATCTGTGGGCAACGGCAACTCGGCGGGCGCGTCGGCCAACACGCGCCGCCAGAAAGCCATGTCCCGGCTCAGTAGGCTCTCGGCGTCGGAGTCATCCCCCAGCGTCTCGCGCTGCCACTGCGCGAAGTCCGCATACTGGAAGGGGAGTTGCGTGAACGACGGAGCCGCACCGGCGGCCCGAGCCGTGTACGCCGTCTCCAGGTCCCGCAGCATCGGTGCCATGGACCATCCGTCCACGGCGATGTGATGTGCCACGAGCGACAGCACGTGTGTCTCGGCGTCGAGCACGAACAGGGTTGCCCTCAGCGGGAGTTCGGCGGCCAGGTCGAAGCGCTGGCGAGCCTCGGCGGTGAGCAGGGCGGGGAGTTCCTCGGCGGTTGTCGCCACGATCGCGAGGCCGAGGTCCTGCGGTTCCAGGACGCGCTGATACGGGGTGCCCTGGAAGTCGGGATACAGCGTCCGCAACGACTCGTGCCGCGCGACCACGTCACCGAGCGCCTGCCGCAGCGCCTCCCGGTCCAGCGGCCCGGACAGCCGCAACGCCCACGGCACGGTGTACGCGCCGCCCCCCGCGTCCAGCCGGTTCAGGAACCACAACCGCTGCTGGGCGTACGACAACGGAATCGGCGCGTAACTCCTCGGATATGCGGTGAGTTGAGGCCGCCCTTCCTCTCGCAACCCTTCCTCCCGCAGCCGCTCCGCCAGGCCCGCCGGGGTCGGCGCCTCGAACACCGCCCGCACGGGCAGCGACACACCGAACGCGCCCCGCACCCGGTCCGTCAGCCGCATCGCGAGCAGGGAGTCACCCCCTAGGTCGAAGAACCCGTCGTCCGGGCCGACTTGATGCACCGCGACCCCGAGCAGCTCCGCGAACACCCCGCACAGGATCTCCTCCTGCGGTGTACGCGCCACCAGGCCCCCACCTCCGACCGTCACCGGCTCGGGCAGCGCCGCCCGGTCCAACTTCCCGTTCGCCGTCAACGGCAGCCGCTCCAGGGGCACGACAGCCGCAGGGACCATGTGCTCGGGAAGCGCACGAGCCGCGAACCGACGCAACTCCTCGGCGTCCAGGGCCTGTCCGACGGCATACGCGACGAGCCGACCGTCCCGGACCACCACAACCGCCTGCTCCACCTCCGCCCGCTCCACGAACACGGCCGCCACCTCGCCGAGTTCGATCCGGAACCCCCGCACCTTGACCTGGTCGTCCGCCCGACCCACGTACTCCAACTCGCTGTTCACCGTCCGGCGCGCCAAGTCCCCCGTCCGGTACATCCGTTCACCCGTCCCACTGAACGGGTCCGCGACGAACCGTCCCGCAGTCAACCCCGCCCGCCCCACATACCCCCGCGCGAGCCCGGCCCCGGCGACGTACAACTCCCCGGTCACCCCCGGCGGCACCAGCCGCAACCCCGCGTCCAGCACGTACGCCCGCAGACCGGGCATCACCTGCCCGATCCGCCCCCTTCCGTCCGCCACGGCCTCCCGTGTCAGCGGCAACCCCGTGACATGGACGGTCGTCTCGGTGATCCCGTACATGTTGACCAGCACCGGCGAGTCCTCCGCATGCCGGTCGAACCACTCGGTCACCGCCCCCGTGTCCAACGCCTCCCCGCCGAACACCACATACCGCAGGGCGAGTTGCCCCCGCAGCTCCGGCGCCGCCGCCTCCGCCCGCGACAACTCCCCGAACGCCGACGGCGTCTGGTTCAGCACCGTCACCCGCTCCCGCGCCAGCAGCCGCAGGAATTCCCCCGCGTCCCGGCTCACCCCGTACGGCACGACCACCAACGTCCCCCCGTGCAACAACGCCCCCCACAACTCCCACACCGAGAAGTCGAACGCGTACGAGTGGAACAGCGTCCACACGTCGTCCGGGCCGAAGTCGAACCAGCGGCGGGTCGCGGAGAGCAGCCGTACGACGTTGCGGTGGGGGACGGCGACGCCCTTGGGGCGGCCGGTGGAACCGGAGGTGTAGATGACGTAGGCGGTGGTGGATGAGTGGCTGAGCCACTGAGCCGCTCCGACCTCAGCGCCACCCTCACCTCCACCCTCCGCCCCATCTCCACCCGCCCCTGCACTGGACGACTGGCTCAGCCACTCATCCACAGACCACTCAGCCACCGACCCAACCCGGATCACCGGCACCCCCGCCCCGGCGGCCGGCACCTCCACCCCGTCCCCCGCCACCACCAGCACCGGCCGCGAGTCGGCCAGCATGAACGCCAACCGCTCCGCCGGATACTCCGGGTCCATCGGCACATAGGCGGCCCCCGCCTTCAGCACCGCCAGCACGGCGACCACGAGTTCCGCCGAGCGCGGCAACGCGAGCGCGACCAGCCGCTCGGGACCGGCACCGTGCGCCGTGAGGAGCGCGGCGAACCGGTCGGAGCGACGGTCGAGTTCCGCGTAGGTGAGCCGGGTGCCCTCGTACACGACGGCCGTCGCGTCGGGGGTCCTGGCGGCCTGGCGGGCGAAGAGTTCGGGGATCGTACGGTCGGCGTCCGGGTCCTCGGGCTGCCGCCCGGCGTCCGCCAACAGCCGCTCCCGTTCCCCCGGCAGCAGCACCTCGACCTCGCCGACCCGGCGCGACACGTCACCGGTCAGCCCCGACAGGGCCACGGCGAACCGGTCGAGCAGCTCGCGGGCGCTCGCCTCGTCGTACGCGTCGGGCCGGTAGGAGAGCCGCAGGGCGAGGCGGTGGGCGGGGAGGACGGCGAGGGTGAGGGGGTAGTGGGTGGCGTCGCGACCGGTCAACTGGCGGACAGGGGAGTCGCCTTGGGCGCCGGGGTGGTTCTCGAAGGCGAGCAGCGTGTCGAAGAGGTCCCCGACGTCACCGGCCCGGCGGATGTCGGCGAGCCCGAGATACTGGTGGGGCAGCAGCACGGCCTGCCGGGACTGGAGCCCGGTGAGGAAGTCGGCGACGGTCCCCTGATCGTCCCAACACACCCGCAACGGCACGGTGTTGATGCAGAACCCGACCATCGAGGCGACGTTCCGCAGTTCGGGCGGGCGCACGGACACGGTCTGTCCGAACACCGCCTCGGACCGCCCGGTGAGCCGCCCGAGCAGCACACCCCAGGCGCCCTGCACAAGCGTGTTGAGAGTGACCCCCAGTGAACGGGCCGTGTGGGCAGCCTGGTTGGTGAGATCTTCCGGCAGCTCGACGATCAACTCATGAGGCAGCACAGGGGCCGTGGCCACTCCGGGAGCCAGGAGCGTCGGCTCCTCGACACCCAACAGCTCATCCTGCCAAGCCTGTTCGGCGGCGGCGCGATCCTGCCGCGCCAGCCACGCCACATAGTCGCGGTACGGCGGCACGGGCGCCAGCGAGGTCGGATGCTCGCCCGCGTACAGTGCGGCGAACTCGCGCGTCAGGAGCTGCTTGGACCAACCGTCCAGCAGAATATGGTGGTTGGTGACGATCAGCCGGTGCAGATCCGGACCGAGCCGGACCAGCAGGTACCGCAGCAGCGGCGGCCTGGCGAGGTCGAACCTCCGGGCCCGCTCCTCGTCGAGGAGCCGACGCCAGGCGGCCTCCCGCTCGGTGCCGTCGGCGTACGAGGACAAGTCGGCCTCGGCCCACGGCAGTTCGACGTCCGTCGGAACGATCTGCACCGGCGCGCCTGCATCCCGGCGCCGGAAGCAGGCGCGCAGATTGGGATGCCGGTCGAGGAGGGCCTGACCGGCGGCGCGTACGGCGGCGGGGTCGACCTTCCCGGTCAACTCCAGGATCTGCTGGGCGGCGTAGACGTCGGGGCTGCCCTCGTCGTCGTACAGGGCGTGGAAGAGCAGCCCTTCCTGCAACGGCGACAGGGGCAGGACATCCGCGATTCCGGACCGGGTCACCGTGGGTTACCTCCACTCGCTGCCGAACTCGGCTTCGAGTTCGTCGATCTCTGCTTGGGACAGGGACACCAGGGGCAGGTCGGACGGCGTGTGTCCGCCCGCCTCACCGGTGCGGCTCAACTCGTCGAGCGCCTCGCACCACAGGCCGGCGAGCGCCTCGATCTCGGCCTGGGACCAGACGCCGGGCGCCCAGGACCACACGGCTCGCAACCCGTCGTCGTCGGCGGCGACCGTGATCTCCAGGCCGTGTGCGACGGGCAGTCGAGGGTCGTGCGCGGCACCGAGCGCCAATCTGCCGGGGAGCTCCCCGGGGACCGACGCCCAGTCGTCCGTGGGCCGTTCGCGCGCCGTACGGCCCAGATAGTTGAACCCCACGTCAGGCAGCGGGAGTTCGGCGAGCACCGGGCCCGAGACGGCATCGAGGTGACGCAGCAGGCCGTACCCGACACCGTGCTCCGGAACGGCCCGCACCTGCTCCTTCACGGCCCGCAACGCCCCTGCGGCATCCGTGAGTTCGACCTGCGAGAGGTCGAGGCGGGTCGGGACGACGCTGGTGAACCAACCGACCGTCCTCGACAGGTCCACGCCCTCGAACAGGTCCTCCCGCCCGTGCCGCTCGACGTCCACCAGCAGCGCCGGACTCCGCCGATGACGGGCGAACGCGAGGGCGAGAGCGGCGAGGAGGACGTCGTCCGGCCCGGCGTGGAAGGCGGCGGGGACCGTGGTGAGGAGGTCGGTGGTCGGCTCGGGCAGGAGGGTCCGGGTGAGGTGCCGGAGGGTGCCGACGACGTCCCGGGTCGGGTCGGGGTGCCGTAGCTCCCGGCGGGAGAAGTCCAACAGGTCCCGCCACAGCTCCAGTTCGGGCCGCCTCCTCTCCGCCTCGCCCTCCAGCAGCTCGGCCCAGTGGCGGAACGGCGTTCCCGGGGAGGGGAGTTGGTCGCCGCGCCAGGCGGTGGCGAGGTCGGTGCGGAGGATGCCCCAGGAGACGCCGTCCACGGCGAGGTGGTGCACGGTGAGGAGAAGCCGTCCCTGCCGCCCGGGCCCGGCGTCGTACCAGACCGCGCTCACCAAGTCGCCCTTGGCCGGGTCGAGTTGGTCGGCCGCGAGCTCCTTCGGGTCGGTCACCCGCCTCACCGGCACCGAGGTACTGCCCGGCGCCGGGACGAAGGCCGACCAGTCGGCCCCGACCCGCATCCGCAGCGCGCCGTGATGGTCGACGACGGCCTGGAGAGCCTCCGTGAGTTGCCGTACGTCCGCCCCGGCGGGCGTGACGAGTACCGCCGACTGACTGAACTGCCTGATGGGACCGCCTCGTTCACGCAGCCGGTGCATCGCGGGGGTGAACGGAACCTCGCCGGTCGCCTCCTGCGACGGACCGTGTGAGACGGCCGGACGGGAGTCCGCGACCGCCGCGAGCGCCGCGACCGTACGGTGCTCGAACACGTCACGCGGGCTCAGCCGCAACCCCTCCGCGAGGGCCCGGCTCACGAGGTGGATGGACGCGATGCTGTCCCCACCGAGGTCGAAGAAGCCGTCGTCCAGGCCGACTTCACGGCCCAGTACCTCGGCGAACAGATCCCGCAGCACCTTCTCCGACGGAGTCCGCGGAGCCCGCTCACCACCACTCTCGACCACCGGCGCCGGAAGGGCGTCCCGGTCCAGCTTCCCGTTGACCGTCATCGGCAGGGCGTCCAACACCACGAACGCCTCGGGAACCATGTGCTCGGGCAGCCGCAGGGCCGCGTACGCACGCACCTCCACCGGGTCCACCCCGGCCTCAGCCACCAGATACCCCACCAACCGCCGTACGCCCGGCCGGTCTTCGCGCACCACGACGGCCGCCTGCTCGACTCCGGCACACGACGTGAGCGCGCCCTCGATCTCCCCGGGCTCGATCCGCAGCCCCCGGATCTTCAGCTGCCCGTCCGACCGCCCGCGCAACTCCAGTGTCCCGTCGGCGCGTTGGACCGCCAGATCGCCGGTCCGGTACATCCGGCTGCCCGGCGGACCGTAAGGGTCGGCCACGAATCGCTCGCCCGTCAGGCCCGGCCGATTGTGGTATCCCCGGGCCACCTGGGCGCCGCCGACGTACAACTCGCCCTCCACACCGGCGGGTACGGGGCTCAGCCGCCGGTCCAGCACGTACGCCCGCGTGTTCCACATCGGCCGCCCCACCGGCACCGGGCCCGACGGGAGTTCGTCGTTCGGCTCGATCCGGTGATCCGTACAGCCCACCGTCAGTTCGGTCGGCCCGTAGTGGTTGATCAGCCGTACGCCGGGGTGTTCCCGGCGCCACGTCCGCAGCGCCTCACCGACCAGCGCCTCGCCGCCCAGCATGAACTCCTCGGCCGGCGAGATGTCGTACGGCAGCGCGGGCAGCAGCGCGAGATGGCTGGGCGTCGCCTTCAGGAACGTCAACTGCCGTTCCCCCGCCTCGTGTACGGCCGCGATGTGCACCTGGCCGCCCGCCGCCAGCGCGCCGTGCAGTGTCGTCACCGTCGCGTCGAATGACATCGTCGCGTGCAGGAGCGACGTCCCGCCGAGGCTGGGGTACTCCTCGACACAACGGGCCACGTAGTTCGTGAGGTTGCGGTGCTCGATCACCACGCCCTTGGGGCGGCCGGTCGTTCCAGAGGTGTAGATCAGGTAGGCCGCGTCGGCGGGGTGCGGGTCCACCAAGTCGCCCTCGTCGCAGGCGGCTTCGGGGCTCACGATCGGGCAGGCGACGTCCAACGGGTCCCGCGAGATGACGCACACCGGGTTCGCGTCGGCCAGGAGATACGCCGTGCGGTCGGCCGGGTGGTCCGGGTCGAGCGGCAAGTAGGCGGCACCCGACCTGAGTACGGCGAGCACGGCCACGGCGATGTCGACGGAGCGGGGGAGGGAGAAGGCGACGACCTGTCCGGGACCGGCACCGGCTGCGACCAGCGCGCGGGCCAACCGGGCGGATGCGGCCAAGAGTTGGCGGTAGGTCAGTCGGCGGTGCGTGTCCGTGACCGCCGCGGCTTCGGGGTGCTCGGCGGCCCGTTCCTCGAACATGCGAGGGAACGTCGTCGGCGGGACGAGCCGCTCGGTGTCGTTCAACTCCGTGATCAGACGCCGCCGTTCGTCCGCGCCCAGGATCTCCAACGCGCCGATCGGGCGGTCCGGGGAGTCGACTGCCGCCCACAGAAGCCGTTCCAGTCGTACGACGAGATCCTCGGCGGTACATCGGTCGAACAGGTCCGCGCTGTACTGGAGGAACCCCTCGATGCCGGACGGGGAGCCGTCCGTCGCGCGCAACTCGCCCAGGTTGAACGTGAGATCGACCTTCGTGGCGCCCGTCTCCACCGGGATCTGTGTCGCGGTGAGGCCGGGGAGGCGGAGTTCCGGCTCGCTCGGCCGGAACGCCAGCATCACCTGGAACAGGGGGTGCCGGGCCAGTGAGCGCGGCGGCGCGAGGGCCTCGACGACCTGCTCGAACGGGAGGTCCTGGTGGGCGTGCGCGGAGAGGTCGGTCTCCCTGACCCGGTCCAGCAGCTCGCGGAACCCGGGATCGCCGGACGTATCGGTGCGCAGCACCAGCGTGTTGAGGAAACACCCGATCACGCCGTCGAGAACCTCGTCCGACCGGCCCGCGACCGGCGTTCCGATCGGTACGTCCGTCCCCGCGCCGAGCCGGGTCAACAACACGGCGAGGGCGGCCTGAACGACCATGAACGGCGTCGTCCCGGTCTCACCGGCCAACTCCCTGATCTGCCCGTGCAGTTCAGCCCCGAACCGCACCGGCACATCCCCGCCCCGGTGAGTCGCCCGGGCCGGCCGAGACCGGTCGACAGGCAACGCGAGTTCATCCGGCAGCCCCTCCAGCACCCGCGTCCAGTACGCGAGCTGCCTCCCCACGACCTCCCGGTCCCGCAGCAACTCCTCCTGCCACACCGCGAAATCCCCGTACTGCACGGGCAACGGCTTCCACCCGGGCGCCCGCCCCTCCGACCGAGCCCCGTAAGCGACGGCGAGATCCCGCGCCAGCGGCTCCAGCGACTGCCCGTCCGCCGCGATGTGGTGCAGCACCAGCAGCAGTACGTGATCCTCCGGCCCGAGCACGATCAGATGCGCCCGAATCGGCAGCTCCTCCGCCAGCCGGAACTCCCGAGAGGCCAGCGCGGAGAGAGTGGCCGATTGGTCGAGTGGCTCAGCCACTTCTTCCTCGCCGCCTGATGTGGCGCATTGGCCGAGTGGTCCAGCCACTCCCTCCTGGCGGCCCGAGGTGGCCCACTGGCCGAGTGGCTCAGCCACTTCCACCTCGCGCCCCGAAGCGCCCCACTGGCCGAGTGGCTCAGCCACTTCCACCTCGCGCCCCGAAGCGCCCCACTGGCCGAGTGGCTCAGCCACTCCCTCCCCCCACCCCGAAGCACCCCACTGGCCAAGTGGCCCAGCCACCACCCCCACCCGAACCCCCCTCACCCGAACATCCCCCACCCCCACCACCCGCTGGCAAGGCACCCCACCCCCCTCCGGATAAACCGTCCGCAACACCTCATGCCGCCCCACCACATCCCTCAACGCCGCCTCCAACACCTCCACATCGACCCCACCCCCCACCAACCGCACGGCCAACGGCACGTGATACGCCGCCCCCGCCCCCTCCAGCCGATCGAGGAACCACAACCGCCGCTGAGCGGAGGACAACGGAACCTCCCCCAGCCCACCCCGCCGCAACACCGGCACAACCGCTTGCACAACCCCGTCGCCCACCCGTTCCGCCAACCCGGCGGGGGTCGGCGCGGCGAACACCTCCCGCAGGGACAGCGACACCCCCAACACCTTCCGCACCCGCCCCACCAGCCGCAACGCGAGCAGCGAATGCCCGCCGAGGGCGAAGAACCCGTCGTCGGCCGCCACCGAGGACACCCCGAGGACGTCGGCGAAGATCCCGCAGAGGGTCTCCTCCAGGGGAGTCCGGGCGGCACGCCCCCCGCCGCTGGTGGGAAGGCCCGGCGAGGGCAGGGCGGCCTGGTCGACCTTGCCGTTGGCGGTGAGGGGCAACCGTTCCAGCGGTACGACGACGGCCGGCACCAGGTATTCGGGCAGACGCGAGCCCAGATACCCACGCAACTCCTCGCCGCCCACCCCGGAGACGACGTACCCGACGAGCCGTTCCTCCCGCACGACCACCACGGCCTGCGCCACCCCGGGATGCCCCGCAAGGGCCGCCTCCACCTCGCCCAACTCGACCCGGAAACCACGCACCTTGACCTGTGCGTCGGCCCGCCCGTGGAACTCCAGCTCGCCGGCCGGAGTCACCCGCACCCGGTCCCCGGTCCGGTACATCCGAGCCCCACGCACGCCGAACGGATCGGCGACGAACCGTTCGGCGGTCGCCCCGGCCCGCCCGAGATACCCCCGGACGACCCCGTCCCCGGCGAGATACAACTCCCCGACGGTCCCACGAGGCACCACACGGAGGGCGGCATCGAGGACGTACGCCCGCATCCCGTCCAACGGCAGCCCGACAGGCAGCGAATCCGGCACCGAACTCCCAGCGGAGCAAGGCCGTTTGGTGGCGAAGGTGGTCGTCTCGGTCGGCCCGTACCCGTTGGTGACGGCCACCCCCGGACACGCCTCCAGCACCCGTCGCACGGCATGCGAGGGCACCGCCTCACCCCCGGCCCACACCTCCCGCAACCCCGCGAAACACCCGGGGTCCTCCTCGGCGACGAGCCGGAACAACCCGGCGGTGAGCCACACGGCGGTCAGTGAGTGACGCGCCGTCAATTCCCGTACCGCAGAAGCGTCTACGTCCACCCCGTCCCCGGCGACGACAGCCGTCCCGCCCCCGAGCAACGGCACCCACATCTCATACGTCGAGGCGTCGAAAGCGGTCGGCGAATGCACCAGCACCCGCGCATGACCCCCCCCGGAGAACGCCGAATCCCGGGCCAGCGACACGACGTCGTGATGCGTGACGGCAACCCCCTTCGGCACCCCGGTGGACCCCGACGTGAAGCTCACGTAGGCGAGTTGCCCCCCGAACACCCTTACCGCGGGCGGGGTTTCGAGCTCGTCGGCCAACGAGGGATCACCGGTCCGTACGACACGCAGCCCCTCGTACGACGCCCCGCCCCCGTCGGTCAGCAACACCCGCGCCCCGGTCTCCCCGAGAATCCGCCGGGTCCGCTCCTCGGGCGCACGCGGATCGAGCCCGACGTACGCGCCACCCGCCTTGAGCACGGCCAGCAGTGCGACGAGGAGTTCCCCGGACCGCCGCACACGCACGGCGACCACTTCCTCCGACCGCACCCCGAGTTGGAGCAGCCGGTGGGCGAGACGGTTGGAGCGGCGGTCCAAGTCGCGGTAGGAGAGGGAGAGTTCACCGTGTACGACGGCCTCGGCGTCCGGTGTCGCGGCGACCTGGGCGGCGAAGACCTCGGGGACGCCGGCGCCGGGCCCGGACGGGGCGGCCCCCGTGAGGGTCGACACCTCGTCCGGCAGGGCGACCGGGACGCGTCCGACGAGGGCGTCCGGCGTGGCGGCGGCTTCCGCGAAGCGTTCCAGGAAGGGGACGAACCGCCGGTGGTGGGCGTCGAGTTCGGCCGCCGAGTACTGCTCGGTCCCGGCGTCGAGGTCGACCCGGACGCCCTTGCCGTCGGCGCGGTCGTAGATGTTGAAGGCGAGATCCTCGACCGGACCTGTGGAGAGGTTGTGTCGTGTCGTCGGATGGGGTCCGAACCGCAACTCGGGCCCGAACGCCATGATGTTGACGACCGGTCCGAAGAACCGCCGCCCGCCCTCCGGCCAGTCCAGTTCCCGGCGCAACTCCTCACCCCGGTACCGCTGATGGGCGAGCAGCTCGCGGGTGGCCCGCGCGGTGTCGCGTACGAGGTCGGCGGCGAGGGCGTCGGGGCGTACGCGGACGCGGAGGGGGAGGACGTTGGACGCCATGCCCGGGGTGGAGAGTTCGACCGGCGTGGTGCGGGCGGTGACGGCGAGCCCGAGAACGATGTCCTCGGCGCCGGTCAGTGCGTGGAGGTACGCGGCGGTGGCCGCGAGGACGACGCGGGACCAGCGGGTGCCGGTCAGGTCGGCGGCGGAGTGGATGAGTTCACCGGCGACGTGGCTCGTGCGGCGCAGGAAGGCGCCGGAGACGTGGGGCGGCCGGGGAGAGAGGCTCACCGGGTCGGGCCGGTCGCCGAGGACGCGGTTCCAGTGGGCGCGGTCCGCGTCGACGGCGTCGTACGCATGGTCGGCGGCCAGCAGCGGGGCGAGCGGCGCGTCCGGGACGACGTGCGCCGACGCCTGAGCCAGAGCGGTGTACGCCGATGCCACCCGTCCCGCGATCAGCGAGCAGCTGAAGCCGTCCACCGCGATGTGGTGGTACGCCTGGTACCAGATCCAGCGCGCGTCCGTCAGGCGCAGCAACGCGTAGCGGAACAAGGGCCCTTGCTCCAGGTCGAACGGCACGGCGAAGTCGCGCGCCATCCACTCCCGGGCCCCCGCGACGCCCTCGACCTCCACCACCGGCATGTCCCACGCCACCTCCGGCTCCACCGACAGCCGGACCGCGTCCCCCTCTTCGACGAACCTCGACCGCAACGTCTCGGTGACGGAGACGACTTGGCGTACGGCGTCCAGCAGCAGACCGGGATCGACGGGGCCGTGGATCTCGGTGTACTCACCGACGTTGTACGCCGCCCCACCCCCGTCGACCCGCCCCCCGAACCACATGGACCGCTGAGCGGCGGACGGAACGAGCCGTACGGTCATCGAGGCACTCCCTTGAGAGTCGCAAGAGGGGGATCGCAGGAAAGGGGGTCGTGAGGAGAGAGGGACGTCAACGAGCCGCCCCCACCGAGGCGTTGCTCACCAGCTCGGCGACGAGACGGGCCCCGTCCGCGACGGACGAGCCGCCGGACCCCGACCCGGACCCCGACCCGGACCCCGACCCGGACCCCGACCCGGACGCCGAACCCGACCCGGACCCCGATCCGGACGCCGAACCCGACCCGGACCCCGAACTCGCCCCCGATCCGGACGCCGAACCCGACCCGGACCTCGCCCCCGAACCCGCCCCCGGCTCAGGCCACCGCACCCGCAACCACGGCTCAGCAGCCACCAGTTGCACATCCCGCGCCTGCCGACCCCGCCCACCCCCCGTCACATTGAGCAGCACCACCTCGTCCCGTCCGACCCGCCCCGCCCGCACCGCCTCCGCGAGCGCCGCCACCGCGACCCCCGCCCCCGGCTCGATGTCGATCCCCTCGGTCTCCTCGAACAGCGCCATCCCCGCGAGCGCGGCCGAGTTGTCGACGCACCACACGTCCCCGCCGCTCTCGACGAGCGCCTCCCGCACCCCACCCCGCACGCCGAACGGCGGCCGACGATTGGTGAGTTCACGTGCGACCGGCTCACGCTCGCGGTCGGCGGGAGCCGTACCCCGCCCCCGCCAAGCCTCGAACAGAGGCGCGAACGGCGCGTTCTGACACATCATCAGCCGAGGAAGACCCGCCCCACCCGACCGACCTTCCCACCCAGCCCCACCCGACCGTCCCTCCTCACCCGACCAACCCGCCCCGCGGGACCGCCCCTCCCGCCCCCACATCCCCAACCGCCGCCCCGCCTCATGCACCCCGAGCGCCCCGGTCCCGCTCCCCACCGCCTGGACATACACCTCCGGCAACCCCCCGATCGCCTCGTACGCGGCCAGCATCACCGTCCCGAGCCCGTCCCGCCGCCCCACGTTCCGCGCGCCGCCCTCCGCCCGGTGCCCGGGAAGCGCGGCGAGGAGGTCGGCGCAGGCGATCGCGTCGCTGTAGGTCGCGGGCCCGTCGAGGACGACGATCCGCACGCACGGATCGAGCGGCCCGGGGAAGCGCATGCCGTCCAGCGCGGAGGCGGGAACGACGATGAGGCAAGGGAGTTGATGCCGGGTCGCCGCCCAGGCGAACGCGGCGGCCGTGTTGCCCGCCGACGGGATCACCAGGACCGGCGGGTCCTCCGGCAGCCGCCCGAGCACGGTGTACGCCTCAAGGTCCTTGAACGTACAGGTCGGCAACAGGGCGCCGCGCTCCGGCCAGTGGCCGTTGAAAGCGGTCCACAACCGGTCGAGACCGAGTCTGCGGCCCAGCTTCTCGGCTCGCAGGACGACCGGCCCCGGCACATCGGGGAAGGTGCGGGCGACAGGCAGCAGGGAGGCGAACCGGAACAGCCCGGTGCGCGGCGCGCCGACGGCGGGTGAGCCGTACGGGGTCTCGTACTCGGCGCGCAGGAACGCCGGTTCGTGCGGGTGGGGGCAGTCGAGGATCAGGCCGTCGTCCGCGTGCCGTGCTCCGCAGGAGGAGCAGACGAGCGAGTAGTGCCGATTTCCCGCGTGTACTGAGGGGAGTACTCGGGACATTCCAATGCCTTCCGCAGGGTCGTTCTTTCGCTCTTCAATTGCATCCGGGACTCGGCAAAGAACGGGAGACACGAGAATTGCGGTTGACCCAACGGTCGGTTGACATCAGGTGCTTGGTCAAGAGGTGGTATAGACCGGCTGATTGTTCAGTTCCGCTTCATTTCCCCTTCTCAGGAGGGAAGTCGAGGGTGTGTTAGCTCTGGGCCGACACGGTTCCTTGACGAGAGGACAGCGGGTAAATGGGCGACAGTCCGACGCAATCGCCGATGCCGTGGCTGCCATCACCGGTTCCGGTTCGTTTTCTCCCGCGCAGGGGAGAAGTTTCCTCGGACGAATGGTTTTCGGGGAATGGAAGCGGGGAATACTCGGTGCCCCCGCCGGAGTTGCTCCGTACCGCGTACCGGAGAATGGTCGTCGGCCGCCGCTTCGACGCGCAGGCCACCGCGCTCGCCCGGCAGGGCCGGCTCGCGGTCCACCCCTCCAGCCTCGGCCAGGAGGCGTGCCAGATCGGCGCCGCCCTCGCGCTGCGCCCCACCGACTGGCTCTTCCCGACCTACCGCGACGGCGTCGCCCTGATCAGCCGCGACATCGACCCCGTCGAGACCCTCACGCTCCTGCGCGGCGACGCGCACTGCGGGTACGACCCCGTCGCGCACCGCACGGCCCCCCAGTGCACCCCGCTCGCCACCCACACCGCCCACGCCACCGGCCTCGCCCACGGCGAACGCCTCAAGGGCACCGACACCGTCGCCCTCGCCCTCCTCGGCGACGGCGCCACCAGCGAGGGCGACTTCCACGAAGCGCTGGGCCTGGCAGGGGTGTTGAAGGCGCCGGTGATCTTCCTCGTGCAGAACAACGGGTACGCCATCTCCGTCCCGTTCGCCGCGCAGAGCGCCGCACCGGCCCTCGCCTACAAGGGAGTCGGGTACGGCGTCCGCTCCGAACAGGTCGACGGGAACGACGTGGTCGCCCTGCTCGCCGTACTGCGCAAGGCGGTTGAGGACGCACGGGCTGGGGGCGGGCCCTGGCTGATCGAGGCGCACACCTATCGGATGGCGCCGCACACCAGCGCCGACGACCCCACCCGCTACCGGCCCGCCGAGGAGGCCGAGTCGTGGCGGGACCGCGATCCCGTCGAACGGCTGGAACGCTGGCTGACGGAGCATCAACTCCTCACGCCCGCCGAGGCGGAGGAGATCGCCGCCGAGGCGGAGGCGTACGCGGCCGGGGTGCGGGTGCGGTTGTCCGCCGACGCCGAGACCGACCGACGCGACCTGACCGACCACGTGTTCAGCGCACCCACACCCCAACTGATCGAGCAGCGAGCCGCGTTGGAGGGCTGTTGAGATGACGGTGACGAACCCGACCGACACCCGGACGGCGCAGCCGACGCACACGCGGACGACCGAGCCGGCGCCGACACCGCCGACGCCCCAGACCGCACCGGCACCCACCCCGACACCCTCCGCCACCCCGGCGCCCACCCCGACAACCATGGCGAAGGCCCTCAACACCGCCCTGCGAGACGCCCTCCACGCCGACGACCGCGTCCTGGTCTTCGGCGAGGACGTCGGACGCCTGGGCGGAGTCTTCCGCGTCACCGACGGCCTCACCGACACCTTCGGCGAACACCGCTGCTTCGACACCCCCGTCGCCGAGTCGGGGATCGTCGGACTCGCCGTCGGGCTCGCCATGGCCGGGTTCCGTCCGGTCGTGGAGATGCAGTTCGACGCGTTCGCCTACCCCGCGTTCGAGCAGATCGCCTCCCACGTCGCCAAACTCCGCAACCGCACACGCGGCGCGCTCTCCCTGCCGATCGTCCTGCGCGTCCCGTACGGCGGCGGCATCGGGGGCGTCGAGCATCACAGCGACTCCAGCGAGGCGTACTACGCGCACACCGCCGGCCTCAAGGTCGTCACCCCGGCGACCGTCGGCGACGCGTACTCGTTGCTCCGCGAGGCCATCGAGGACCCCGACCCCGTCGTCTTCCTCGAACCCAAACGGCACTACTGGACCAAGGAGGCCGTCGAACTCCCGCTCCTCACCAAGCCGTTCGGCACCGCCGCGATCCGCCGCGCCGGCACCGACGCGACCCTCGTCGCCTACGGGCCCGCCGTCCACGTCGCCCTCGCCGCCGCAGAGGAGGCCGCCGCCGAGGGGCTGGACGTCGAGGTCCTCGATCTGCGGACGATCGTCCCCCTCGACGACGCCGCGCTCGCCGCCTCCGTACGGCGCACCGGGCGCTGTGTCGTCGTCCACGAGGCGCAGGGGTTCGCCGGCGTCGGTGCGGAGCTGGCCGCGCGCGTCCAGGAACGCTGCTTCGACGCGCTCCGGGGGCCCGTCCTGCGTGTCACGGGGCTGGACGTGCCGTATCCGCCACCGCTCCTCGAACACGCGTATCTCCCGGACACGGCAAGGGTGTTGACGGCCCTCCACCGCCTCGTCCCGTCACCCGCGACCCACACGGTCCGCACCTTCCACCTCCCCGACCTGGGCGAAGGACTCACCGAGGCGGAACTCGTCGAGTGGACCGTCGCCGTCGGCGACCACGTCACCCACGACCAGCCCCTCGCCGAGGTCGAGACCGCCAAGTCCCTCGTCTCCCTGCCCAGTCCGTACGCCGGAGTGGTCACCGCCCTGCACCGCGCCGCCGGCGAGACCGTCGAGGTGGGAGCGGCACTGGTGTCGATCGGCGAGCCCGGCCCACACCCTCCCCGCCCGACACCCAACAGGCCCCCCGAATACGCCAGTTCAGGCGCCGTCCTCACGGGCTACGGCACAACCCGCCCACCGACCGGCACCCCCACGACAAACCCCACGGACACCCAGCGGAATCCCACCCCCACCTCGCCGAACCCCACCCGCACCCCGCAGAACCCGCCCCCCACCCTCCCCGACTCCACGCCCACCCCCACCCGAACCCCCCTCAACCCCACCACCACCGCCAAATTCCTCCGCACCCAACGCGACACCCCCGCCGTCACCATCTGGGCCGACACCGACGCCACGCCCCTCCTGGCCCGCAAGAAGAGCGAACAGGTCACCTTCCTCGCCCTCCTGGCGGAAGCGGCGGCCAAAGCCCTTGAGGCGTACCCGCAGTTCAACTCAAGGATCGACCCCGACGACAACGTCCTGATCCAACTCCCGCACATCAACCTCGCGTTCGCGGCCCAGACCCCCCACGGCCTCACAGCCCCGGTCCTCCGCGACGCGAACCACCTCCCCCTCCAGCCCCTCTCCACCGAACTCACCCGCCTCACCACCCTCGCCCGCACCGGCACCCTGCCCCCCGACCACCTCACCGGCGGCACCTTCACCCTCAACAACTACGGCCCCCTCGGCGTGGACGGCGCCACCCCCCTCCTCAACCACCCCCAGACCGCCATGCTCGGCGCCGGCCGCCTCACCGACCGCCCCTGGGCCACGAACGGCGAGATCACCGTCCGCACGATCCTCCCCCTCTCCCTCACCTTCGACCACCGCACCTGCGACGGCGCCACAGCGGCAGCCTTCCTCCACCACACCATCGACACGCTGACACGGGGGAGTTGAGAGGGCCCCTGCGCTTCCCCGGCCAGTACTTCGACCCCGAGACCGGTCTCCACTACAACCACCGCAGTCTCGTCAAGGTCAACAAACCCGACCCCGCCGCAGACGCCCTGGCCGAGCGGCTGGGCGGCGAGTCCCGGGTCAAGTTCGAGAACGATCCGAAGGGGCGGGAGATCGACACGATCAGCGACGAGTACGTGGCCCAGTCGAAACCCGGCGGCATGCAGATGGGCAGCGCCCTCAGGAACCAGGCGAAGGCCACGTTCGAGTACGCGATCCAGTCCGGCCGTACCCCCTACTTCCACTTCGACGGCGAGCCCGGTGCCGGAGTGGTCGCGAAGCTCCAGGAGTATGGCAGGCGGTACGGGATCGAGCCCGTGATCGACACGACACCCCTGTGAGAGGCACATGTACGAGTTCCACGGCTGGTTCGGCATCGCCGAGTCCCCCGAAGAAGCCGACACGGGAACCCTGGAAGAGGGTGTGGCGGAGCTGCGCGAGGCGATCGGCCGGATCGACTGGGCGACCGGCGAGGCGGTGCTGAAGATCCACAACGGCGAGTACTTCGTCCGGACGGACGGCCTGATGAACCGGCGCCGGGACGAGGCGGTGGAACTCGACGACCTCATCCGGTTCATCGCCCGGCGCTTCCCCGGCTCCTGGGGCCTCCTCTACGAGCGTTCCGCCGACCTCACCGAGCCCCCGGGCCCCGGCGCCTTCCGGGTCCGGGTCATGGCCCGAGGAGAGGTACAGGACCGACTCGACCCGTTCCTGTCCCCGTGCAACCCGGTCATCGAGGACTGACCCGCACCCTCAGCACTCGATGATGTTGACCGCCAACCCACCCCGAGCCGTCTCCTTGTACTTCACACTCATATCCGCCCCCGTCTCCTTCATCGTCTTGATGACCTTGTCGAGAGACACCTTGTGTGAACCGTCCCCCCGCATCGCCATCCGAGCCGCCGTCACCGCCTTCACCGCGGCCATCCCGTTCCGCTCGATGCAGGGGATCTGGACGAGCCCGCCGACGGGATCGCACGTCAGCCCGAGGTTGTGTTCCATGCCGATCTCGGCCGCGTTCTCGACCTGTTCCGGAGAGCCGCCCAGGACCTCCGCGAGGGCGCCCGCGGCCATGGAGCAGGCGGAGCCGACCTCGCCCTGGCAGCCGACCTCGGCGCCGGAGATGGAGGCGTTCTCCTTGAAGAGCATGCCGATGGCGCCGGCGGCCAGCAGGAAGCGGACCACGCCGTCCTCGTCGGCGCCCGGGACGAAGTTGATGTAGTAGTGGAGGACGGCGGGGATGATCCCGGCGGCGCCGTTGGTGGGGGCGGTGACCACCCGCCCGCCCGCCGCGTTCTCCTCGTTCACGGCCATCGCGTACAGCGTGATCCACTCCATGGAGCGCGCCAACGGATCGCCCTCCGCCCGGAGCTGACGGGCCGTCATCGAAGCGCGGCGGCGAACTCGCAGACCCCCGGGGAGGATTCCCTCCCGGGACATCCCCCGCGACACGCACGCCTGCATGACGTGCCAGATGTCCAGCAGCCCGGCCCGGATCTCGTCCTCGGTCCGCCAGGCCCGCTCGTTCTCCAGCATCAGCGAGGAGATCGACAGGCCCGTCTCCTTGGTGAGGCGCAGGAGTTCGTCACCGGTACGGAAGGGGTACTTGAGGGCCGTGTCGTCGAGCTTGATGCGGTCCGCCCCGACCGCCTCCTCGTCCACCACGAACCCGCCGCCGACCGAGTAGTACGTCCGGCGCAGCAGCTCGGCGCCCTGCGCGTCGAACGCCCAGATCGTCATGCCGTTGGCGTGGTACGGAAGCGCCTTGCGCCGGTGCAGGACCAGATCGTCGTCGAACGAGAACGGGATCTCCCGCTCGCCCAGCAGCCGCAGCGAACCGGCGGACTTGATCTCCTCCACCCGCTCGTCCGCGTGCTCGACGTCGACCGTGCGCGGCGAGTTCCCCTCAAGACCGAGGAGGACGGCCTTCGGCGTGCCGTGCCCGTGCCCGGTCGCGCCCAGCGACCCGTACAGCTCCGTACGGACCGACGCGACCGACTCCAGCAGCCCCTCGCCCCGCAGCCGGCGGGCGAACATCCCGGCCGCCCGCATCGGCCCGACCGTGTGGGAACTCGAAGGTCCGATGCCGACCGAGAAGAGGTCGAACACAGAGATGGCCACGGGGAACTCCAACCAGAAAGGGCGGGGGCACACGCCGTCGGGTGCCCCCGCGAGAAGAACTACTTGCTCAGCCCGGGGTACAGCGGGTGCTTGTCCGCCAGCGCCTTGATCCGGATACGGAGCCCCTCCGCGTCGTACGCCGGCTTCAGCGTCTGCGCGATGACGTCCGCGACCTCGGTGAAGTCCTCGGCCGTGAAGCCGCGCGTCGCGAGCGCGGGCGTCCCGATGCGCAGCCCCGACGTCACCATCGGCGGACGCGGGTCGTTCGGGACGGCGTTGCGGTTGACGGTGATCCCGACCTCGTGGAGCCGGTCCTCCGCCTGCTGCCCGTCCAGTGCGGACTCCCGCAGGTCGACGAGGATCAGATGCACGTCGGTCCCGCCGGACAGGACGTTCACGCCCGCCTCCCGCGCGTCCGCCGCCGTCAGCCGCTCGGCGAGAATCCGCGCGCCCTCCACCGTCCGGCGCTGGCGCTCCTTGAACTCCTCGGAGGCCGCCACCTTGAACGACACGGCCTTCGCGGCGATGACGTGCTCCAGCGGACCGCCCTGGAAGCCGGGGAACACCGAGGAGTTCAGCTTCTTCGCGAACTCCTTCTTGGCGAGGATGATCCCGCCGCGCGGCCCGCCGAGCGTCTTGTGCGTGGTGGACGTGACGACGTCCGCGTACGGCACCGGGTTCGCGTGCAGCCCCGCCGCGACGAGCCCGGCGAAGTGCGCCATGTCGACCCACAGGTACGCCTCGACGGCGTCCGCGATCCGCCGGAACTCCGCGAAGTCCAGCTCACGCGGGTACGCCGACCAGCCCGCGATGATCACCTTCGGCCGGTGCTCCAGCGCGAGCCGCTCCACCTCGGCGAGGTCCACGAGACCCGTCTCCGGGGAGACGTGGTAGGCGACCACGTTGAACTGCTTGCCGGAGAAGTTCAGCCGCATCCCGTGCGTGAGGTGGCCGCCGTGCGCGAGGTCGAGCCCCAGGATCGTGTCCCCGGGCTGCGCCAGCGCGAACAGCGCCGCCTGGTTCGCGGACGCCCCGGAGTGCGGCTGGACGTTCGCGTACTCCGCGCCGAACAGCTCCTTGACCCGGTCGATCGCGATCTGCTCGGCGACGTCGACGTGCTCGCAGCCGCCGTAGTAGCGGCGCCCCGGGTACCCCTCGGCGTACTTGTTGGTGAGGACCGACCCCTGCGCCTCCATGACCGCGAGCGGAGCGAAGTTCTCCGAGGCGATCATCTCCAGGGTCGACTGCTGCCGGTTCAGCTCCGCGTCGACCGCCGCGGCGATCTCCGGGTCCAGCTCGTGCAGGGACGTGTTCAGGACAGACATGGGGACGACTCCTCAGCCGGCGGTGAAAGCGGTGTACTCGTCGGCGGAGAGCAGGTCGCCCGGCTCGTCCGTGATCCGCACCTTGAAGAGCCAACCACCCTCGAACGGCTCGGAGTTGACCAGCGACGGGTCCTCCGTGACATCCGCGTTGACCTCGGTGATCTCACCGGACACCGGCGCGTACAGCTCGCTCACCGACTTGGTCGACTCCAGCTCGCCGCAGGACTCGCCCGCGGTCACGGCCGTACCGACCGCCGGGAGCTCGACGAAGACGACGTCACCGAGCGCGTTCGCCGCGTGCTCGGTGATACCGACCGTCGCGACGCCGTCCTCGGCGGCCGACAGCCACTCGTGTTCCTTGCTGTAGCGCAGGTTCTGGGGGTTGCTCATGGCCTGAATTCTCCTGTACGCGGGGGAGTGCTCGGTAAGCGGGACGCTTGCGTGACCTGGAAGGATCACTTCTGGCGCTGGTAGAACGGCAGAGCCACGACCTCGTACGGCTCGTGGCTGCCTCGGATGTCCACGCCGACCCCGGCCGTCCCCGGCGCGGAGTGCGCGGCGTCGACGTACGCCATCGCGATCGGCCGGCCCAGCGTGGGGGAGGGGGCGCCGGACGTCACCTCGCCGACCACCTCGCCGCCCACGACGACGTCGTACCCGGCGCGCGGGACGCGGCGGCCCTCGGCGATCAGGCCGACCAGGACCCGGGGCGGACGGCGCGAGGCCAGCTCGGCGGCCTCGGTGAGCGCCTCGCGGCCCACGAAGTCGCCCTCCTTGGCGAACTTCACGACCCGCCCGAGCCCGGCGTCGAAGGGCGTCAGGGACGTCGACAGCTCGTGCCCGTACAGCGGCATGCCCGCCTCCAGGCGCAGGGTGTCCCGGCAGGACAGCCCGCAGGGGACGAGGCCCGCGGCGGCGCCCTCGGCGCTCAGCGCCTCCCACAGCGCGACCGCGTCCGACGGCGCGACGAACAGCTCGAAGCCGTCCTCGCCCGTGTACCCGGTGCGCGCGATCAGCGCCGGCACCCCGGCGACCGTCCCCGGCAGCCCGGCGTAGTACTTGAGGCCCTTCAGGTCGGCGTCCGTGAGCGCGCCCACGATCCCCGCCGCCTCCGGCCCCTGCACGGCGAGCAGCGCGTACGCGTCCCGGTCGTCGCGGACGGCCGCGTCGAACCCGGCGGACCGCTCGGTCAGCGCGTCCAGCACGACCTGCGCGTTCGAGGCGTTGGCGACGACCATGAACTCGGTCTCGGCGAGCCGGTAGACGATCAGGTCGTCCAGGATGCCGCCGTCGGCCCGGCAGATCATCGTGTAGCGGGCCCGGCCCACGCCGACCGCCGCGAGATCGCCGACCAGGGCGTGGTTCAGCAGGGCGGCGGCCTGCGGGCCGGTGACGGTGATCTCGCCCATGTGCGAGAGGTCGAAGAGGCCGGCCCGCGTGCGGACGGCGGTGTGCTCCTCGCGCTCCGAGCCGTAGCGCAGGGGCATGTCCCAGCCGGCGAAATCGGTCATGGTCGCGCCCAGCGAACGGTGCAGGGCGTCGAGCGCGGTACGGCGCGGGGCGGCGGAGCTGCTGGTCATCGGAGGTTCGTCTCCCAGGTGCGACGGGTGGGCAAAGGGCTTCCCGTCCGGAAACAGGAAGCTCCTCCCCATCTGTCATCGGAACCTGAGAGGTTCGCCGTGACCCTCGGAGGGAACACGGCTTGCACCTTGGGTGGGGCCACCGCAGGCGGCCCGCTTTTCAGATGTGCCTCGCCCACGCGGTAACGGTGCCTGAGAGATTCAAGGGAGGGACTTGCTCCTTCGGCGCCCCAGCGACACAAGGCTGGGAACTCTCCCGCGCGGATTCGAACGGCCGGTATGCAGTTGGCGCGGCCATCATCGCACGCCGACCCCGCCGCGCGGCAGGCCCACATCTGTAACCGGGCTGTGGCAGGAAGCGCATGAAATCGCGAGACAGAATCCATTACCTTCTCTTTACTGTCAATGGGGAGACCCGTAACCGACGGGGCCGCTCCAAGGGGAGGACGAATCACGGTGAACAGGACCACGGCGTACGCGACGACCTCGGCGCTCGCGCTGCCCGCCCAGCGGGGGACCTGCGCCGAGCGCCCCGCCCCGGTCGTCCGCGACCTGCGCGACCGCGCCGGCCACAGCCCGCACGCCCTGCTCTTCGGCCCCCGCGACCTCGTCGTCGTCACCGGCCTGCCCGGCAGCGGCAAGTCCACGCTGATGCGCCGCGCGGTGCACGGCACCCGCATCGACTCCCAGGACACCCGCGACCGCTGGGACGCGCGCACGCCCCGCTTCCTGCCGTACGCCGTCTACCGCCCCCTCGTCCGCCTCGCCCACTACGCGGGCCTGTGGCGGGTCCTGCGCTCCGGCGAGGGCGTCGTCGTCCACGACTGCGGCACCCAGTCCTGGGTACGGGCCTGGCTCGCCCGGGAGGCCCGCCGCCGGGGCGGCACCCTGCACCTCCTCCTCCTGGACGTCACCCCGGACACCGCGCTGGAGGGCCAGCGCGAACGCGGCCGGGGAGTCTCCCGGTACGCCTTCCTGCGCCACCGCCGCGCCGCGTCCCGCCTGGTCGGGGCGGTCGAGAAGGGGAAACTCCCGGACGGCTGCCAGGCCGCGGTGCTGCTCGACCGGGACGCGGTGGACGTCCTGCGCAGGATCGCTTTCACCGGCTGACCCCGCCACGGCCGGTACGCCTTTAAGCTTTTCCTCTTCGACAGCGGTTTTCAGCAGACGGTGGACAGCGATGGACTTCCTGGGTGTCCCGGCATCCCCACACCCCTATCCCCACGGCGGCTGGCCGGGCAACGAACTGGAGGAGGTGCTCTCCGCCTCCCTGGGCGTGCCGTCCGCCGGGGCCCGAATAATCGAGGTCCTCGCGCGCAGCTTCGTCTGGGTCCCCCTGCCCAACGGCGGCGGCCCCCGCACCGGCCCCCTCGACCTCCCCACGATCGACGTCGGCGGCGGGACGTACGTCCCCGTCTTCACCTCCGAGGAACAGTTCCGCCAGGTCACCGGCGCCCACATGTCGTTCACGATCGCCCCGGCCGTCGAGTTCGCCAAGGGCCTGCCCCCCCAGGTCGGCATCGCCCTCAACCCCGACGGCGTCGTAGGCGTCCCCCTCCCGCCCGCCGCCGTCGCGGAGCTCTGCCGGGGCGGGCGCACCGTCCTCGACGGGACGGCCTCCGGCGCCCGCGTGCGCCTCTTCGAGCCGGACTGGCAGGACGACCCGATGGACTTCCTCGCCGAGGCGTCCAAGGAGTTCGAGGCGACCGGCACGGTCCTGACCGCCCGCCGCTGCCTGGCGGCGATCGAGACGGCGGCGCCCGTGCTGTTCGTGGGCGTCGAACTCGGCCAGTGGGAGGGCGACTTCCGCGAACGCCCGCTGGACGCCCTGGGCCGCGCCCTCGGCCGCGTCCCGATCGGCTGGCAGGTCAACCTGATCCTGCTCGACGTCGCGGAGGACCCGGTGGGGGTGTGGATGAAGGGAAACGTGCGGCCCTTCTACACGCGGGCCGCCTGAACCCGCCCGCGCACAAACGGCGAACTCCCGGCAGGCGCTTAAGCTTGACCACGACGCAGGGCAACGGCACACATGGGGCAACTCACGAAGGGGCGGTAAAGACGTGAGCGTGAGCGTGAGCGGCACCGCTGCGACCGGCCAGGTCGAGCACATGCTGCGCCAGGTCACGCCTGGCCGCTACGACGCCTACGAGGCACTCCTGCGCGCGCTCTCCACCCCGACGACCGGCCAGATCTGGATGCTCCTGTGGCACGGCCAGGCCGGCTCCCCGGACGCCCAGTACGGCTCGATGGAGGTCGACGGCCACGCGTACGCCCCCGCCGTCACCTCCGCCCAGGAGCTCTCCGCGAGCGGCTGGAACCGCTCGTACGAAGTGGTGGACGGCCTCGACGCGGCCCGCACGCTCTACCCCGACCGGCACGGCCTGTGGCTGAACCCGCACGCGCCGGGCGGCGGCGTCGGCGTCCCCTGGGCGGACCTGCGCCGGATCGCGACGGGCCTGGACCGCCAGCCCCCCGGCCCGCTGCGCCTGTCGGACCCGGCGGTCGAGATCCCGCACTTCTACGCCCTCCTCGGCCAGAACGCCCACCGCACCCCCGCGATCAGGGCCCTGCGCCGCGCCTGGGTCCAGCCCGCGCTCGGCCAGCCGTACCTCTCGATCGGCCTGGACGTCTACGACACGTCCCCGCAGTCCGTCGACGCGGTGCGCGCGATGATGCAGCAGTCGATCGGCGCCGTACCGGACGGCCTGCCGGTGTCGACGGTCGCGATGACCGACGCCTACGACCCGGTCGTCATGTGGATGCGGGCCAACGCCCGCCCGTTCTACGACCGCGAGGCGCACGCCCCGGCCCAGCAGTCCCCGGCGGCCGGCTACGGCTACCCGGCCGCACCGGGCGCGTACTGACGCCCCACCCGAACCTCTGACACACCGTCATCTCAGGAAACCCGTTCGTCACATCGGCGCTCCTTGATCTCCGCGCGTAGCGTGAACCCTAAAACGTTTCCTCGCCCCTTTTTGCCGAATTGCACTCGTCCGGCGGTTGTAACCCGCTGTTCGGATAGCGGAATCTCTCGGTCGGCATCACGTTTGTGCATACTTTCGCCGCCACATCTGGCGCGTGATCGCGGGCGCGTTGAAGACTCGCCTCCCATAAGACGCGAGTAAGGCCGGTCACCACCGGCGGGAGGGGTCAGTCCACTGTGACCGCACCGATCGAGACCACCGGGTCGGAGGCCGGAGCACAGCCAGAGGCCGTGCTCGCCGGGGCCAGTCAGAGCCAGATCGAAGGGCGTTCACTCACCCAGATCGCCTGGACCCGGTTCAAGCGCGACAAGCTGGCCGTGGCCGGCGGCATCGTCGTGGTCCTCCTCGTCCTCATGGCGATCCTCGCCAAGCCCATCGAGGCGGTCTTCGGCCTCGACCCCAACGAGTTCAACCAGGACCTCATCGACCCGGCGATGCAGGCGCCGATCGGCGGCTGGGGCGGCATGAGCTGGGACCACCCGCTCGGCGTCGACCCGCAGTACGGCCGCGACATGCTCGCCCGCATCATCGACGGGTCCTGGGTCTCCCTGCTCGTCGCGGGCGGCGCCACCCTCCTCTCGGTGGTCATCGGCACCGTCCTCGGCGTCGTCGCCGGCTACTACGGCGGCTGGGTCGACTCGATCATCAGCCGGCTCATGGACACCTTCCTCGCCTTCCCGCTGCTGCTCTTCGCCATCGCCATCTCCGCCTCCGTGCAGGACGGTTTCTTCGGGCTGAACGGGCTTCCGCTGCGGATCTGCGTACTGATCTTCGTCATCGGCTTCTTCAGCTGGCCGTACATCGGCCGGATCGTGCGCGCCCAGACGATGACCCTGCGCAAGCGGGAGTTCGTCGAGGCCGCCCACAGCCTGGGCGCCCGCGGGCCGTACGTCCTCTTCCGGGAGCTCCTCCCGAACCTCGTCGCGCCGATCCTCGTCTACTCGACGCTGATCATCCCGACGAACATCCTCTTCGAGGCGAGCCTCAGCTTCCTCGGGGTCGGCATCGCCCCGCCGCAGGCTTCGTGGGGCGGGATGCTCAGCAACGCCGTGGATCTCTACACCGCAGATCCGCAGTACATGTTCGTGCCCGGACTGGCGATCTTCATCACCGTCCTGGCGTTCAACCTGCTGGGTGACGGGCTGCGCGACGCACTCGACCCTCGCAGCAAGTGATCCACATCGACAGAGGGGGCTTTCCTCGGTGAAGACGAGAAGGGTGACCGCCGCGATCGCGTCGGTCCTGGCGATCTCGCTCGGCGCTTCCGCCTGCGGCGGAGACAGCGACAGCGGCGGCGGCTCGGCCAAAGGCAAGAAGGACGAGGCGCTGACCTCCATCGTCAACGCGTCCAGCAAGAAGGGGGGCACGCTCAGCTTCGAGCTCTCCGACGTGGCGGACTCCCTCGACCCGGGCAACACGTACTACGGCTGGGTGCAGAACTTCTCGCGCCTGTACGGCCGTACGCTCACGACGTTCAAGCCGGCCGCGGGCAAGGACGGCCTGACCGTCGTCCCCGACCTGGCCGAGTCGCTGGGCACCCCGAGCGCGGACGCCAAGACCTGGACGTACAAGCTGCGCACCGGCGTCAAGTTCCAGGACGGGACCCCGGTCACGTCCAAGGACGTCAAGTACGCCATCGAGCGCTCCAACTTCGCGCCCGAGGTGCTGTCCAACGGTCCGACGTACTTCAAGTCGTACCTGGTCGGCGGCGACAAGTACACGGGTCCCTACAAGGACAAGAACCCGAACGGCCTCGCGTCCATCGAGACGCCGGACGCGCAGACCATCGTGTTCAAGCTGAAGCAGCCGTTCGCGGACTTCGACTACCTGGCGACCTTCTCGCAGACGGCCCCCGTGCCGGCCGCGAAGGACGACGGCGCCAAGTACGTCCAGCACATGGTCTCCTCGGGCCCCTACCAGTTCGAGTCCTACGAGGAGGGCCGCAGCGCCACCCTCGTCCGCAACCCGCAGTGGGACGCGAAGACGGACCCGAACCGCAAGGCCCTGCCGGACAAGATCACGGTCAAGTTCAAGGTCAACGCGGTCACGATCGACAACGACCTGCTCTCCGACAAGATCACCGCTGACGCGGGCGGCACGGGTGTCCAGGCGGCCACCCAGCCCAAGGTCCTCAAGGGCAAGAACTCGAACCAGACGGACAGCTCGTACGCCGGGGCGACCTCGTACATCGCGCTGAACCAGAACGTCGAGCCGTTCAACAACATCAACTGCCGCAAGGCCGTCCAGTACGGCATCGACAAGCAGTCGATCCAGGACGCCATCGGCGGCGAGCCCAAGGGCGACATCGCCACCACGCTGCTGCCGCCGTCGGTCAACGGCTACACCAAGTTCGACACCTACCCGTCGGCCGGCAACAAGGGCGACGCGGCCAAGGTCAAGGAATTCCTCACCGCGTGCGGCAAGCCGAACGGCTTCAGCACCATCCTGACCGCCCGCTCGGACCGTCCCACCGAGATCGCGCAGGCCACCGCCGTCCAGGCGTCGCTCAAGAAGTACGGCATCAACGTCGAGATCCGGCAGTTCCCGGCCGGCAAGTACTTCTCGAACTTCGCGGGCGTCCCGTCCTACGTCCACCAGCAGAAGCTGGGCATGCTCTCCATGGCGTGGGGCGCCGACTGGCCGACCGGCTTCGGCTTCCTCGACCAGATCGTCAACGGCTCCGCCATCAAGCCCTCGGGCGGCAACAACCTGATGGAGCTGAACGACCCGAAGATCAACGCCGCCCTGGCCGCCGCGATCGCCAACACCGACACCGCCGCCCGCACCAAGGCGTGGGGCGACATCGACAAGATGGTCATGGACACCGCCACGGTCGTCCCGACCATCTACCGCAAGAACCTGCTCTACCGGCCGGCGTCCGCGACCAACGTCACGGTCACCCAGGCGTACCTCGGCATGTACGACTACCTGCTGATGAGCTCCTCCAAGTAGCCGAGCAGGCCGGAATCTTCTCGAAAGGCAGGTGAAGGTTCCGGGTGGCGGGGACGGACACGATCCGACCCCGCCGCCCGGAGCCGGACAGCTGTGGCTGCGTACATCATCCGGCGCGTATTCGGCGCCCTGGTACTGCTGCTGGTGGTCAGCGCAGTCACCTTCGCGATCTTCTTCTTGGTCCCCCGGCTCGGCGGCCAGACGGCCGACCAGCTCGCCACCCAGTACGTCGGCAAGGACGCCAATCCCGAGTCCGTCGCCGCGATCAAGAAGAACCTGGGCTTCGACCAGCCCATCTACACCCAGTACTGGCACTTCATCAAGGCGCTGTTCGTCGGCGCCGACTACAAGTTCGGCCCGGACGCCACCCACTGCGGTGCCCCCTGCTTCGGCTACTCCTTCAAGAGCCACGTCGAGGTCTGGCCCCAGCTCACCGAGCGCATCCCGGTCTCCTTCTCGCTCGCCGTGGGCGCGGCGGTGATCTGGCTGATCTTCGGTGTCACCACCGGTGTCGTCTCCGCGCTGCGCAAGGGCAGCCCCATCGACCGCGTCTCGATGTTCATCGCGCTCGCCGGCGTCTCCCTCCCGATCTTCTTCACCGGCCAGATCCTGAGCGCCGTCTTCGTGTACGAGATCCCCGTCTGGGACTCCATCGAATACGTGCCGTTCACACAGAATCCGGCCGAGTGGGCCTGGCATCTCCTACTCCCCTGGATCAGCCTCGCCTTCCTCTTCTCCGCGCTCTACGCCCGGCTCACCCGGGCGGGCATGCTGGAGACCATGGGCGAGGACTACATCCGCACGGCCCGCGCCAAGGGCCTCAAGGAGTCGACGGTCGTCACCAGGCACGGCCTGCGCGCCGCGCTCACCCCGATCGTCACCATCTTCGGCATGGACTTCGGCACCCTCGTCGGCACCGCCGTCCTCACCGAGACGGTCTTCTCCCTCCAGGGCATCGGCGCCTACTCGGTCCAGTCGATCCGGGACAACGACCTGCCCATCGTCATGGGCGTCACCCTGGTCGCCGCCTTCTTCATCGTCTTCTGCAACCTCGTCGTCGACCTGGTGTACGCAGCCATCGACCCCCGGGTGAGGTACTCGTGAGCAAGCTCGACAAATCGGCACCGGGAGAGCCGGTGAACGAAGCGCCGGACGCTCCCGAGGACGCGTTCCTCTCGGTCCGCGACCTGAAGATCCACTTCAACACGGACGACGGTCTCGTCAAGTCCGTCGACGGCGTCAGCTTCGACGTACGGCGCGGGCGGACCCTCGGCATCGTCGGTGAGTCCGGCTCCGGCAAGTCCGTCACCTCGCTCGGCCTGATGGGACTGCACCGCTCCGCGCGCAACGCCCGGGTGAGCGGCGAGGTCTGGCTCGACGGCCAGGAGCTGATCGGCGCCGACCCCGACGAGGTGCGGCGGCTGCGCGGCCGGAAGATGGCGATGATCTTCCAGGACCCGCTGTCCGCGATGCACCCGTACTACACGGTCGGCCAGCAGATCGTCGAGGCGTACCGGGTCCACCACCCGGTCACCAAGAAGGAAGCCCGTAAGCGCGCGGTCGAGATGCTCGACCGGGTCGGCATCCCCGAGCCCGACAAGCGCGTCGACGGCTATCCGCACGAGTTCTCCGGCGGTATGCGCCAGCGCGCGATGATCGCCATGGCGCTCGTCAACAACCCCGAGCTGCTGATCGCCGACGAGCCGACCACCGCGCTCGACGTGACGGTCCAGGCGCAGATCCTCGACCTGATCCGCGACCTCCAGAAGGAGTTCGGCTCCGCGGTCATCATGATCACGCACGACCTCGGGGTCGTCGCGGAGATGGCCGACGACCTGCTCGTCATGTACGGCGGCCGGTGCATCGAACGTGGCTCCGCGGAGGACGTGTTCGCCGAGCCCCGCCACCCCTACACCTGGGGTCTGCTCGGCTCGATGCCGCGGCTCGACCGTGAGGACACCGACCGCCTCATCCCGATCAAGGGCGCGCCGCCGTCCCTGATCAACGTCCCGTCCGGCTGCGCGTTCAACCCCCGCTGCCCGTACGCGGACCTCCCCAAGGACAACGTCACCCGCACGGTCCGGCCCGAGCTGACCGAGGTCGGCGGCGGGCACTGGGCCGCCTGCCATCTCGGCACGGAGCAGCGGGAGCGGATCTGGAACGAAGAGATTGCGCCGAAGCTGTGAGCGATGCTGTGAGCGGTAAATCCGAGGGTGTGGCCGTGCGGGACGAGACCCCTGAGGTTCTGCTGAAGGTCTCGGGGCTCCAGAAGCACTTCCCCATCCGCAAGGGCCTCTTCCAGCGGCAGTCCGGTGCCGTGCGCGCCGTCGACGGTATCGACTTCGAGGTCCGCAAGGGCGAGACGCTCGGGGTCGTGGGCGAGTCCGGGTGCGGGAAGTCGACGATGGGCCGGCTCATCACGCGGCTCCTCGAACCGACCGGCGGGAGTGTGGAGTTCGAGGGCAAGGACATCACGCACCTCGGGGTCGCCGGGATGCGTCCGCTGCGGCGTGACGTGCAGATGATCTTCCAGGACCCGTACTCGTCGCTGAATCCGCGGCACACGATCGGGACGATCGTCAGCGCGCCGTTCAAGCTTCAGGGGGTGGAGCCGGAGGGGGGCGTCAAGGCCGAGGTGCAGCGCCTGCTGTCCGTCGTCGGGCTCAACCCCGAGCACTACAACCGCTATCCGCACGAGTTCTCCGGCGGGCAGCGTCAGCGTATCGGGATCGCCCGCGCCTTGGCGTTGAACCCGAAGCTGGTCGTGGCGGACGAGCCGGTCTCCGCGCTGGACGTCTCCATCCAGGCGCAGGTGGTGAACCTCCTCGACGACCTCCAGTCCGAGCTGGGCCTGACGTACGTCATCATCGCCCACGACCTCTCGGTGGTCCGGCACGTGTCGGACCGGATCGCGGTGATGTACCTGGGCAAGATCGTGGAGTTGGCGGACCGGGACAAGCTCTACAAATCCCCCATGCACCCCTACACCAAGGCCCTCCTCTCCGCGGTCCCCATCCCCGACCCCAAACGCCGCGGCGCCAAGAGCGAACGCATCCTCCTCCGCGGCGACGTCCCCTCCCCGATCTCTCCCCCCAGCGGCTGCCGCTTCCACACCCGCTGCTGGAAGGCGACAGAACTCTGCCGCACGACCGAACCCCCTCTCCTGGAGCTGATCCCCGGCCAGCAGGTCGCCTGCCACCACCCCGAAAACTTCGAGGACCAGGCCCCCCAGGAAACGGTCCTCCTCACGGAGGCCAAGCAGGCGGCCGAACTGGTCGCGGACGAGGTACTGGCGGAGTCGGCGGAGACGTCGGCGGCTGTGGCGGCGGAGGTGGAGGCACCGGAGACGGCAGCCGAGACCGACGGGGAGCCGAAGGCGTAGGACGCCGGTTCGGGGGTGGGGTCTTTCAGGGGGCGCGGAGCTGCGCCGATGTGCGGCTCCGCCGCGTGGGCGCGACAAGCCACGATGGTGCCGCACCTGTTCGACGACCTCTGCGGCTCCGCTGTGGCTGGTCGCGCAGTTCCCCGCGCCCCTTTGCGGCGTGGGTGTCGACGTTTGTTCAAAGCTCCCGCCTCTAACCATCACCCCTGCATGCCCAGCCACATCGAACCCGCACGCGTGAACTCCGGTCTCAGCCCAAGTCCTTTAGGGGTGCGGGGCTGTGTGGATGTGCGGCTCCGCCGCGTGGGCGCGACCAGTCACATCGGGCCCGCAGGCGTGAACTCTGCGTCAGCCCGAGTCTTTTAGGGGCGCGGGGAACTGCGCGAGCAACCACGGCGGACCCGCACCCGGCAACGACCCCCCCGCAGCTCCCCCCTTCGCGTGACAAGTTGGCAAAGTCATGCACATGCCCAGACTCGGCCCTGCAAAGTCGTCCCTGTCCGACACACTCGGCACACCGTGCGAAAGGGACGACCATGGCACTCTCCCGTTCGGCATGGGCAGGCACCGCTGTAGCGGCTGCCGCCACTCTTTTTGTCGTCGCCGCCTCCCCCGCCCCCACCCCGGGCGCGGACGGCATAGGCGACACCTACTTCCCGCAGCTGGGCAACGGGGGCTACGACGCCCTGCACTACGACCTGGGAGTCGCGTACAACCCCGACACGGACCGCCTGGACGGCAGGACCACCCTCACGGCGAGAGCGACGCAGAACCTCTCCGGATTCGACCTGGACCTCCAGAAGTTGGAGGTGACCCGGGTCGAAGTGAACGGAAAGAGGGCGGAGTTCACGCGGGAGGGCGACGAGATCAAGGTGACGCCACGTCAGTTCCTGAGGAAGGGACGGACGTTCGAGGTGACCGTCGTCTACGGCGGCGTACCGGAACCCCTCAGCGGCCCCATAGTCTTCGGCTCGGACTACGGCTGGATGAAGACCACCGACGGAGTCTTCGTCGCCTGCGAACCGAACGCCGCCTCGACCTGGTTCCCCTCCAGCGACCACCCCTCGGACAAGGCGACGTACGACATCCGCATCCGAACCCCCAAGGGCCTGACGGCGGTCTCGAACGGCCGCCTCGTCTCGACGTTCGACAAGGGCGACTCGACCTACACGCACTGGCGCGAGTCGAAGCCGATGGCGACCTACCTCGCGACGGCGACGATCGGCAAGTTCGACGTGAAGACGGGAACGACCCCCGCCGGCACCCCCATCTACGTCGCGATCGACCCGGTCCTCGCCAACAGCAACAACGTCGACGTGTACGCGGTCACCGCAGCCGCCACCGACTACTGGTCCCAGATCTTCGGCCCCTACCCCTTCGAGGAGACCGGCGCGATCGTCGACGACATGCCCCAGGCGGGCTTCTCCCTGGAGGTCCAGAGCAAACCGGTCTACTCGGCCGTCCGCAGCGAATCGACGATCGTCCACGAACTCGCCCACCAGTGGTTCGGCGACTCGGTCAGCGTCGCGCACTGGAAGGACATCTGGCTGAACGAGGGCTTCGCGACGTACAGCCAGTGGCTGTGGGACGAGCACAAGGGCACCCGCACCGCGCACGACGCGTTCCTCGCCGGCTACAACTCCCGCCCCTCGACCAGCGCGTTCTGGCAGATCACCGTCGGCGACCCACAGCGCGACACCATGTTCGCCTCGGCGGTCTACCAGCGCGGCGCGATGACCCTCCAGGTCCTGCGCGAACGCATCGGCGACCCCGCCTTCTTCAAGCTCCTGCCGGCCTGGACGAAACTCCACCGCTACGGCAACGCGAACACGGACGAGTTCATCCGCCTCGCGGAGAAGATCTCGGGACAGCAGCTCGACGACCTCTTCACCACCTGGCTCTTCACCACCGGAAAGCCGACCCTCTGACCGCGCCTGGCCTTGCATAGCAAGGAGGACACCCGCGCATAGGGAAGAATGTGCGGGTGCTCCAGCAAATCTTCAGCCCTTCCGTCCAGCACACCCTCGACCTGGCCGGCATCTTCGTCTTCGCGCTCTCGGGCGCGCTGCTGGCCGTCCGCAAGAACTTCGACGTCTTCGGCATCGCCGTCCTCGCCGAGGTCACCGCGCTGGGCGGAGGGCTGTTCCGGGACCTGGTGATCGGCGCGGTCCCCCCGGCGGCCTTCACGGACCTGGGCTACTTCCTCACCCCGCTGATCGCCGCCCTCCTGGTCGTCTTCCTCCACCCGGAGGTGGAGCGCATCCAGAACGCGGTGAACGTCTTCGACGCGGCGGGCCTCGGCCTCTTCTGCGTCGCGGGCACGACGAAGGCGTACGACCACGGCCTCGGCCTCACCGCCTCGGCCACCCTCGGCCTCGCGACCGGCGTCGGCGGCGGCGTCCTGCGGGACGTCCTCGCCAACGAGGTCCCCTCACTCCTGCGCTGGGACCGCGACCTGTACGCGGTACCGGCGATGGTCGGCGCGACGATGGTCGTGGTGTGCATCCACTACGGGGTGCTCACCCCGCTGACCAGCGGCCTCGCGGCCACCACCGCGTTCGTCCTGCGGCTGCTCGCGATGCACTACCACTGGCGCGCACCGCGGGCGTGGAACCGCCGCTCTACTGTCCGAGAGGAGTAGAGCTACGGGTACCGGCGGTCCCCGTACCCCTGCTACCCGTAGTACCCGTGCTGCCGGAAGCCTCCGTGCTCCCGGTGGTGCCGGCGCCGCTTCCCGTAGTACCCGTAGTACCTCCGGCGCCGTCGTCGGCCCCGCCCCCGGCGGAGACGTTCGTCAGCCCCATCTGCACGGTCAGCCACTGGAACGCCGGCACGACCTGCGGCTTCCACAGCTTCATGTTGTGCCCGCCGACCTTCTTCGGGATGTAGACGACGTCCACGACCGTCGGCGCCTTGGCCTCCTTCTTCAGGGCGAGGCCCGCCTCGTACCCGTCGCCGGGCTGGCCGGACTGGTAGAGCGCGACCGCCGGGGGAGTGGCCGCCTTCTGGAGCATGAAGTAGGGGTTGGTCTCGTGGCGCAGGGTCGGGTCCTGGGCGGTGAGGGAGGAGCGCTCGCCCATCGGGTCGTTGTACCCCGAGAGGCTGACGGCGGCGCGGTAGCGGTCGGGGTGGGCGATGGCCAGCTTGGTCGCGCAGTGCGCGCCCGCCGAGTACCCGGCGACCGCCCAGCCCCGGGGCGCGGGCAGGGCGCGGAAGTTGTCCGTCACCATCTTCGGGACGTCGACGCTGAGCCAGGTGTCCGCGTTGACGGTGCCCGGGACGTTCGCGCACCCCGTGTCCACGCCGGCCAGGAGCGTCGTACGCGGGGCGACCAGGATGAACGGGGCGACCTTGCCCTGGCGCATGAGCGTGGCGAGCTGTTCGTGGGCGTGCAGGGAGCCGAACCACGCCTTGGCGGAGCCGGGGTAGCCGGGCAGGAGTTCGACGACCGGGAAGTGGATGTTCTTGAGGGAGGGGTCGTTGTACTGCGGCGGCAGCCAGACGTAGACCTCGGCGGTGACGCCGGAGACCCGGCCCTTCAGCTCGGTCTGCATGACCCCGCCGGCCGCGCTCATCCCGGGGCCGGTGGCCTCGGTGAACTTCTGCTTGACCTTCGGGAGCTTCTTCACCGATATCCCGCCGGTGCCGCTCGCGCCGAGGTCGCGGGCCTGGCTGACGTGGTCGCCCGTACCGAGCAGGTCCGACCAGTTGTCGTACAGGTTGTTGGAGTTGTTCACCAGGGTGAAGACCAGCGCGATGGCGGTGCCCTGGGCGAACAGCAGCATGAGGAAGCGCACCCCGCCCCGCAGGACGCGCGGCCCGCGCAGCCGCGTCCACAGGAACAGCGGCAGCGCGACGGCCAGCACGGCCAGCACGATCAGCGTGTAGAGGAACGGGGTCCCGGTAAGGCTCATGTCCCTACAGAGGGGAAACACGGCCGCGAGGTTTACGGACGTGTGAGGACACTTACCGAGAAATTGCCGAGGCGGCACCCCCGCCCCCCGTAAAGCTACCGCTTAGTAATAGCCTGTTGTATCGTTCACCCATGCCAGACACAGCCGCCCCCGCCACCGTCGGACACAGCGAGTTCGACCGCGCGACGACGCTCACCCCCCGCGAGCCGGGGGTGCCCGGCGTGTACGACATCGACCTCCCGGCGGGCTGGACGATCTTCGGCGCGCTCAACGGCGGCTACCTCCTGGCCGTCCTCGGCCGCGCCCTCGGCGAGACGCTGCCGCACCCGCACCCCTTCACGATCTCCGCCCACTACCTGAGCGCCTCGCGCCCGGGCCCGGCGGTCGTCCGCGCGGAGCAGGTCCGCACCGGCCGCACCCTCTCCACCGGCCAGGCGTCCCTCTTCCAGTACGACGCCGACGGCACCGAGACCGAACGCATCCGCGTCCTCGCCTCCTACGGCGACCTCGCGAGCCTCCCCGACGACGTCCACACCTCCGCGAAGCCGCCCGCCTTCCCGCCCCTCACGCACTGCGTCGGCCCCGAGGACGCGCCCGGCTCCGCCGACCAGCAGCCCATCGCGGAACGCGTGCTGCTGAAGATCGACCCGGCGACCGTCGGCTGGGCCCTCGGCGAGCCCTCCGGCAAGGGGGAGTCCCGCGCCTGGTTCGGCCTCGCGGACGGCCGGGACGCCGACCCGCTGTCGCTGCTGCTGGCCGTCGACGCCCTCCCCCCGACCGCCTTCGACCTCGGCGTCAAGGGCTGGGTCCCCACGGTCGAACTCACCGTCCACGTACGGGCGTTGCCCGCCCCCGGCCCGGTCCGCGTGGCCATCACCACCCGCAACCACGCGGGCGGCTTCCTGGAGGAGGACGCGGAGGTCTGGGACAGCGAGGACCGCCTCGTCGCCCAGTCCCGCCAACTGGCGCGGGTCATGCTGCCCTGAACCCGGCTCACCCCCTCGCCGAAACCTGACATCTGCCGTCAGGTTTCGGCGATGCTGTTCCGGTGAAATCCGACCGCCTGCTCTCCATCCTCCTGTTCCTCCAGACCCGTTCCCTCGTCCCCGCACACGAACTGGCCGAGCGGCTGGAGGTGTCCGAGCGGACGATCTACCGGGACGTCGAATCGCTGTCGGCGGCGGGCGTGCCGGTGTACGCCGAACGCGGCCGGCACGGCGGCATCAGGCTGCTCGCCGGGTTCCGTACGGACGTCACCGGACTGACCGCCGACGAGTCGAGGGCGCTGTTCGTGCTGGCGGCACAGGGCGCGCACGAGGCGCTGGGCCTGGACTCGGCGCTCGGCTCGGCCCTGCGGAAGGTGATGGCGGCGCTCCCGGCCCCGCACCGCCCCGCCGCCGAGGCGACCAGCCGCCGCATCCTGGTGGACGCCACCCGCTGGTGGACGGACGGCGAGACGAACGCCGTGGACCTGGACGTCCTCCAGGACGCCGTCTTCACCGACCGCCGCCTGCGCCTGAGTTACCGCCACAGCGGCACGACCGAGCACCGCACGTACACCGTCGACCCCTACGGCCTCGTCGCCAAGGCCGGCGTCTGGTACCTCGTCGCCGACCGGCGCGGCAGGCCACAGCTCTTCCGCGCGGAACGGATCAGGACGGCGAAACAGCTCCCCGAACCGGTCCGGCGCCGCGACGGCGTCGAACTCGCCGACGTCTGGGAGGTGTTGAGACGCCAGGTCGAGGAACGGCCGGTCGGCGTCGAGGTCGTGGTGCGGGTCAGACGGGAACGCCTCGACTTCTTCCTCCGACTCGCGGCCACCCAACTGGCCTCCCCGCAGGACGAGTTCGACCTCACGGGGGAGTGGGTGACCGTACGGCTCCGGTACGGCCAGGTCCGGGCGGCCCGTCAACTGCTCATGTTCTCCGACCAGGTGGAGGTCGTCTCGCCCCCCGAGGTGCGCGCCGAACTGCGCGAGGCGCTCGCCTCTGTCACGGCCCTGTACCAGCGCCCCGCACCGGAGTTGGAGTGAAGTCGCAGGCCAGAGCGGTGACTTGAGGTGCGCTTTACCCGATTGACAGGCGGCGAACAGAGGAGTCCCAAGGAAGCCTCAGACGCGGTTGGTTGAGTTCACGTCCTCAGGACCCACTCATCTTTCTTGGAGCTGTTTCTCATGAAGCGTGCGCGTCTCGTCCCCGCCGTGGCCCTGCTGGCGCTCTCGCCCCTCGCGCTGGCCGCCTGCGGCTCCGGCGACTCCTCGTCGTCCACGAACAGCGGCAACACCAACTCCAGTCAGCAGTGTCAGGCACCCACCGGCATGCCGACCGGGACGGCCCGGCCGAGCGGGGCGCCGACGGGAGCGCCGACCGGACAGCCGACGGCGCTGCCGAGCGGGGCGCCCACGGGACAGCCGACGGGCACGCCGACCGGGACGCCGACCGCGATGCCGTCGGGCGGGCCCGGCGGGGGCCAGGGCGGCCAGGGCGGCCCCGGTGGTGGCGGTCAGGGCGGCGGCTGCGGGGGGCCCGGTGGGGGCGGGCAGCAGGGGGGTCAGCAGGGGCAGCAGGCTCAGCAGCAGGGCTGAGCACCTGTTCAGGGCCGGCGATCACGGCCTCACGGCGTACAGGGGCGGCGCACCGGAATCACCGGGCGCCGCCCCTGCCGTACGTGGCGTGTGTGTAGCGGGGGTGCGGTCAGTCGTTCCAGTGCAGGCGGCCGATGCTGATCAGGCGCAGTTGGCGGGCGGCGCGGTCCGTCGCGAGGGCGCGTTCCGCGGGCGGGGCGTCGAGGGTCTCCAGGAAGAGGGAGGCGACGATCAGCATCTGGTCGACGTAGAGCTGGGCCAGCATGAGGAGGTCGGCGTCGCTCCAGGCCGCCGACTCCGGGTCCTTGGCGAGTTCGTCGCGCACCTCCTCGGCGAACCGGGCGAGTTGGGCGCGGATGGCCTCGCGGACGGGCTGGACGCCGCCGTGCCGCTCCCGGGCGATGAAACGGACGGGGGCGGGGTGGGCGGAGACGTGGCCGTCGATCAACTCCAGGGCGCGGGCGATGCGTTGCTCGGGGTCGTCGGTCGCGACGACCGTCGTGCGGATCATCGGGTGCAGGCTGCCGAGGGCCTGGTCGACGAGGGCGACGCCGAGGTCGGGGATGGAGCGGAAGTGCCGGTAGAAGGCGGTGGGGGCGACGCCGACGGCACGTGTCACCTCCCGCAGGCCGAGGCTGCTGAGGCTCTGCTCCTCCAGCAGTTCCAGCGCGGCGTCCAGGAAGGCCTGGCGGGTCTTCTGCTTCTGGGCCTGCCGGACGCCGAGGGTGTGACTCATCTCTCCAGTTAACAACTGTTCTCCGTAATTGAAAAGCCGGACCGGGGGTCTAGACTCGTAAGTCAGTGAACAACTGTAACCACAACTGTTCACCGATCAGTCGCTCGTGACTCGTGAAGGGACCACCCATGCTGTTCCTGGTAGCCGCGCTCCTCCTGCTCGGCGTCGCCATGGGCACGGTCGCGCACGCTCCGCTGGACGTCACCCTGACCGGTGCCGTCGTCATCGGGGTCTGGCTCGCGGTCTTCGCCGTCCGCGAGCGCGTCGCCCGTCGCCGTACCGGCACCCGAAGGGAAGCCTGATCCGCCATGCCGCTCCTCACCGCCCCCGCCGGCAGCCCCGCCGCCACCCGTGATCCGGACGGCATGGCCGTCGCGTCCTTCGTCCTCGGCCTCCTCGGCCTCCTCGTCCTGAACCTGTTCCTCGGCCCGATCGCGATCGTCCTCGCCTCGGTCGCCCTCCTGCGCGGCACCACGCGCCGAGGGCGAGCCCTCCTCGGACTCACCCTCGGCATCGCCGACCTCCTGGTCCTGGCCGCGTTCGTACAGGCCGACTCCACGATCTCCTGGAGCCTGTGACCCGCCCCTCGAACCGGCGTCTCCGAGGACTGCCCCTCAGACGGTGAACCCCCCGTCCACCCGGATCGACGCGCCGGTGATGTACGCCCCCTCCGGCCCCGCGAGATGCGCCACCGTCGCCGCGATCTCCGCCGGCTCCGCGTACCGGCCCACCGCCGTCAGCCCCGCGATCCCCGCCGCGTCCGGCCCGTCCGCCGGGTTGGCGTCCGTGTCGGTCGGCCCCGGATGAACCAGGTTGACGGTGATCCCCCGCGGCCCGAGCTCCCTGGCCAGCCCCCGGGTCATCCCCTCCAGCGCCGTCTTGCTCATCGCGTACAACGCCAGCCCCGCGAACGGCACCCGGTCGGCGATGTTGCTCCCCACGCTGATGATCCGCCCGCCCCTCCCCATATGCCGCGCGGCGGCCTGCGCGGCGAGAAAGGGCGCCCGCACATTGACGGCGAGCGCCCGATCGACATCCTCGACCGCCCACCCCTCCAGCGCCCCGGTCGGAAAGACGGCGGCATTGTTGACGAGCACGTCAAGCCGCCCGAAGGAAGCCGCGGCCTCCTCCACGGCCCCCACGAGAGCCTCCGGCTCCCCGCAGTCGACCCTCACGGCGAGCCCCCGCCCCCCTTCCCCCTCAACGACCTTCACCACCTCCCGAGCCGACTCCTCCCGCCTCTCATAGGTGACAACGACATCGGCCCCCTCCCGAGCCAACCGCCCCACCACAGCCGCCCCGATCCCCCGGCTGCCCCCGGTGACCAACGCCACGCTTCCCTCAAGTCGCTTCATACGAACGAGCATCGCGACGACGGCCCCGGAACGCTGGCAGGAATCGGACAGCGCGTTCGGCCACCCGCCCCAGCCCACCACCGGCCGCACCCCCTACCCGCACCCCACCCCACCCCCGGCCCGTACAATCGCTGAACCATGGCCTACCTCGACCACGCCGCAACCACTCCGATGCTCCCGGAGGCGGTAGAGGCGTTGACCGCGCATCTGGGAGTGACCGGCAACGCCTCGGCGCTGCACGCCGCGGGCCGGAGGGCCAGGCGTACGGTGGAGGAGGCGAGGGAGGCGCTCGCGGAGGCGCTGGGGGCACGTCCGAGCGAGGTGGTGTTCACCTCGGGCGGTACGGAGGCGGACAACCTCGCCGTGAAGGGGCTGTACTGGGAGCGGCGGGATGCCGAGCCGACTCGGACGCGTGTACTCGCCAGCCCCGTCGAGCACCACGCCGTCCTCGACGCCGTCGACTGGCTCGCCGAACACGAGGGCGCCACCGTCGAGTACCTCCCGGTGGACCCGTACGGCCGAGTCCACCCCGACGCCCTGCGCGAGGCGATCGAGCGCAACCCCGAGGACGTCGCCCTGACGACGGTCATGTGGGCGAACAACGAGATCGGCACGGTCATGCCGGTGCGCGAACTCGCGGATGTCGCAAGGGAGTACGGCATCCCGATGCACGCGGACGCCGTCCAGGCGTTCGGCCAGCTCCCCCTGGACTTCGCGGAGTCGAACCTCGCCGCCATGACGGTCTCGGCCCACAAGATCGGCGGCCCGTACGGCATCGGCGCCCTCCTCCTCGGCCGCGACCACACCCCCGTACCCGTCCTGCACGGCGGCGGCCAGGAGCGCCACGTCCGCTCGGGCACCCTGGACACCCCGGCGATCGCGTCGTTCGCGGTGGCCGCCCGGCACGCCGCGGACCACCGCGAGCGCTTCGCCCGGGACATCGGCGCCCTGAGGGACACCCTCGTCGAGGCGGTCCGTACGGCCGTCCCGGACGCGATCCTCGGCGGCGACCCGTCCTCGGACGGCCGGCTCCCCGCGAACGCGCACTTCACCTTCCCGGGCTGCGAGGGCGACTCCCTGCTCCTCCTCCTCGACGCCCAGGGCATCGAGTGCTCGACCGGCTCCGCCTGCACGGCCGGCGTCGCCCAGCCCAGCCACGTCCTCCTCGCCGTCGGCACCGACCCCGACCTGGCCCGCGGCACCCTCCGCTTCTCCCTCGGCCACACCTCCACGGAGGCCGACGTGAAGGCGGTGGCGAAGGCGATCGGCCCGGCGGTGGAACGCGCGCGGGCGGCGGGCCTGTCGTAACCCCCGCAGGACGGACCCCTTCGCACGCGACACGCGGATTTGCCACCAACTCCCGCCCAAAAAAGGTCAGTTGACGGTAATCTCCCCAGCCCCCGCACAGCCCGCCGCAAAGGCTCTCTTCAGCTCCGTCCCTAGCGTCTGCGGACATGACAGAGAACCCCGCACCCCACAACACCCCCGCCCCCGAGAACACCCCCGGACGACACCGCCTCGACCCGGCGGTCAAACGCAGGCGTGTCCTCGTCGGCGGAGCCGGCGTCGCGGCGGCCGGCGGACTGACGGCCGCCGGACTCGCCATGGCCGACACGACGAGCAGCACCACAACCGGTACAGCCACGGAAGCGACAGCCGGCACCACCACCGCCACCACCGTCTGCACCCTCAACGCCGAAGTCACCGAAGGCCCCTACTCCCTCGAAGGCGCCCTCGTCCGCGAGGACATCCGCGAGGACAAGGAGGGCTTCGAGGTCCGCTACACCTTCACGGTCGTCGACCAGGCGAACGACTGCGCCCCCCTCCCGGACGCCCTCGTCGAGATCTGGCACTGCGACGCCCTCGGCGAGTACTCCGGCTTCGTCGGCGGCAACGGCCACCAGGAGGAGGACAACGGCACGTTCCTGCGCGGCGGCCGGCTGACCGACGCGAACGGCCGGTGCACGATCACGTCCGTCTGGCCCGGCCACTACGTCTCCCGGGCCGTCCACGTCCACCTCCGTGTCCACACGGACGTCACCCTCACCGACACCTCGTACACCGGCGGCGAGATCGTCCACACCGGCCAGCTCTTCTTCGACCCCGACATCAACGCCGAGGTCCAGGCGACCTCGCCGTACGCCGAGAACACCACCCCGGAGACCCTCCTCGCGAACGACTCCATCTACGACGACGGCGGCGCGAGCTCCGGCCTCCTCACCCTCACCGCCCTCGGCACGAGCGTGAGCGACGGCTATACGGCGACCCTCACGATGGGCGTCGACTCGGCCTGAGCGCACAGCGGAAGGGGCCCGGCGGAAGCGCTTCCGCCGGGCCCCTTCCGCGCGACCGTCAGCTCTCGGTCACCATCAGCGCCGCCATCATCCCCTCGTCCTCGTGCTGGAGGAGATGGCAGTGGAGCATGTACATGTACGTGTCGTCGGTGAAGTCCGTGAACTTCATGGCGATCTTGATGGACCCGCCGCCGACCACCTCGAACGTGTCGAACCACCCGAGGTCCACCCCGGTCGGCTCCTCCCCGTTGATCTCGATCAACTGGAAGGGCACGTCGTGGAGATGGAACGAGTGCTCCAGCTGCGTCGCGTTGGTGATCGTCCAGATCTCCTCGGCGTCCAGGGTCGTACTGATCATCGCCATCCCGGACATCGTCGTCCCGACGGACCCGTTGATGGTCATGTTCAGCCCGCTCTGCCCGAGCGTGATCGTGCGCGCCGTGAACGACGAAGTGTCGTACCGGGTGATGGAGTTGAGCGACGACGGCAGATCGGCCGGGGTGTCGGAGGCGCTCGGGGTGACGGTCAGGAAGTCGTACGTCCCGCTGCCGCCGCGCACCCAGCCGGTCGTGACGACGGTCTGGAGGGTCACCGCGTCGCTGAGGTCCATGACGAACTCGGCCCGCGCGCCGGCCACGAGCCGGATCGACGTCACCTCGGCGGCGGACGCCAGGTAGCCCTGGTCGGTGGCGATCTGGGTGAGCGTGCCGCCGTCGCTGCGCTGGATGGTGAGGATGTCGGCGGGGGAGGCGTTGAGGACGCGGAACCGGGTGCGGGTCTTGGTCGCGGTGAACGTGAGCGTCGTGTCGTCGACGTTGACGCCGTTGCACAGCAGCGGGTAGACGAGGCTGCTGCCGAGGTACCCGGAGAGGTTGTACTTGACGTCCCCGCTGCTGTCGGCGGCCAGCGACTGGAGGATGATCGGGATGTCGTCCACGCCGTAGTCGCTGGGCAGCGCGGTGGACGTCGTCGAGTCGTCCTCGACGATGATCATCCCGGCGAGTCCGCGGACGACCTGCTCGGCCGTCGTCCCGAGGGCGTGCGGGTGGTACCAGAGCGTCTTCGCCTCGTCCTTCACCTCGAACGTCGGCGACCAGGTCTTGCCGTCGGCGAACGAGTTCTGCGGGCCGCCGTCCATCTCGGCGGGGATGTGCGCGCCGTGGAAGTGGACGGTCGTGTCGTCGCCGAGGCTGTTGGTGATGTTCAGCAGGACGGTCGAACCGCTGGTCCACTTCATCGTCGGGCCGAGGAAGCTGCCGTTGTAGCCGGCGCTGGTGCTGGAGACCCCGCTCAGGACTTCGTGCGTACCGGTCTGCGCCTCCAGCGTGTACGTCGTCGTCGTACCGGAGGTCGTCCCCTCCAGCAGGTCCGGGACGGTCAGGGTGGCCGTGTTCGTCGCGGCGCTCGCCTTGTTCCCGCCGGTCCCGCCGAGCAGCCCGATGGTCGTGCCGGCGCCCGCGACCGCCCCGAAGCCGATGCCGGCCATCCCGCCGAGGAACTTCCGCCGGTGCAGGCCCTTTCCGCGCGGGGTCACCTTCGTGTGCTCGCCCTTGCCACTGTTCGTGTGCTCTGAAGTCATGGCCGGGATGCTGGAGCCGGGGTCTGTGCGGGCGCTGGGCCGAAGTTAGGAGTTGGGCGGGGGCGCTGTGCGGGAGCTGGGGCCATCAACTCCCTTTGTTTATACGGCGGTTACATCATCGCAGGTCATCTTCACGGCGAGGGAGGCATGGGGCGCTTCGGGCGTTACCGAGTTGTGATGCCCGGGGTGGGGTCTGTGGAGCTCATGCCTCCGTCTTCGCCAACGCCTCCCGCGCCTGGCTCACCAGCTTCAGATACCGGTCCCAGTCCCAGTGCTTCCCTGGGTCCGTGTGATCCGTCCCCGGCACCTCCACGTGCCCGATGATGTGCTCGCGGTCCACGGGAATGCCGTACCGCGCGCAGATCCCCGCCGCCAGCCGGGCCGAGGCGGCGTACATCGCGTCCGTGAAGTCCTGCGGCCGGTCCACGAACCCCTCGTGCTCGATCCCCACGCTCCGCTCGTTGTACGACCGGTTCCCCGCGTGGTACGCGACGTCCAGCTCCCGGATCATCTGGGCGATCCGCCCGTCCTGCCCCACGATGTAGTGCGCCGCCGCCTGATGCCCCGGGTCCTGGAACGCCTGCACGGCGCTGTCGAAATCCCCCTGGGTGACATGGACGACGATCATGTCGACCTCGTAGTCGTCGGGCCGGTCCGCCCAGCGGAAGTTCGCGTCCGACGCCTCCACCCACCGCGCCCCCTGGAAGTCCACCGCCCCCGCCACCCGGGGCCGCTGGTTCCCCGGCAGCTGCCACCACAGCCTCGACAGATCGTCCCGCGCGACGAACGCGCCCCCGCCGACGACCGCCGCCGCACCCCCGAGGATCAGCGCCCGCCGCCCGATGTCCTTCTTCCTGGACCCCATGAAACCCTCTCTCGCACAGCCCCCACATGATCCCCAACGCATATCCGGGCGACCGGGTTCCCGCGGCCCCGTACCCTGGAGGGGCTATGACTGAGACCGCGCGCCCCCGCCCCCTCCGAGTACTCGCCGCCATGTCCGGCGGGGTCGACTCCGCAGTAGCCGCTGCCCGAGCAGCGGAAGCCGGCCACGACGTGACCGGTGTCCATCTCGCCCTCTCGGCGAACCCGCAATCGTTCCGCACCGGCGCGCGGGGCTGTTGCACGATCGAGGACTCCCGCGACGCCCGCCGCGCCGCGGACGTGATCGGCATCCCCTTCTACGTCTGGGACCTGGCGGACCGTTTCCGCGAGGACGTCGTCGAGGACTTCATCGCCGAGTACGAGGCCGGCCGCACCCCCAACCCGTGCCTGCGCTGCAACGAGAAGATCAAGTTCGCGGCCCTCCTCGACAAGGCCCTCGCCCTCGGCTTCGACGCGGTGTGCACGGGCCACTACGCGACGGTCCTGACCAAGCCGGACGGCACCCGCGAGCTGCACCGCGCGAGCGACATGGCGAAGGACCAGTCGTACGTCCTCGGCGTCCTCGACGAGAAGCAGCTCGCGCACGCGATGTTCCCCCTCGGCGACACGCTCACGACGAAGGACGAGATCCGCGCGGAGGCCGAGCGCCGGGGCCTCGCGGTCGCGAAGAAGCCCGACTCCCACGACATCTGCTTCATCGCCGACGGCGACACCCAGGGCTTCCTCGCGAACCGGCTGGGCAAGGCCGAGGGCGACATCCTCGACGAGTCGGGCGAGAAGCTCGGCACCCACGACGGCGCCTTCGGCTTCACCATCGGCCAGCGCAAGGGCCTGCGCATCGGCACCCCCGCCGCCGACGGCAAGCCCCGCTACGTCCTCGACATCTCCCCGGTGAACAACACGGTGACGGTCGGCCCGGCCGCCGCCCTCGACGTCACCGCCCTGACCGCGATCAAGCCCCGCTGGTGCGGCACACCCCCCACCGGCTCCGCCGTCTACACCGCCCAGCTCCGCGCCCACGGCGGCGAGACCGAGGTCACCGCCGAACTCGTCGACGGCGAACTCCACGTCACCTTCACGGACCCGGTCCGCGGCGTCGCCCCCGGCCAGGCGATCGTCCTGTACGACGACACCCGCGTCGTCGGCTCGGCGACGATCGCCACGACCACCCGCCGCACCCCGGCCGGGGTCTGACAGGGCTCAGGGCACGTCCGGGTTCACGACACCTCGGGGGAGTAGAAGCACAGGTACCCCTTGATCGCCGCGACCTCGGGAAGCGGCTCCGGGTACGACCACACCAGGTCGGGGGCGTCCGGCAGGGACCAGTAGGACGCCGTGCCCTTGAAGGGGCAGACGGTGTGCGTGTCCGAAGGGGTCAGGAGGTCCAGGCGGACGTCCTCGGCGGGGAGGTAGTAGCGCGGGGGACAGCCCGTCTCCTCCAGGAGCAGCGCGCGGCCCGAGTCGGCGAGGACCTGATCGCCGTGCACCACGCGCACCCGCGCGGAGGACGGCTCGACGGTGATGCGGTGTCCGTTGGTCATGTGAGGAAAACGCCGGGAGAGCCGAGGACGTTCCCCCGTACGGTGTGCCGTATGCGTATCTGTGTCTTCCTCTCCGCCGCCGACCTCGACGACCGCTACACGGCCCCCGCGCGGGAGTTCGCGACCCTGCTGGGCAAGGGCGGTCACACGCTGGTGTGGGGCGGGTCCGACAGCGGGCTGATGAAGGTCGTGGCGGACGGCACGGAGGCGGCCGGCGGACGCCTGTGCGGGGTGTCCGTCGAGTTCCTCGCCGCGAAGGTCCGGCCCGGGGTGGACGAGATGGTCGTCGCGAAGGACCTCGCCGAGCGCAAGAGGCTGCTGGTGGAGAAGGCGGACGCGGTCGCGATCCTGGTCGGCGGGATGGGCACGCTCGACGAGGCGACGGAGATCCTGGAGCTGAAGAAGCACGGGCACACGCGGAAGCCGGTGGTCCTGCTGAACACCGAGGGCTTCTACGACGGCCTGCGGCTCCAGCTGGAGCGGATGGAGGCGGAAGGCTTCCTCCCGCTGCCCCTCGCCGAGCTGATCGCCTTCGCGGAGGAACCGGCACAGGCACTCGCGTACCTGACCGAAGCCGCCTGATGCGAGCATGACCGTATGGCAACACATGTGATCACCGGCGCCGGTTCCGGAATCGGCGCCGCGGTGGCCCGCCGGCTGCACGCGCGCGGGGACGACCTCGTGCTCCACGCGCGCGACGCGGGCCGCGCGAAGGAGCTGGCCAAGGAGTTCCCCGGCGCCCGCACCCTCGTCGGCGACCTCGCCGACCCCGCCAAGCTGAGCTGGGCGTTCTCCCACCAGACGCTCCCCGACCGCGTCGACACCCTGCTGCACGTAGCCGGCGTCGTCGACCTCGGCCCGGTCGGCGACCTCACCCCCAAGGCGTGGCACCACCAGCTCAACGTCAACCTCGTCGCCCCCGCCGAGCTGACCCGGCACTTCCTGCCGCAGCTCCGCACGACCAAGGGGCACGTCGTCTTCGTCAACTCCGGCGCCGGCCTCAACGCCCACGCCGACTGGTCCGCCTACGCCGCCTCCAAGCACGGCCTGAAGGCCCTCGCCGACTCCCTGCGCCACGAGGAGCACGCGAACGGCGTCCGGGTCACCTCCGTCTACCCGGGCCGCACGGCGAGCCCCATGCAGGTCAAGGTGCACCAGCAGGAGGGCAAGGAGTACGACCCGGCCCGCTGGATCGACCCCGAATCCGTCGCGACGGCCATCCTCACCGCGATCGACCTCCCCCGGGACGCCGAGATCAACGACCTCACGGTCCGCCCGGGCCGCTGAGGTCCCGCTCGTACACCGTCACCCGCCGCCCCCGCACCTGCTCGTCGGCCACGACGGCGAAGTACCGTTCCAGCACAGCCGCCTTCACCCGGTCCCGCGCACCCCGCGCGGGCCGCGCGGCCCCCTCCGCGTCCGCCACCAGCAGCACCCGCCGCTCCGCGAGCAGCGCGGCCCGTATCCGCTCCGCGTCCGCCTCGACGCCCCTCAGCGTCCCGGACTCCCGAGGGCTCTCCACCAGCGCGATGTCCCGCAGCCCGGCGAACGCCTCCGGTGTCACCGCCCACGTGTCCCGGCGGAACGCCGGCAGGAACACCACCGCGTCCCCGGCCCCTTTCAGCCGCCGCACCTCGGAGGCGACGGCGAGCACGTCGTCCACCCGGCTCTCCGGAGACCGCTTCGCCAGGGACTGCGGCAACAGCGCGACGGCCGCCAGCGCGAGCACCCCGGCCAGCACCCACCCGCGCGCTTTCGGAAATGTCCGTATCGCCGCCCCTAGGGACGATCCGATCAGAAGCGTCAGCCCCAGCATGCTGTAAAGGACATATCTGTCCAGGTACAGCGGGTGCACCAGCGACAGCCCGACGAGCCCGAGCTGCGGCACGACCAGCAGCGGCAGCCCCACGGACGTCACCGACAGCCGTCCCGCGCACGGACGCTCCACCAGCGCCCCCGCACACCCGATCGCCACCAGGACGGCCGGCCCGACCAGCATGTGCCAGGTCAGCGGCGGTATCCACGCCACCTGCTCGGACTGCTCCCGGCTGAACAGCACCAACGGCAGCACCCCGGCGGTCGCCGCCCCGGCGGCCACCACCCACCTCACGAACACCTTCCGCCCGGCCCCGCTCCACCACAGCGTCACCAGATGCGCCGCCAGCAGCATCAGTGAGAGCCAGTTCAGCAGTCCGATGAACAGAACGGCGACCCCGTAGGAGACCTGGTAGCCCCAGTGAGCCTTCCCCGACAGGGCGTTCACCAGCAGCAGCGTCGACACGGCCGCCCCCGCCGCCACCAGCATGTACGACCGGCCCTCCTGGAGCTGGAACTGCACGGCGGGCAGCAGCCCGAACGCGGTCCCCGCCCCCAGCCCCACCCACCGGTCACCCACCCGGCACCCGACGGCCGCCACACACCCCGCCGCCACCGCGCCCGCCACCACCGACGGCAGCCGCAGCGACACCACACCCGCCCCGAACCACTCGAACACGACATGCATCAGCAGGTAGTAACAGCCGTGCACGACATCGACGTTGCCCAGCATGCGCCAGATCTCACCGGTGGACCGCTCCGCGACGTCCCAGGTCACCGCCTCGTCCCGCCACACGCTGTCCTCCCGGGACAGCCCCCACGACCCCAGCGCGAGCGTCCACAGCACCGGGACACCCCAGACCACGGGCATACGAAGACGACGGCATGACACGAGAAGAGCTCCCCCCGGAACGGCTGCTGACGGCCGTGCGGGAAGAGGGAAGATCATCGGGTGGGGTTCCGCCACGCCGGGCTACGTAGGCTTCGCACGTGAACCCAGAATTTCGCTTCGCCCCCGCCACCGGTGTCGGCTCGCTGCCGGGCGGTGACGCCCGGGAGGCGGCCAAGACCGTCACCGGGTCGTTCGAGGACTTCCCGCACCTCCCCGAACTCCCCGCGCGCGGACCGGGCGCCGACATGATCGGCCGGACCGCCGGGATGCTCGTCGAGATGTACGCGCGCGTGGAACCCAGCGGCTGGCGGCTCGGCGACCGCCCGGGACGGGACACCAAGCGGGCGCGCTCCTGGCTGGGCGAGGACCTGGACGCGCTGGAGGAGTTCACCCAGGAGTACGACGGCCTCCTCAAGGTGCAGGCCGTCGGCCCCTGGACGCTCGCCGCCGCCCTGGAGCTGCGGAGCGGCGAGTCCGCGCTCTCCGACCCCGGCGCCTGCCGCGACCTCGCCGGCTCCCTCGCGGAGGGCCTGCGCAGCCACCTGGCGGACGTCCAGAGCCGCGTACCCGGCGCCCGGCTCGTCCTCCAGCTCGACGAACCCTCCCTCACCGCCGTCCTGCGCGGCCAGGTCAGGACCGCCAGCGGCTACCGGACGCACCGCGCCGTGGACCGGCAGATCGTCGAGGCGACCCTGCGGGACGTCCTCGGCGTCAACCCGGCGACGGTCGTGCATTCCTGCGCCCCGGACGTCCCCTTCGCCCTGCTGCGCCGGGCCGGGGCGAGCGCCGTCTCCTTCGACTTCTCGCTTCTCACCGAGCGTGACGACGACGTGATCGGTGAGGCCGTCGAGGCGGGGACACGCCTCTTCGCCGGTGTCGTGCCGGGCACGGACGGGGCATTGTCAGACCCTGCCGGTAGCGTCATGGGTGTCAGGACGCTGTGGCGCAGGCTGGGGCTGTCACCGGCGCTGCTCGCCGAGGCCGTGACCCTCACCCCGGCGTGCGGGCTCGCGGGTGCTTCCCCCGCGTACGCCCGCACCGCGCTCGCCCACTGCGTCCGGGCGGCGAGATCCCTCGCGGACAACCCTGAGTAACGGAGGACAAAGGTGGCCGGCGACAAGCAGACGGAGGCCCGGGAGCGGCACGCGCAGCTCGCGGAGCAGATCGAGGAACACCGCTTCCGGTACTACGTGAACGACGCCCCGGTCGTCAGCGACGCGGAGTTCGACAAGCTCCTGCGCGCGCTGGAGGCCCTGGAGGAGGAGTTCCCCGAACTGCGCACGCCGGACTCCCCGACCCAGAAGGTCGCGGGCGCGTACGCGACGGAGTTCACGTCGGTCCAGCACCGTCAGCGGATGCTCTCCCTGGACAACGCCTTCGACGACCTCGAACTCGCCGCCTGGGCCGAGCGCGTCCACAAGGACGTCGGCACGTCCGTGTACCACTTCCTGTGCGAGCTGAAGGTCGACGGCCTCGCCGTCAACCTCACGTACGAACACGGCCGTCTCACCCGCGCCGCCACCCGGGGCGACGGCCGCACGGGCGAGGACATCACGCCGAACGTCCGGACGATCGCCGAGATCCCGGATCGCCTCACCGGCGACGAGGTCCCCGACCTCGTCGAGATCCGCGGCGAGGTCTACTTCCCGATGGAGAAGTTCGCCGAACTGAACGCCCACCTCGTCGAGATCGGCGACAAGCCCTTCGCCAACCCGCGCAACGCGGCGGCCGGTTCGCTCCGCCAGAAGGACCCCCGCAAGACCGCGAGCCGCCCCCTGCACATGGTCGTCCACGGCATCGGCGCCCTGGAGGGCTACGACGGCCTCACGCGCCTGTCCGAGGCGTACGACCTCCTCAAGGGCTGGGGCCTGCCCACCTCCCGCCACAACAGGGTCGTGAACGACCTCGACGGCGTACGGCAGTTCATCACCCACTACGGCGAGAACCGCCACTCCGTGGAACACGAGATCGACGGCGTCGTCGTCAAGCTCGACGAGATCCCCCTCCAGGGCCGCCTCGGCTCCACGTCCCGCGCGCCCCGCTGGGCCATCGCCTACAAGTACGCGCCGGAGGAGGTCAACACCAAGCTCGTCAACATCCGCGTGGGCGTGGGCCGTACGGGTCGCGTCACGCCGTACGCGCAGGTCGAACCGGTGACGGTGGCCGGCTCCGAGGTCGAGTTCGCGACCCTGCACAACCAGGACGTCGTCAAGGCCAAGGGCGTCCTCATCGGGGACACGGTCGTGCTGCGCAAGGCGGGGGACGTCATCCCGGAGATCCTCGGGCCGGTCGCGGACCTGAGAGACGGCACCGAGAAGCCCTTCGTCATGCCGGAGAAGTGCCCCGAGTGCGGGACGCCGCTCAAGCCGATGAAGGAAGCCGACGTCGACCTGCGCTGCCCCAACGCCCGTGGCTGCCCGGCCCAGTTGCGCGAGCGCCTGTTCTACCTCGCGGGCCGCAAGTCCCTCGACATCGAGCACTTCGGGTACGTCGCCGCAGCCGCCCTCACCAAGCCGCTGGAGCCCAAAGAGCCGCCCCTTCTCGACGAGGGCGACCTCTTCGACCTCACCATCGAGCAGCTCCTGCCCATCAAGGCGTACGTCCTCGACCAGGACAGCGGTCTGCCCAAGCGGGACCCGAAGACCGGTGAGGAGAAGATCGCGACCGTCTTCGCCAACCAGCAGGGCGAGGCGAAGAAGAACGCGGTCGCGATGCTGGAGAACATCGCGGCGGCGAAGGAACGCCCTCTCGCCCGTATCCTCACGGGCCTGTCCATCCGGCACGTCGGCCCGGTCGCCGCCGAGGCGCTCGCCCGCGAGTTCCGCTCCATCGAGCGCATCGAGCAGGCCACCGAGGAGGAACTCGCCGCGACGGAGGGCGTCGGCGGGATCATCGCCGCCTCGCTCAAGGAGTGGTTCGCCGAGGACTGGCACCAGGAGATCCTGCGCAAGTGGCGTGCGGCGGGCGTCCGCATGGAGGACGAGCACTCCGGGGAGGACGAGGGCCCGCGCCCGCTGGAGGGGCTCGTCGTCGTCGTCACCGGCACGCTGGAGCACCACACGCGGGACGGCGCGAAGGAGGCGCTCCAGACGAGGGGGGCGAAGGTCACCGGCTCGGTCTCGAAGAAGACGTCTTTTGTCGTCGTGGGTGACAATCCCGGGTCCAAGTACGACAAGGCGATGCAGCTCAAGGTCCCCGTGCTGAACGAGGAAGGGTTCGCCGTCCTCCTGGAGCAGGGCCCCGAGGCCGCTGCGGACGCCGCCCTTCCGGTCGAGGAGTAGCCGTGAAAGGCCACCCGTACCGCGCATTTCGGAGCGTTACGGGTGGCCGGTGCGCATTCGGGCAACCGCCCACGACCGCTGCCCCTATTCGCCCTCCGCGGCCTACTGTTGAGCTGCGCGCCTGCCGTGCCCAGTCGCGGTCGGGGCACCCCCGGCTTGTCAGAACCGGGGACCAGGGATTTCCCACGCGGCGCCGCCGGCTGTGAGAGGGACAGGAATGGAACCGACCGAGAGCGCCGCCCCGGACTCCCGGCTGCGCCCGCGCCGGACGGCCGGGATCAGCCTGCGGAGCCTGTGGGCCGCTCGTACGGCCCACGAGGCCGTCGTCGCGCTCCCCGGGGCCGAACCCGACCACGAACGGCACCAGACCTGGCCCGCGTTGCCCGCGGTCGTCGTCGGGGCGGCGGCGTTCGCGCTCGGTGTCGGCTTCTACCGCGCCTTCACCGGCGGCCACGCCCTGTTCCCCTCCGGCACGCTCGGCTGGTCCCTCGCCCTGCTGACCGGCGTCATCGTCGGACACCTCGTCATGCTGGGCCGGGCCCGCTGGTGGGGCGGGACCGGCTCCGGCGCGGCCCTCACCCTCGCCGTCCTCCTGCTGTACGGCTGGGTCCCGGCCGGCCTCGTCAGCCTCACCGTCGTCGTCCTCGTCGGCATCGCCCGCCGGCACCGCTGGCGCCAGGGCGTCCTGCACGGCGCCGTCGACATCCTCGGCATCGGGGCGGGCGCGCTGGTCCTCGCGGTGTGCGGGCGGGTGCCGTCCGTCGAGAAGCCCTGGGACCCGCAGACCTGGACGGTCTACACCGCCCCGCAGATCGTCCTCGTCGCCGTCGCCTATCTCGCCGTCACGCGCGTCCTCCTCTGGTTCCTCCAGGCGCCCTCGCACGGCGGGCTGCCCACCGTCGCCCGTACGGCGCTGCTGCGGCAGAGCATCGTCGCCGTCGCGCTCCTCGGGATCGCGCCGCTGGTCTGCGTCGTCGCGGACGCCGAGCCCGTACTGCTGCCGCTGTTCTCGATCCCGCTGATCGCCCTCGACTCCACGCTGTGGATCGCCCGGATGCGGGCGGAGGAGCAGCTCCGCGATCCGCTCACCGGGCTGCCCAACCGGCAGTGGCTGCTGGAGCGGATCTGGACGGCGCTCGACGACGCGGAGCGGATCGGGGCGCGGGCCGCGCTCATGCTGATCGACCTCGACCGGTTCCGGCACGTCAACGACACGCTCGGGCATCTCGCCGGGGACCGGCTCCTCCTCCAGATAGCGGACCGGCTCAAGGAGGCGCTGCCGCGCGGGGCGGAGGTGGCGCGGCTGGGCGGGGACGAGTTCGCGGTGCTGCTGCCGGTCGCCGACTCGACGACGTCCGCGACGCGGGTGGCGCGGGCGCTGGTGACGGAGCTGAGCTCGCCGCTCGATCTCGACGGGCTGACGCTCGTGCTGGAGGCGAGCGCAGGGGTCGCGGTCTTCCCCGATCACGCCGTCGACGCGGAGGGGATGCTGCGGCGGGCGGATGTCGCGATGTACCAGGCGAAGCGGGACCGGACCGGGGTGGAGGTGTACGAGTCGAAGCGGGACTCCAACACGCCGGACCGGCTGGGGCTGCTGGGGGATCTGCGGCGGGCCCTCGACGCGCACGAGGTGCAGTTGCACTACCAGCCCAAGGTGCGGTTCGACGGGCAGGTGGCGGGGCTGGAGGCGCTCGTGCGGTGGGTGCATCCCGAGCGGGGGAAGGTGCCGCCGGACGAGTTCATCGCGATCGCCGAGTCGTCCGGGCTGATGCCGCATCTCACGGAGTACGTGCTGGAGACGGCGCTGGAGCAGGTCGCGCGGTGGCGGGCGCAGGGGTTGCGGGTGCCGGTCGCCGTCAACGTGTCGCCGCGGGACGTCCACACGCCCGGGTTCGCCGGGGCCGTCGCGGCTCGGCTCGCCCGGCACGGGGTTCCCGCGGGGGCGCTTCAGCTGGAGATCACCGAGCATGTGCTGCTCGAAGATCCGCAGCGGGCCGCCGATACGCTCAACGGGCTGACCGGGCACGGGGTGAAGATGTCCCTCGACGACTTCGGGACCGGGTACTCCTCGCTGGTCCATCTGCGGCGGCTGCCGGTCAGTGAGCTGAAGATCGACCGGTCGTTCGTGGCTCGGCTGGCGGTCGACGCGGAGGATGCGGAGATCGTTCGGTGCACCGTCGATCTCGCGCACTCTCTCGGGTTGTTGGTGGTGGCGGAGGGGGTGGAGGACGACGAGACGTGGGAGCGGTTGCGGGATCTCGGGTGTGACGCTGTCCAGGGGTGGCTGGTCGCCGCGGCGATGCCTCCGGCGGAGACGACGGCGTGGTTGCGGGCGCGGGGGGCTCGGGGCTGGCAGCGGCCCCGCGCGGCGCTTCCCGCCGCGGAATGACCCACCCGCCCACCCGTTTCCAGTCACTCAAGAGGTGGACCTCTCCCGTGGGGCCCGATCGCCGTCGGCGGCTGCGGGAGCGTGGGCATGTCGTGCGTCCTGCCCCCTCCTGCCCGATGGCGGTGCTGCGCCGTCGTGGCCGGTCGCGCAGTTCCCCGCGCCCCTGGGGGGCGCTGACGCGCCCGTCTCATGCGCGAATGTCACCATGCCCCCATGGAACGCATCCTCGGAATCGGCGGCTACTTCATCCGTGCTCAGGACCCCGGCGCGCTCGTCGCCTGGTACCGCGACAACCTCGGGCTGGACGCGGGGGAGTTGTGGCGGCAGGAGGTGGGGGTGACTGTGTTCGCGGCGTTCGAGGCGGAGACCGAGTACTTCGGGTCGCGGGAGCAGGGGGTGATGGTGAACTTCAGGGTCCGGGATCTGGACGCCATGCTCGCGCAGCTCAGGGAGAAGGGGGCGGACGTGGTGGAGGGGACGCAGGACATGGCGGGGATCGGGCGGTTCGGGTGGGTGACAGATCCGGAGGGGAACCGGGTGGAGCTGTGGGAGGCGGTTCCCGAAGGGGGGTGAAGCGGAACCGTTTACCGTCCTGGTACCCCCGCCCCCTAGGATTGGCCCCAAACCACACACACTCACCCCAGAGGAACGCTGCATGCCTGGCATTACGCGCGAGGAGGTCGCCCACCTCGCCCGGCTGGCGCGTCTGGAGCTGGAGAGCGAAGAGCTGGATCACTTCGCGGGACAGCTGGACGACATCATTGGCGCCGTTGCGCGTGTCAGTGAGGTCGCCGATCAGGACGTACCCCCGACCTCGCACCCGCTCCCGCTGACGAACGTCATGCGGGCGGACGAGGTCCGTCCCTCGCTCACCCCCGAGCAGGCGCTCTCGGGCGCCCCGGCCCAGGAGCAGCAGCGATTCAAGGTGCCGCAGATCCTGGGGGAGGACTAACAGTGACGGACATCATCAAGCTGACGGCCGCTGAGACGGCCGCGAAGATCGCGTCCGGCGAACTCACCGCCGTACAGGTCGCCGAGGCCCACCTGGCCCGCATCGAGGCCGTCGACGAGAAGGTGCACGCCTTCCTGCACGTCGACCGCGAGGGCGCGCTCAAGCAGGCCCGTGCCGTCGACGAGAAGCGTGAGCGAGGCGAGAAGCTCGGGCCTCTCGCGGGCGTTCCGCTCGCGCTGAAGGACATCTTCACGACCGAGGGCATTCCCACGACGGTCGGCTCGAAGATCCTGGAGGGCTGGATTCCGCCCTACGACGCGACGCTCACGAAGCGGCTGAAGGCCGCCGACGTCGTCATCCTCGGCAAGACCAACATGGACGAGTTCGCCATGGGGTCGAGCACCGAGAACAGCGCGTACGGCCCGACCGGCAACCCCTGGGACCTCACCCGGATTCCCGGCGGCTCCGGCGGCGGCTCGTCCGCCGCGCTCGCCGCGCACATGGCCCCCCTCGCCATCGGCACGGACACCGGCGGCTCCATCCGCCAGCCCGCCGCCGTCACCGGCACGGTCGGCGTGAAGCCGACGTACGGCGCGGTCTCGCGGTACGGCATGGTCGCGTTCTCGTCCTCCCTCGACCAGGGCGGGCCCTGCGCCCGTACGGTCCTGGACGCCGCGCTCCTGCACGAGGTCATCGCCGGACACGACCCGCTGGACTCGACGTCGATCGACACCCCGGTCCCGCCGGTCGTCGAGGCGGCCCGCAACGGCAGCGTCGAAGGCATGCGCGTCGGCGTCGTCAAGCAGTTCCGCGGCGAGGGCTACCAGGCCGGCGTCGTCCAGCGCTTCGACGAGTCCGTGCAGCTCCTCAAGGAGCTGGGCGCCGAGATCGTCGAGCTGGACTGCCCGTCCTTCGATCTGGCCCTCTCGGCGTACTACCTGATCGCGCCCTCCGAGTGCTCCTCCAACCTCGCCCGCTTCGACGGCCTGCGCTACGGCCGCCGCACCGGCGACGACGGCACGCACTCCGCGGAGGAGGTCACCTCGATCACCCGCGCCGACGGCTTCGGCCCCGAGGTGAAGCGCCGGATCATCCTCGGCACGTACGCGCTGAGCAGCGGCTACTACGACGCCTACTACGGCTCGGCGCAGAAGGTCCGCACGCTCATCACACGCGACTTCGAGAAGGCGTTCGAGCAGGTGGACGTCATCGTGTCGCCGACGACGCCGACCACCGCCTTCCCGATCGGCGAGCGCGCCGACGACCCGATGGCGATGTACCTGGCCGACCTGTGCACGATCCCGACCAACCTCGCGGGCAACGCGGCGATGTCCCTGCCGTGCGGCCTCGCGCCCGAGGACGGTCTCCCGGTCGGCCTCCAGATCATCGCCCCCGCCCTGAAGGACGACCGTCTTTACAAGGTCGGGGCCGCCGTAGAGGCCGCCTTCGTGGAAAGGTGGGGTCACCCGCTCCTGGAGGAGGCTCCGTCGCTGTGAGCAACGCACTGTCGAAGGCCAAGGGCTTCAAGAAGTCCAAGTCCGGTACGTACGTGTCCATCGCCACCACCGCGTTCGGCGCGTTCGGTGTCGCCAAGCAGATCAAGAAGGCCCGCGCCGAGCAGGACACCCTGCGCCTGATCGACGCCACCGTCTCCGCGGTCGCGATCGTCACCGGCCTCGCCATCCTGTACCGCGAGCTGAAGCGGCTGGGCGACGACGACGTCCTGCTGGGCTGAGAGGGAAGTTTTCACCGTGACCACCACGACCGACCTGGTGTCGTACGAGGACGCTCTCGCGTCGTACGACCCCGTCATGGGCCTTGAGGTCCATGTCGAACTCGGCACCAAGACCAAGATGTTCTGCGGCTGTTCGACCGCCCTCGGGCAGGACGCGAACACCCAGACCTGCCCGGTCTGCCTCGGCCTGCCCGGCGCGCTCCCGGTCGTCAACGCGACCGGCGTCGAGTCCGCGATCAAGATCGGCCTCGCGCTGAACTGCGAGATCGCCGAGTGGTGCCGCTTCGCCCGGAAGAACTACTTCTATCCGGACATGCCGAAGAACTTCCAGACCTCCCAGTACGACGAGCCGATCGCCTTCAACGGCTATCTGGACGTCCAGCTGGAGGACGGCGAGACCTTCCGCGTGCAGATCGAGCGCGCGCACATGGAGGAGGACACCGGCAAGTCGACGCACGTCGGCGGCGCCACCGGCCGTATCCACGGCGCGTCCCACTCCCTGCTCGACTACAACCGCGCCGGCATCCCCCTCATCGAGATCGTCACCAAGCCGATCGAGGGCGCCGGCGAGCGCGCCCCCGAGGTCGCCCGCGCGTACGTCCGTGAGCTGCGCGAGCTGATCAAGGCGCTCGGCGTCTCCGAGGCCCGCATGGAGATGGGCCAGATGCGCTGCGACGTCAACCTGTCGCTGCGCCCCCACGGCCGGGAGAAGTTCGGCACCCGCAGCGAGACGAAGAACGTCAACTCGCTGCGGTCCGTCGAGCGCGCGGCCCGCTTCGAGATCATGCGGCACGCGGCGGTCCTGAACGCGGGCGGCACGATCATCCAGGAGACCCGCCACTTCCACGAGGACACCGGGTCGACGACCTCGGGCCGCGTGAAGGAGGAGGCCGAGGACTACCGGTACTTCCCGGAGCCCGACCTCGTGCCGGTCGCCCCGTCCCGTGAGTGGGTCGAGGAAATCCGCGCCGGGCTCCCGGAGCTGCCGCTGGCCCGCCGTAACCGGCTGCTGGCCGACTGGGGCATCACCGGCACCGAGATGCAGGCCATCCTCAACGCCGGCGCCCTCGACCCGATCGTCGCGACGATCGACGCCGGCGCCGACGCGGCCTCCGCCCGCAAGTGGTGGATGGGTGAGCTGGCCCGCAGCGCCAACGAGTCCCAGGTCTCCCTGGACGAGCTCGCGATCACCCCGGCGCAGGTCGCCCGGGTCACCGAACTCGTCACCAAGGGCGACCTGAACGACAAGTTGGCGCGACAGGTCATCGAGGGCGTCCTCGCGGGCGAGGGCACCCCGGACGAGGTCGTCGAGAAGCGCGGCCTGAAGGTCGTCTCGGACGACGGCGCGCTCACCAAGGCCGTCGAGGAGGCCATCGCCGGCAACCCCGGGATCGCCGACAAGATCCGCGGCGGCAAGGTCGCGGCGGCCGGCGCGCTGGTCGGGGCGGTCATGAAGGCGACGCGCGGCCAGGCGGACGCGGCCCGCGTCAAGGAGCTGATCCTGGACCAGCTGGGCGTGACGGAGGGCTGATCCCGAACTCCTGAGGTCCCGAAGGGGGTTGACGCGCGGACGCGTCAACCCCCTTCTCCGTCAGCCCCGTCGAGCCCCTCCGCTCTTACGGCCGCCGCCCCACCACCCCCGCGAACCCGAGCGCCCGCCCCTCGTCCGCCCGCAGCAACTCCGCGGTCTCCCGCGCCCGTTCACACGTCGCGGCGAACACCTCGCTCCACCGCAGCCAGTCCCGCCACCCCTCCTCCTGCCACCGCGCGCTCTCCACCACGACCGCCCCCGTACGCTCCCAGTTCCGCCGCCACCACGCGGGGGAGTGGTAAGCCCAGTACGCGGGACGCCAGTTGCCCGCGAGATGCGCCGGCGGCTCGGCCCCCGGCAGCTCCTCCCGCAGCGCCGGCACGACGACCCCGATCCGCCCGCCCGGCTTCAACAGCCGCGTCAGCGTGGGCAGATACAGATCGTCCGCGCCGAAGTTCTGGAACGCGTCCACGGACACGATCGCGTCGAAACTCCCCTCGCTGAACGGCAGGTCGCGCGCGCAGGCGTGCACCGGCTGCACCCGGTCCGCGAACCCCGCGTCGGCGATCCGCCGGGCGTTGTCGTCGGGGGCGATCAGCGGGTCCACGGCGGTCACCTGTACGTCGTACTCACGCGCGAGGAACACCGAGGTCAACGCGCGCCCGCAGCCCAGGTCCAGGACCCGGGCGCCGGGGCGCAGCGTGTCCAGTCCGAGGTCGGGCGCGAGCCACTCCAGGAGCCACAGGGGGTGGGCGCCCATCTGGTTCTCGACGATCCAGTCGGCGTCGTAGTGATTGCTGCGCGGACGGTGGGGGTGGCTGAGGTCGGCGGTCGAGGGCATCGACGCGGTCTCGGTCATGCGGTGCGGGCTCCTTGCGTACTGGGCCGGCGGGGGGCGGCGTTGAGTCATACGGGGCGGCGGGGCCGTACTGCTCACCGAGACCGCTCTCCGGAGAGGCTCTCAGGATGGCGCGCTACCCTCCCGCGCCATGAGGACCGACACCCGGGACGAGACCGACGACGTGACGACGACCCATCCGATGGACACCGTGGACGCCGAGGACGACGACATGGACCCGATGGAGGATGCCCGCCGGGCCCGCTGGACGGCGACCGGCACCGGCGTCCTGCTCACCCTCGCAGGTCTCGCCGCCGCCCTCATGCGCCTCGGCGGCAAGTCCTCGGCCCTCGTCCCCGCCGCGTTCGCCACGGGCGCCGCGATCTGCGCGTTCGCGGCCTTCCTCGGCTCCCGGGGGCACACCCGGCGCGCGCTGTGGCTGCTGGTCCTCGGTGTCACGGTGATGGCGTTCGGGGACCAGGCACACTGACGGGCACCTGGACCGTCTCCTCGGCCGGCGCCTTCCCGGCCACTGCCTCCTCGGCCGGCGCCTTCCCGGCCGTCGTTTCTTCGGCGACCGGCTCCCCGGCGACCGGCTCCTTGCCCACCGGCTCCTTCGGCCCCCGCGCCGCCGCCAGCCCACGAGTGAGCCCCCTGCGCATCCACAGCCCCATCGGGCGCTCCACCCACCGGTGGATGCCGTACGACAGGAGCAGCATCGCGGTCGTCACGACGGCCAGGTTCCCCCAGGGGCCGAGGGCGGGCACGTGCCGGGTGAGGCCCTTGGCGAGCGGGTAGCCGAGGCTCATGTGGACCAGGTAGAACGGGTAGGTCAGCGCCCCCGCCGTCACCAGCCAGCGCCACTTCAGGTCCCGCAGCGGGCCGATCGTGGCCAGCATGAGGACGCCGAGGAACGCCGTCAGCAGCAGCGCGCACAGGCTCCAGGACACGGTGCGGGTGCCGCCGGGCGCGGCCATGTGCCAGCCGACGCGTATCTGGAGCACGCTGAGCTGGTACGCCCACGCCATCCCCAGCAGCGTCCAGAGCATCAGGTTCTGCCCGAAGCGGAACATCAGGTAGAGCGCGATCCCGGCGACGAACAGCCCCGCGTAGCCGCTCAGGACGAACTGGTCGAGCAGTTTGTTCTGGGTGGAGTGCGTGACGTACGCGGCGACCAGCCAGACCGTGCAGAAGCCGAGCAGCCGTTCGTAGGTCGCGCCGAACTTCAGCACGATCGCCATCAGCAGATAGAAACGCGCCTCCAGATCGAGCGTCCAGGCGACCCCGGCGAGCAGATCGACGTGCAACGGGCCCGGGAACATCGTCAGATTGGCGAGCACGTTCCGCGGGTGCAGGTCCTCCGGAAGGTTGTCGGACTTCTGGGGGAACACCGCGAGACGGGTGACGAGCAGCACGATCACCGCCCAGTACGCGGGGAAGAGCCGCGAGAGCCGGGAGACCGCGAACTCGCCCGGCGTGCGCCCCCACGCGCTCATACAGATCACGAACCCGCTGATCAGGAAGAACATCTCGACCCCGAGCCAGCCGTACATCGAGGCGCGGTGCACGGTGAACGCGAAGTCTCTGGGGGTCTCGCCCCATATGCTCGGGAAGTTCTGGCCGAAGTAGTGGAAACAGGCCACCGCGAGCGCCGCCGCGAGGCGCAGCCCGTCGACGAGTGCGAGCCGCGGCGGCCGGTCGGGCTTGTTCACCTGGCGGACGGACAACGTTCCCCCTGTACGCAGACTGTGCGATTCCTACGGGTGATACGAGTCGCGGGCGCCCGAATAGTTGTTGTGGGGACGGGAGTTGTTACGTCCCTGTGATGCCGGGAGGGGTGGCCCGCCGCCGGAATCGGGGGCCGTGAGAGGGTCGTCCCGACGACGGACCCACACGAGAGGCAGCGGTATGTACGGGGTGTCCCTGGGAGACGACGGGGCGCAGTTGCGGCCCCTTGAGGTGTGGCACGCCGAGGAGCTGCTCGCCCACTTCGACCGGGGGCGCGAGCACATCGGGCAGTTCATCGGGTTCGGCTCGCGCGAGACGGACGTCGAGTCCGCCCGCGCGCTGCTGAAGCGGTACGCCGACAAACGCGTCGAGGACTCCGGCTCCCTGCACGGCCTCTGGTACGACGGCACCCTCGTCGGCGGCGTCCTGTTCCGCACGTTCGACGCGGCCACCGGCGTCTGCGAGGTCGGCTGCTGGCTGGAGCCGGCCGGCGTCGGCAAGGGGCTCGTCACCCGCGCGATGCGCGTCCTCGTCGACTGGGCCGTCCTCGACCGGGGCATGCACCGCGTCGAATGGCACGCCGCCTCCGGCAACACCCCCAGCCTCAACGTGGCCCGCCGCCTCGGGATGACCCGGGACGGCGTCCTGCGCGACAGCCATCTGCACAAGGGCGAACGGCACGACATCGAGATCTGGTCGCTCCTCGCCCCGGAGTGGCGCGCCGCACGCGCGCGTACCGCTCACAACGATCATTAAGAAACCTCTCAGAGAGCCTCCGTACGGTGCCGGACATGGGAACGAAGACAGAAGAGACGATCTCCGAGGTGGAGCTGACGAAGGGGGAGACCCCGGAGGAGGCCGTCACCGAGGAGGACGAAGTACTGGACGACGACGCCGAGCTGCTCGAAGAGGGCGGCGGGGCCGAGGCGAAGGAGACCTCGTTCGTCGGGCAGGGCGCCGGGGCCGTCGTCTCCGCCGCGCTCGGCTTCGTGTCGCTGAGCGGCAGCTGGATCGGCACGGTCGCCGCCGCCCGCGAGACGCTCGTCGGCCAGCTCCAGACGTCGTCGACGGCGAGTGTCGCGACGCAGGTCAAGGAGGTGTACGGCGACGCGTGGAAGACCAGCGCGCTGTGGGCCGGGCTCTTCGCCCTGTTCGCCCTCGTCACCGCCGTCGTCGTCCTGATCCGCCCCGCCTTCGGCAACCCCGACAGGCCGCAGCCCGCGTGGATCAAGTCCGTCGCCTGGGGCGGCGTCGCCCTCGGTGTGATCGGCCTCCTGCTGGCCGTCCTGAAGTACAGCGACGCGATCCTGGGCCTGCCCTCCGCGAGCTGACCCGCGACCGCGGGTTCACATGAGGGCCCTCAGGGCTCGCCGTAGGCACATACGGCGGTCCCTAAGGGCCCTTCTCCCGTTTCTAAGGCCCCCCGGGGCGCCCGGAGATGCGGAACTCTCCCGATGTGCCGGACCCCCTCCGCGAAGGAGGCTGGAGTCCGACAGCAAGAGGGCACACAGAGCCCCAGGGAAACGGGAGTGACCATGTTCCAGTTCGAGGCCCACCAGCTCCGCTCCGCCGAACTCATCCGCCGCGCCGACCACGAGCGCCTCGTCAAGGAGGCCGTACACGCGCGCCGGGAGGCCGAGAAGGACTCCGATACCGGCCGCCCCCTGCGCCACCGGTTCACCTGGGCGGCGTGAACACGGCAGGAGGGGGTGGCCGTACGGGGGTCGGCCACCCCTCCGCCGTCGTCGCGCTCCCGATAACCGGTGGGGCGTTGTCAGACCCCTGTGCGATGCTCGGCAGCGTGGAGATGAGGTCGGTCAGTCCGGTGTTCGTCGGCCGAGCGGATGAGCTCGGCACGCTGAACGACGCGCTGGGGCGCGCGGCGGCGGGGGAGCCGCAGGCGCTGCTCGTCGGCGGTGAGGCGGGCGTCGGCAAGACGCGGCTCGTGGAGGAGTTCGGCGCGGTCGCCGAGCGCCAGGGCGCCGTCGTCGCGCTCGGCGGCTGCGTCGAGATCGGGGCCGACGGACTGCCGTTCGCCTCCTTCTCCACCGCCCTGCGCGCCCTGCGCCGTGCCCTGCCCGAGGAGCTGGCCACCGCCGCCGCCGGCCAGGAGGACGAGCTGGCGAGGCTCCTGCCCGAACTGGGCGAGACCGCGCCCGGGAGGCACGACGAAGAGGGCCTGGCGAGGCTCTTCGAGCTGACCGCCCGCCTCCTGGAGCGCGTCGCCGCCGAGCGCACGGTCGTCGTGGTCATCGAGGACCTCCACTGGGCCGACGCCTCCACCCGCCACCTCCTGTCCTACCTGTTCCGCACGCTGCGCACGGGCCGCCTCCTCGTCCTCGCGACCTACCGCAGCGACGACATCCACCGCCGCCACCCCCTGCGCCCCCTCCTCGCCGAACTGGACCGGCTGCGCACGGTCCGCCGCCTCGAACTCGCCCGCTTCACACGCGACGAGGTGGGCCGCCAGATCGCCGGCATCCTCGCCGTCGAACCGGCCCCCGCCCAGGTCGACGAGATCTTCCACCGCTCCGACGGCAACGCCTTCTTCGTCGAGGAACTGGCCGTCGCCTGCTCCGGCGACTGCTGCGCGGGGCTCACGGACTCCCTGCGGGACCTCCTGCTGGTCCGCGTGGAGGCGCTCCCCGACCACGCCCAGCGCGTCGTACGGATCACCGCCGAGGGCGGCTCGACCGTCGAGTACGCCCTGCTCGCGGCCGTCTCCGGACTCTGCGAGGACGACCTGATCGAGGCCCTGCGCGCGGCCGTCGGCGCCAACATCCTGCTCGCCACCCCCGGCGGCGACGGCTACCGCTTCCGGCACTCCCTGGTCCGCGAGGCCGTCGGGGACGACCTCCTGCCGGGCGAGCGCTCCCGCCTGAACCGGCGGTACGCACAGGCCCTGGAGGCCGGCCCCGGCCTGGTCCCGGCCGACCAGCGGGCGACGCGCCTGGCCAGCTACTGGTACCACGCGCACGACCCGGCGAAAGCGCTCCCCGCGGTGCTGGACGCGGCGGTGGAGACCCGCTCCCGGCACGCCTACAGCGAGCAACTGCGGCTCCTGGAGCGGGCGATGGAGCTGTGGGACGCGGCCCCGGGGGAGGTGCGGGCGAAACTGCGCCCCGTCGACTACGCCGAGGTCTACCCGCCGTGCGGCTGCGACCCCGAGACGACGCCCCTGCGCTACCTGGACCTGATGGCCGAGGCCGCGGTGGCGGGGCGGCTGGCGGGGGAGCGGGAGCGGGCGCTGAAGATCACGCGCCGGGCGCTGCGGCTCCTGGAGGAGGACCCGGACCCGCTGCGGGCCGCCTGGTTCTGGGTGCAGCGCTCCAAGCTGGTGACCGCGCTGTCCCGGGGCGACGGCTGGCAGGAGCTGGCGACCGCCCAGGAACTGGTCCGGGGGCTGCCGCCGTCGGAGGTGCACGCCGAGGTGCTGGCCGCCTCTGCCGGCTGGTCGATGCTGCACGAACCGGGGCCCGACGCCGTCACCGCCGCCGAGCGGGCCGTCGAGTACGCGCGCATGCTCGGCGCCGAGGACATCGAGTTCCACGCCCGCCTCAACCTCGGCGGCCTCATGGTCGGGGCCGGGGACATCGAGGCAGGGCTCGCGCAGATGCGGGACGTGCTGGAGCAGGGGCGGGAGCGCGGGCTCGTGGCCGAGGTCGGGCGCGCGCACATCAACCTGCCGTCCGCGCTGGAGAGCGTCGGCCGGTCCGCCGAGGCCGTCGCCCTGCTGCGGGAGGGGCAGAAGTCGGTCGAGGAGTGGGGGCTGCGCAACAACGAACCGTGGATCTGGGCCAACCTCGCGGAGTCCCTGATCTCGCTCGGGCAGTGGGACGAGGCGCTGGGCGCGGCGCTGCGGGCCAGCCGGGTCACGCAGGCGGCGAAACCGCGGGGCGCGGGCCACGGCTTCCTCGCCCAGCTCGCCCTGGCGCGGGGCCGGACCACCGACGCGGCCCGGCACATCGCCGACGGCCGCGCGTCCTTCGGCCCGCACGACCGGATGCCGCAGTACGTCCTCCCCTTCGCGACCCTCACACTCACCCTCGCCGCCGCCGAGGGCCGCCTCACCGACGCCCGCGCGGAGCTGACGCGCGTCCTGGACGACGGCCTCGCCCCGCACGTCCACCGGGACGCCTGGCCCCTGCTGCGCGCCGCCGCGACCGCCGAGGCGGACGCCCGCGAGGCGTCACCGGAACAGGTCCGCCGTATCCGGGAGACGGCGCGCAGACTGCCCACGCCGGCGCCCGTCTGGCACGCGTACGACCGCTGGGTGCGGGCGGAGCTGGGGCGTGCGGAGGGGCGTGACTCGGCCGACGGATGGTCGGACGTCGTCACCGCCTTCGAGTGCCTGGAACGCCCCTACGATCTGGCGCGCGCCCGCTACCGTCTCGCGGAGGCGCTCCTCGGCTCCCCGGCGCCCGACGACCGCTCCCGGGCCGCCGATCTCCTGCGGCTGGTCCGCGCGGTCGCCGACCACCTGAAGGCCCGCCCCCTCTCGGAGTCCACCGACCTCCTCTCCCAGCGCGCCCGTCTCTCCCTCACCCCGCCGCCCACCCCCACCGACTCCCTCGGCCTCACCACCCGCGAACACGACGTCCTCCGCCTCGTCGCGGCCGGCCGCACCAACCGCCAGATCGCCGAGGAGCTCTTCATCTCGCCGAAGACCGCCAGCGTCCACGTCTCCAACATCCTGGCGAAGCTCTCGGTGTCGAGCCGGGGGGAGGCGGCGGCGGTCGCACACCGGCTGGGGCTGTTCCCGGTGGGGGCGGGCTGAGAGGCGGGGTGGGCCGGGGTGCGCGGGCATCCGGGCCCGCGCCCGCCGTTCGGTCGCCTGTTCGTGGACACTGGACGAAGGCCCCGAACCCGACCGCACCGACCCGGAGGGACACGAGATGTTCAACGCCTTCGAGGAACTCTTCTCGCCGGGTCGCAAGCACACCCAGGACGAGCAGAACCGGCTGGAGCTGACGCGGGAGGACGTGGGGGACGGCGATCCGGGGCGGGGGCCGATAGACCTGTCGTCCGGGAAGGTGACGGTGCGGGCGCCCAAGGCGCAGGAGCCGGACGCCGGGGAGCAGGGGTCAGGTCACCTGTAGTTCCAGGACGCGGTCGTCGCCGTCGCGGACGTTGCCCCGGCCGTCCGTGTTGCTGGTGGTCACCCACAGCCTGCCGTCGCCGGCCGCGACGACCGTGCGCAGCCGGCCGTACTCCTGGCCCAGGAACGCCTGGGGGTCGGCGGAAGCCTCCGTGCCGTTCAGCGGGATGCGCCACAGCCGCTGTCCCCGGAGCCCGGCCATCCAGATCGAGCCCTCGGCGTAGGCGATGCCGCTCGGGGAGGCGTCGGAGGTGGGCCACTTCGCGAGGGGGTCGCGGTACTTCGGGTCGTCGGAGGTGCCCTCCGCCTCGGGCCAGCCGTAGTTGCCGCCGGGGGCGATCGCGTTCAGCTCGTCCCAGGTGTTCTGGCCGAATTCGGCGGCGAACAGCCGCTGTTTCGCGTCCCAGGCGAGCCCCTGGACGTTGCGGTGGCCGTACGAGTAGACGGCCGAGCCGGGGAAGGGGTTGCCGGGGGCGGGCTCGCCCTCGGGGGTGAGCCGCAGGATCTTGCCGCCGAGCGACTTCAGGTCCTGGGAGAGCCCGGTGTCCCCGGACTCCCCGGTCCCCACGTACAGCATCCCGTCGGGCCCGAACGCGATCCGCCCGCCGTTGTGGATGCGCCCCTTGGGGATGCCCTTGAACACCGTGTCGGGAGCCCCCAACTGCTGCCCCGCCGGGCGCTGTTCGTCGTACCGCATCCGGACGATGCGGTTGTCCGACTCGGACGTGAAGTACGCGTACACCATCCGGTCCGAGGCGAACCGCGGCGACAGCGCCAGCCCGAGCAGCCCCCCTTCCCCGGCCGCCGACACCCCCGGCACCTCACCCACCTCGGTCTTCCGCCCGTCCCCCACCCCGACCAGCGTGACCGTCCCCTCGTCCCGCGACCCCACCAGCAGCCCCCCACCGGGAATCGCCGCCACCCCCCACGGCGACTCCAGCCCCTCGGCGACGGTCCGCACCACCCGCACACTCCCCTTGGCGGGCGGCACCTGCGAGCCGCCACCCTGCGACGACGCGGACGGACTCGCGGCGGACGCGGACGGCGCCCCACCCCCCGACGGCCCCCCGGACGAACACCCCGCCCCGAACAACAGCGCCCCCACCGCCACCCCGGCCACCACACCTCGACGTCCCACGATCCCGGTCCCTTCCACGCGGCGGCCCCTATCTGTGCGGCGACTCTTACCTGTCATACACATCCGGCGTCCCACAAGTTCCCGATCCGGCCGCCGGATTCAGTCCCAGGACCCCAGCGCCCCCGGCAGCGAGGCCACCTCCGCGAGGTCCTCCGGGGTCAGGTGTATCCCGGTGGCTCCGGCGTTCTCGGTGACCCAGCGTTCCTGTTTCGCGCCCGGTACGGCGATGACCTGCTTGCCCTGGGCGAGGACCCAGGCGAGGGCGATCTGGGCGACGGTCGCTCCGTGGCGGGCGGCGATCCGGCGCAGGCCGGCGACGATCGGCTGGTTGGCGGCCATCATCTCGGCGGTGAAGCGGGGGTGGTGGGCGCGCATGTCGTCGGGTTCGAAGCCCTGGCCGGGGGTGAGGGTGCCGGTGAGGTAGCCGTTGCCCAGCGGCATGGCGGCGAGGAAGGTGATGTTCCGGGAGGCGCACCAGGGGAGGAGGGAGGCGAGCGCCTCGGGGGACCAGACGGACAGTTCCGCCTGGACCGCGCCGACGGGGAACACCTGCTGGACGCGCGTCAACTGACGGAGTGTCGGCTCGTGGAGGTGCGCGCTGGACCGGCGGCCACCGCGCGCCCCCAGGGCGCACAGGCCGAGCGCCCGCACCTTCCCCGCCTGGACGAGTTCGGCCATCGCCCCCCAGGTCTCCTCGACCGGGACCTCGGGGTCGGCCCGGTGCAGCTGGTAGAGGTCGATGACGTCGGTCTGGAGCCGCCGCAGCGACGCGTCGCACGCCCGGCGGACGTACCCGGGCCGCCCGTTGGCGACGAGGTGCTGGTCCCCGGCCAGCAGCCCGACCTTCGTGGCGACGAACGCCTCGTCGCGCCGCTCCCGCACCACCCGTCCCACCAGCAGTTCGTTGGTGAACGGGCCGTACATGTCGGCGGTGTCCAATAAGGACGAGCCGAGGTCCAACGCCCGGTGCACCGCTCTCGCCGACTCGTCGCCCCGTCGCCGCGATCCGCTGTACCCCCAGCTCATCGGCATGCACCCGAGTCCGACGGCCCCCGCCGAGAGTGCGCCGGCGCCGATCGTCCTGCGCTCCACCTGCCCCTGACCCTCCCTGTCCTGACCCTCAAACCTAACCGCTGGACGCACGTGTCCCTGACATAGCCTCCTGCCCATGACTGACGACACCGCACGTCACAGCGTTCAAGACGTCTGGCTCTCCATCCCGCCCGAGGAGATCGAGGGGCTGCCGGAAGGGCCGAACTACCTTTTCTGGGACGGGGGTCCGGAGGGCACGCAGCCCTATCCCGGTGATCCGGCGAGGTGCGCCTTCTACGTAGTCCCGTACATGAAGCGCCACCCCGTGAAGACCCGCCCGCTCCCCGAGATGCCGAACCTCAAGGTCGTCCAGACCCTCACGGCCGGCGTGGACGACATCACCGCACGCCTCGAACTCCTCCCGCCCGGCGTGCAGTTGTGCAACGCCCGCGGCGTCCACGAGACGAGCACCGCCGAACTCGCCCTCACCCTCACCCTCGCCTCCCTGCGCGGCATCCCCGGTTTCGTGCGGGCCCAGGACCGCCAGGAGTGGGCGAGCGGCTTCCACCCGGCCCTCGCCGACCGCACGGTCCTCGTCCTCGGCTACGGCGCGATCGGCGCGGCCATCGAGGACCGGCTCGCGCCGTTCGAGGTCGCGCGGGTGGTGCGGGTCGCGCGCTCCGGGCGCACGACGGAGCGCGGACCGGTGCATTCCATCGAGGAGTTGCCGGAACTGCTTCCGCTCGCGGACGTCGTCATCGTGGTGACGCCGCTCACGCAGAGCACTCACGGGCTCGTCAATGCGTCGTTTCTCGGCCGCATGAAGGACGGCGCGTTGTTGGTCAATGTGGCGCGTGGGGCGGTCGTGGACACCAAGGCGCTCCTCGCGGAGCTGGAGTCGGGGCGGCTGACGGCCGCGCTGGACGTCACCGACCCCGAGCCGCTGCCGCCGGGCCACCCGCTGTGGAGCGCGCCGGGAGTCCTGATCAGTCCGCACGTCGGCGGCCCGAGCAGCGCTTTTCTGCCACGGGCCAAGCGTCTGCTGGTGGACCAGTTGGTGCGATATGTGAACCGGGAGCCCCTGCGGAACGTGATCCTCACGACGGGCGCGGCAGGCGAGTAATCCGGTTCAGGTACCCTCCGCAGTCCTCCGGACGCGGGGTGTACCGGCATCGCCGCTGGTCGTCACGGAGCGTAGAGGAACTATGTCCCTGAGTGACGAGACTGGTGTATCGTCCCGGACAGGGGCTGCGCCGCGCACATTCGGCGCCGGGGAGACGGACGTTCACGGATTTGTGAGGGGGGCGACGGGCGATGCACGGCCTACGGGCGACCGATCCGACGCGGCGAGGCCGCCGACGGCGACCCTGGAGCACCGCGACAGACAGACACGGTCAGTACGACGGTCACACCACCACCCACCGCGACCGAAGCAGCGCGTCCCGCACCGGCACCGACCACCCGCCCCACACCGGCGACCACCACCGCCCGGGGCCGAAGCAGACCGGGAGGCCCTGGTGAACTCGCCGCCCTCCGCCATGACGACGACGCTCGACGATATGCTGCGCCCCCACCCCGCACCAGGGACGTCGCGGCCCCGGCCCCCGGCCTCCGGCTCGACCCGGACCCTGATCCACCAACTCCTCATCGCCCTGGTCTGCGCGGGCTACGCCGTCGGCTCCGCACTCGGCTGGGGCTCCCCGCAACTCGCCCTGATCATGGGCGACTTCGGCCTCGGCGTCGCCGCCGGCACCGCGGCCGTCTCCTGCTTCCTCTACGCGCGCAGCCGCCACGTCCGCTTTCGACCGGCCTGGCTGCTGTTCGCCCTCTCCTCCGCGATGGCCTCCCTCGGCAACCTCGTCTGGGGCTGGTACGAGGTCGTGCTCGGCGTCCCGGTGCCGAGCCCGAGCTACGCCGACCTGTTCTTCCTGTGCTTCGCGCCGCCCGCCATCGTCGGCCTCCTGGTGCTCGCCACCCGCCCGGTCTCCAAGGCCGGCTGGGTCTGCCTCGCGCTGGACGCCTGGCTGATCGCGGGCTCGCTGCTGACGCTCTCCTGGAGCCTCGCGCTCGCCCAGGCCGCCAAGTTCGACGGCCCGAGCGTCGCCCACACCGCGCTCTCCCTGGCCTATCCGCTGCTGGACATCGCGCTGGTCAGCATGGTCCTCGTCCTGCACTTCCGCAGGTCCTCGGTGAACCGCGCCGCCGTCAACACCGCCGTCGGCGCCCTCGCGCTCACGGTCATGTGCGACGCCCTGTTCACCTCCCCCCTGCTGCACAACGACTACCGCTCGGGCCAGCTCCTCGACGCGGGCTGGTTCGCCGGCTCCCTGCTGCTGGCCTACGCCCCCTGGGCCGCGGCCCGCTCCCAGAGCGAGTCCGCCGGCGGCCTGTGGGGCGGCCAGTACGGCGGCCACCCCCGCGTCGTCCACGAACACGTCCCGGGCCGCACCGCCCCCCACGCCCTCGACCACCCGAGGCCGCAGCCCAGCACCCCCCCTCCCGACCACCTCCGCCCGCTGGCCACCCGCCCCATCACGGGCTCGCTGGCCGCCCTCACCCCGTACCTCGCGGCGGCGGTCTGCACGCTGGGCATCCTCTACAACGTCCTCAACGGCCGCAGCGTCGACCGCGTCGTCCTGCTCACCGGAGGCGCCGTCGTCCTCGCCCTCGTCGTCCGCCAGGGCATCATGCTCCTCGACAACGTCAAGCTCACCCAGGAACTGGCCCAGAAGGAGAACCACTTCCGGTCCCTGGTGCAGGGTTCGAGCGACGTCATCATGATCGCCGCCCCCAACGGCAGCCTGAAGTACGTCTCCCCGGCCGCCGCCGGGGTCTACGGCCGTCCCGCCGAGGAGATGCTCGGCCGCGAGCTGGCCCACTTCATCCACCCCGAGGACCTGGGCTGCGTGGTCCACGAGGTACGCCGCTTCCTCGCCACCAGCCCCTACGACGAACCCACCACCCGCATCGAGTGCCGCTTCCGCTCCGGCGACGGCGGCTGGCTGAACGTGGAGTCCACCGTCAACCGCCACCACGGCGGCCTGATCTTCAACAGCCGCGACGTCACCGAACGCGTCCGCCTCCAGGCCCAGCTCCAGCACAGCGCCGAGCACGACCCGCTCACCGACCTGCCCAACCGCGCCCTGTTCACCCGGCGCGTCCAGCAGGCCCTCTCCGGCCGCCGCAGCTCCGACCGGGGCCACGCCCTGCGGGGCACGGCCGTCCTCTTCATCGACCTCGACGGCTTCAAGGCCGTCAACGACACCATCGGCCACGCCGCCGGGGACGTCCTCCTGATCCAGGCCGCCCGCCGCCTCCAGGAGGCCGTCCGCCAGGGCGACACCGCCTCCCGCCTCGGCGGGGACGAGTTCGCGGCGCTGATCATGGGCGACGGCTCACGTGACCGCGGCGCCCGCGAGCGGCACATCCTGGAGCTCGCCGACCGCCTCAGGATCGCCCTCTCCCAGCCCTACGCCATCGACGGCAACGACGTCCGGGTCGCCGCCTCCATCGGCGTCGCCTTCGCCGAACCCGGCCTCGGCGCGGGCGAGCTGCTGCGCAACGCCGACCTCGCGATGTACCGCGCGAAATCCGGCGGCAAGGGCCGGGTCGAGCTGTACCAGCCGCAGATGCAGCAGGACGTCGTCCGCAAGGCCGAGCTGGCGACCCGGCTGCGCGCGGCGCTCAACGACGGCGAGTTCACGCTCCTGCACCAGCCCGTCGTACGGCTCGCCGACGGCCGGATCTCGTCCGTCGCGGCCGTCGCGCGCTGGCGCTCCTCGCAGGGGGTGCTGTTCACGCCGGCCGAATTCCTGCGCGTCGCCGAGGACAGCGACAAGACGGCCGAACTCGGGCAGTGGGTGCTCGCGGAGTCGGTCGAGCGGGCCGCCGAGCGGGCGGCGGCCGGCGTCTCCGTACCGGTCACGGTCCGCACGAGCGCGCGCAGGCTCGTCGACCGGTCCTCGCCGCTCGCCTCCATCGAGGCGCTCCTCACCCGGCACGGCCTGCCCTCCGGGGCGCTCACGGTCGAGCTGGCCGACGTCGACCCGAAGGTGCCCCTGGAGGACCTGGAGCGCCGTCTGGGCGCCCTGCGGCGGCTCGGCGTCCGGATCGTGCTCGACGGTCTCGGCACCGGCTCCACGGGCCTCACGGCGCTGCGCAGGCTCCCCGTGGACGTCCTCAAGCTGGACCGGGGGCTCGTCGAGGGCGTCGTCGAGTCCGCCCGGCTGAACAAGATCACCGCCGGGGTGCTCAGGATCGCGTCCGACCTCGGGCTCGACTCCGTCGCCGAGGGGGTCGACCTGCCCGAACAGGTCGTCGCCCTGCGGGAGATGGGCTGCACCCACGGCCAGGGCACGGCCTTCTCCGCCCCGCTCGACGAGTACCGGCTGCGCCGCGCGCTCGCCTCCGGCCGCTACCCGGTCCCGCACGGACCGGCGGAACCGGCGCTGGCGGGCGGGGGGCCGGCCCACGGCTGACCACCATGCCCATGGCTCACATACTGAGACCCCCGTCCCACCCGCTTGACAGTCGGTGCGCGTCGGGGGGAGGGTCAATGCCATGCGCACCCGAATTCTCGTACTTGGACAGCGCGTCGGCTGAAGCTGTGGACGCCCGGAAGACCCGGACCTCCCAGCGCACGCACCCGACGCGCTCCCCTCGCTTGCCTTACGGCACGAGGGGTTTTTTGTTGCACGGACGCCTTCCGGGCAACAGTCGCACTTCGCACGAAACCCGCAAAAAACCCTCAGCATCGAGAAGAGAATGCCGATGACCGAGCAGGCCACCGGGGCCCCGCATCCGCAGCCGCGGCCCCGATCCGGAGGACACTCCACTCCCGTCGAGCACGTGACGGGTGCGCAGTCCCTCGTCCGCTCGCTGGAGGAGGTCGGGGCCGACACCGTCTTCGGCATTCCGGGCGGCACCATCCTGCCGGCGTACGACCCGATGATGGACTCCAAGCGGGTGCGCCACGTCCTGGTCCGCCACGAACAGGGCGCGGGCCACGCCGCCACCGGCTACGCGCAGGCCACCGGCAAGGTCGGCGTCTGCATGGCGACCAGCGGCCCCGGCGCCACCAACCTGGTCACCCCGATCGCGGACGCGAACATGGACTCGGTGCCGCTCGTGGCGATCACCGGGCAGGTCGTCTCCGCCGCCATCGGCACCGACGCCTTCCAGGAGGCGGACATCGTCGGCATCACCATGCCGATCACCAAGCACAGCTTCCTCGTCACCAAGGCCGAGGACATCCCCCGGACCATCGCGCAGGCGTTCCACATCGCCTCCACCGGCCGCCCCGGCCCGGTCCTGGTCGACATCCCCAAGGACATCCTCCAGGCGAAGACCACGTTCTCCTGGCCCCCCGCCATGGACCTCCCCGGCTACCGCCCGGTGACCAAGCCGCACGCCAAGCAGATCCGCGAGGCCGCCAAGCTGATCACCCAGGCCAAGCGGCCCGTCCTGTACGTCGGCGGCGGCGTCATCAAGGCGCAGGCCACGGCCGAGCTGAAGGTCCTCGCCGAACTGACCGGCGCCCCCGTCGTCACCACCCTGATGGCGCTCGGCTCCTTCCCCGACAGCCACCCCCAACACCTCGGCATGCCCGGCATGCACGGCACGGTCGCCGCCGTCACCGCGCTCCAGAAGTCCGACCTGCTCGTCACCCTCGGCGCCCGCTTCGACGACCGCGTCACCGGCAAGCTCGACAGCTTCGCCCCCGACGCGAAGATCGTCCACGCCGACATCGACCCGGCGGAGATCGGCAAGAACCGCGCGGCCGACGTCCCGATCGTCGGCGACGCCCGCGAGGTCATCGCAGACCTGATCCAGGCCGTCCAGAAGGAGCACAGCGAGGGCCACCAGGGCGACTACAGCGCCTGGTGGAAGGACCTCAACCGCTGGCGCGACACCTACCCGCTGGGCTACGACCTGCCCGCCGACGGCACTCTCTCCCCCCAGCAGGTCATCGAGCGCATCGGCCAGCTCGCCCCCGAGGGCACGATCTTCACCGCCGGCGTCGGCCAGCACCAGATGTGGGCCGCCCACTACATCCAGTACGAGAAGCCGGCCACCTGGCTCAACTCCGGCGGCGCCGGGACCATGGGGTACGCCGTCCCCGCCGCCATGGGCGCCAAGGCCGGCCGGCCCGAGCGCACCGTCTGGGCCATCGACGGCGACGGCTGCTTCCAGATGACCAACCAGGAACTCACCACCTGCGCCCTGAACAACATCCCGATCAAGGTCGCCGTCATCAACAACGGCGCCCTCGGGATGGTCCGCCAGTGGCAGACCCTGTTCTACAACCAGCGCTACTCCAACACGGTCCTGCACTCCGGCCCCGAGGACGTCAACCCCGAGGCGCGCGGCACCCGCATCCCCGACTTCGTGAAGCTCTCCGAGGCGATGGGCTGCCACGCGATCCGCTGCGAGTCCCCCGCCGACCTCGACAAGGTCATCGAAGAGGCCAACGCGATCAACGACCGCCCGGTCGTCATCGACTTCATCGTCCACGAGGACGCCATGGTCTGGCCGATGGTCGCCGCCGGCACCTCCAACGACGAGATCATGGCCGCCCTGAACGTCCGCCCCGACTTCGGCGACAACGAAGAAGACTGAGAGAAGGCTTCAGCAGACCATGTCCAAGCACACGCTCTCCGTCCTCGTCGAGAACAAGCCCGGCATCCTCGCCCGGATCGCCGCCCTGTTCTCCCGCCGCGGCTTCAACATCGACTCCCTCGCCGTCGGAGTCACCGAGCACGCCGACATCTCCCGCATCACCATCGTCGTGAGCGTCGACGCACTCCCCCTGGAACAGGTCACCAAGCAGCTCAACAAGCTCGTCGAGGTCCTGAAGATCGTCGAACTGGAACCCGCACAGGCCGTCCACCGTGAACTCGTTCTGGTGAAGGTCCGCGCGGACAACGAGACCCGCTCCCAGATCGTCGAGATCGTCCAGCTGTTCCGCGCCAAGACCGTCGACGTCTCCCCGGAGGCCGTCACCATCGAGGCCACCGGCGGCGCCGACAAGCTCGGCGCCATGCTGAAGATGCTGGAACCCTTCGGCATCAAGGAACTCGTCCAGTCCGGCACGATCGCCATCGGCCGCGGCTCCCGCTCCATCACGGACCGCTCGCTGCGCGCCCTCGACCGCAGCGCGTAATCCGTATACCGAGACCCGAAATCTTCCCCTCACCCCGCCGTCATACGGTGGGGTGGGACGCAACACCTGCACTCAAGGAGAGAACCCACAGTGGCCGAGCTGTTCTACGACGCCGACGCCGACCTGTCCATCATCCAGGGCCGCAAGGTCGCGGTCATCGGCTACGGCAGCCAGGGCCACGCCCACGCGCTGTCCCTGCGCGACTCGGGCGTGGACGTCCGCGTCGGCCTGCACGAGGGCTCCAAGTCCAAGGCCAAGGCCGAGGAGCAGGGCCTGCGCGTGGTCACCCCCGCCGAGGCCGCCGCCGAGGCCGACCTCATCATGATCCTGATCCCGGACCCGATCCAGGCCAAGGTCTACGAGGAGTCCATCGCCCCGAACCTGAAGGACGGCGACGCGCTGTTCTTCGCGCACGGCTTCAACATCCGCTTCGGCTTCATCAAGGCCCCCGAGGGCGTCGACGTCGCCCTGGTCGCCCCCAAGGGCCCGGGCCACCTCGTCCGCCGCCAGTACGAGGAGGGCCGCGGCGTCCCCGCGATCGCCGCCGTCGAGAAGGACGCCACCGGCAACGCCTTCGCGCTCGCCCTCTCCTACGCGAAGGCCATCGGCGGCACCCGCGCCGGTGTCATCAAGACGACCTTCACCGAGGAGACCGAGACCGACCTGTTCGGTGAGCAGGCCGTCCTCTGCGGTGGTACGTCCGCCCTGGTCAAGGCCGGTTTCGAGACGCTGGTCGAGGCCGGCTACCAGCCCGAGATCGCCTACTTCGAGTGCCTGCACGAGCTGAAGCTCATCGTCGACCTCATGTACGAGGGCGGCCTGGAGAAGATGCGCTGGTCCGTCTCCGAGACCGCCGAGTGGGGCGACTACATCACCGGTCCCCGCATCATCACGGACGCCACCAAGGCCGAGATGAAGCAGGTCCTCGCCGAGATCCAGGACGGCACCTTCGCCCAGAACTGGATGGACGAGTACCACGGCGGCCTGAAGAAGTACAACGAGTACAAGGACGCCGACTCCGAGCACCTCCTGGAGACCACCGGCAAGCAGCTCCGCAAGCTGATGAGCTGGGTGAACGAAGAGGCGTGAGCCTGAGGCGAGGGGGCCGGTACGACGCGTTCCGGCCCCCTCGCCCGCCTTGTGCCGGAGTCCTGTCTCGTAATTTTCCCGAGACGTCTAAGACACCTCCCGGCGCTATTACACTGCTGCACATCACGCGTCAGGCCCACAGTGTCGTGCGTCTTCCGCGGTAGCCCCCTCCTCCGCCGCGGCCGTCGGGACGGCCGTCCGCGCATTGGACCTGTGAGGACTCACGTGAGCTCGAAACCTGTCGTACTCATCGCTGAAGAGCTGTCGCCCGCGACCGTGGACGCGCTTGGCCCCGACTTCGAGATCCGGCACTGCAACGGAGCGGACCGAGCCGAACTGCTCCCCGCCATCGCCGATGTCGACGCGATCCTGATCCGCTCCGCCACCAAGGTGGACGCCGAGGCCATCGCCGCCGCGAACAGACTGAAGGTCGTCGCACGAGCCGGCGTCGGCCTCGACAACGTCGACGTCTCCGCCGCCACCAAGGCCGGCGTGATGGTCGTCAACGCCCCCACCTCCAACATCGTCACCGCCGCCGAACTCGCCTGCGGTCTGCTGCTCGCCACCGCGCGGCACATCCCGCAGGCCAACGCCGCGCTGAAGAACGGCGAGTGGAAGCGCAGCAAGTACACCGGTGTGGAGCTGGCCGAGAAGACGCTGGGCGTCGTGGGTCTCGGCCGCATCGGTGCTCTGGTGGCGCAGCGGATGTCCGCGTTCGGGATGAAGGTCGTCGCGTACGACCCGTACATCCAGCCGGCGCGCGCGGCGCAGATGGGCGTGAAGGTCCTGACGCTGGACGAGCTGCTCGAGGTGTCGGACTTCATCACCGTCCACCTGCCCAAGACCCCCGAGACCGTCGGTCTGATCGGTGACGAGGCGCTGCGCAAGGTCAAGCCGACCGTGCGGATCGTCAACGCCGCGCGCGGCGGGATCGTCGACGAGGAGGCGCTGTACTCGGCGCTGAAGGAGGGGCGCGTCGCCGGGGCCGGTCTCGACGTCTACGCGAAGGAACCCTGCACGGACTCCCCGCTCTTCGAGTTCGACCAGGTCATCTCCACCCCGCACCTGGGTGCCTCCACCGACGAGGCCCAGGAGAAGGCGGGTATCGCGGTCGCGAAGTCGGTGCGTCTTGCGCTCGCCGGTGAGCTGGTGCCCGACGCGGTCAACGTCCAGGGCGGGGTCATCGCCGAGGACGTCAAGCCGGGGCTGCCCCTCGCCGAGCGGCTCGGCCGGATCTTCACCGCGCTCGCCGGTGAGGTCGCGGTCCGGCTCGACGTCGAGGTGTACGGCGAGATCACGCAGCACGATGTGAAGGTGCTGGAGCTCTCGGCTCTGAAGGGTGTCTTCGAGGACGTCGTCGACGAGACGGTCTCCTATGTCAACGCTCCCCTCTTCGCGCAGGAGCGCGGGGTCGAGGTCCGCCTCACGACCAGCTCCGAGGCGACGGACCACCGCAACGTCGTGACCGTCCGCGGCACCCTGTCGGACGGCGAGGAGGTCTCCGTCTCCGGGACGCTGGCCGGCACCAAGAACGTCCAGAAGATCGTGGCGGTCGGCGAGTACGACGTCGACCTCGCTGTCGCCGATCACCTGGTGGTCCTCCGCTACGAGGACCGTCCCGGCGTCGTCGGCACCGTCGGCCGTATCTTCGGCGAGGCCGGTATCAACATCGCCGGCATGCAGGTCGCCCGCGCTGCCGCCGGCGGCGAGGCGCTGGCCGTCCTCACGGTGGACGAGGCCGTCGCGGCCGGCGTCCTGGCGGAGGTCGCCGCGGAGATCGGCGCGACGTCGGCCCGTGCGGTGAACTTGGTCTGACAGACCTCGGCCCACCCACCCGTTTACTGTCGGTTGGGTGGTGAACGCCGAAACCCCCTGGGGGCGGACCGAGTAACTCCGGCCCGCCCCTTCGTGGTTGCCTCCGGCGGGGCCCAGCCGGGCACTGCCGTGTGCGGGCTGCGGGCCGTGCGTGGCTGGTCGCGCAGTTCCCCGCGCCCCTGGGTGGGTGGGGGTGCTGGCGGTGGTCTGCCGAAGGCCGTGCGATGTGTCGATGTGCGGTCGGTGTTTTTTAGGGGCGCGGGGCTGTGTCGATGTGCGGCTCTGCGGCGTGGGCGCGATCAGCTACGACGGTGCGGCAGTAGCCCACCTGACGCGGGGCGGTCGGTGTTTTTAGGGGCGCGGGGCTGTATCGATGTGCGGCTCTGCCGCGCGTGGGCGCGATCAGCCACGACGGTGCGGCAGTAGCCCACCTGACGCGGGGCGGTCGGTGTTTTTCAGGGGCGCGGGGAACTGCGCGATCAACCACGACGGCGCGGCAGCGGCCCACTCGCCGATGCCCCCGTGACGATCGGCGGACCGGCGTTCATCGGCCAACGTAGGGCGGTCGGTGTTTTTAGGGGCGCGGGGAACTGCGCGACCAGCCACCGCGGCGCAGCAGCAGCCCACTCACCGAAGCCCCCGCCAACACCACACCCCCAGCGATCGCGGCCCCCTGCATCCCTGAGGTGAACGCCTCGCGGGCTGCCGTGGCCAAGCCCGGGAACCGGTCGGCGACGGCGAGGGCGCTGCCCAGGGTCTCGTGGGCGGTGGCCGGGGCGGAGGCGGGTATCTCGTGTCGGTAGAGGGCCGTTCCGATGGAGCCCAGGACGGCCATCCCCATCGCGCCGCCGAACTCGGTTCCGGTCTCAAGGAGGGCCGCGGCGGAGCCGGCCCGCTCCACCGGGGCCAGACCGAGCGCGAGGTCCGTCATGGAGGACATGACGGCGACGATCCCGCAGGACAGCACCGCGCAGGCGGTGAGGACGAGCCACAGGGAGTCGGTACCGGCGAGGGCCAGCATGGCGTACCCGCAGGCGGCGACCAGGAACCCGGCGGTGACGACGTACGCACGGTCGACGCCCTTCTGGACCGCACCGGTCGCGAGGGGTGCCGCGACGCCGATGGGGACGGCGGGCAGCAGGGCCCACAGGGAAGCCTCCAACGCGCTCTTGCCGAGGACCGATTGAAGGTACTGCGTGGTGAAGAACGCGGACCCCATCATCCCGAACGCGGCGACGAGATTGAGCCCGAGGGCGACCCCGAACCCCCGTCCCCGGAACAGCGCCGGGGAGATCATGGGGTGCCGAGCCCTCCGCTGGCGTCGAACGAACAGCACCGCGAAGACCACCCCGACCCCGACGGCCAGCAGATACTCCCCCCGAACCCCCTCGGACGGAATCTCCTTCAGCCCGTAGACGACAGGCAGCACCGCGGCCATCGACAACGGCACACTCACCCAGTCGAACGCCCCCGGCGAAGGATCACGGGACTCCGGCAACAGCACCGGCCCGAGCACCAGCAACAGCCCCATCGCGGGCAGGTTGACGAGAAACACCGACCCCCACCAGAAGTACTCGACGAGCACCCCGCTCATCACCGACCCGAGCGCCACCCCGGCGGTCATGACGGTCGACCACAGCCCGATCGCGGTGGCCCGCTGCCCGGGGTCCGTGAACATGGTCCGCACGAGCGCCATCGTGGACGGCATCAACGTCGCCCCGCCCACCCCCAGCAGCGCCCGCGCCGCGATCAACGTCTCGGCGGAGTGCGCGTACGCGGCCAGCAACGAGGCCACCCCGAACGCCACGGCCCCGAACATCAGCAGCCGGCGCCGCCCGATCCGGTCCCCGACCGACCCCATGGTCATGAGCAGCCCGGCCAGCACGAACGCGTAGATGTCGAAGATCCACAACTGCTGCGTCCCGCTGGGCTCCAGATCGGCGCTGATCGCGGGCACGGCGAAGTAGAGGACGGACACGTCCATGGAGACCAGCAGCAACGGAAGCATCAGCACGGCGAGAGCGGTCCACTCACGCCGTCCGGCACGGTTCACGTGCGTCGTCGAGTGCGTCATGCCGGGAAATATACAACCGTCTTAAACGTTTGTATAGGACGGTTGTGTAAGACGCTCGTCTGGGACGGTTGTATGAACCACGGCTAGACTGCCCCCATGGGCCACCGTGAAGATCTCCTGGAGGGCGCCAAGCGCTGCCTCCTCGCCAAAGGCTTCGTCCGCACCACCGCCCGCGACATCGTCAAGGAGTCCGGCACGAACCTCGCCTCGATCGGCTACCACTACGGCTCGAAGGACGCCCTGCTCGCCCAGGCGTACATCGACCTGGTCGAAGGCATGTCGGACGGCTTCGAGGGCCCCGAACTCAAGGGCGCGCCAGGCTCGCTGGAGCGTTTCCAGGAGGTGTGGACGAACGTCGTCGCGACGATGCAGGGCCCCGCCTCGTTCTGGCGCCTCAGCATGGAGATCGTCGTCATGGGCGACCAACTCCCGCAGGTGAGGGACGAGTTGGCCAAGGCGCAGCGCGAGGGCTCACGCGGCTTCGTCGAACTGTTCACCGGCGTCCCGGAGGTCGAGGTGACGGACGACACGACCGACACCCTGGGCCGCTTCTACACGACGCTGATGCTGGGCCTGATCGCCCAGTGGACCTTCGACCCCCAGTCGGCCCCGGACGCGGGCGCGTTGACGGAGGGCCTGCGCCGCCTCATGACCGCGGCGACCCCGAACTGACCCTCCCGTCCCGCAACTCGACGACCCGGTCCGCGAAGTGCCGTACGACGGACCGGTCGTGACAGATGAACAGATAGCCGAGCCCCAGCTCGTCCCGCAGATCGGCGAGCAGGTTCAACACCCCCGCCCGCACGGACGGATCGAGCGCCGACACCGGCTCGTCGAGCACCAGCAGCCGCGGCTCGGACGCCAACGCCCGCGCGATCCCGACGCGTTGGCACTGCCCGCCGGACAGCTCATGCGGACGCCGCCCCGCGTGGGCCGGGCTCAGCCCGACCCGGTCGAGCAGCTCGGCCACCTGCCGCGGCCCGCTCTCCGCATCCCACCTCCCCTGCACCTTCAACGGCTCCGCGACCGCGTCCCGCACCCGGTGCCGGGGACTCAGCGAGCCGTACGGGTCCTGGAACACGGGCTGCATACGCCGCCGCAGCGGCCGTAGCTCCCGCTCCGCGAGCCCCGTCAACTCCCGCCCCTCGAACCACACTTCCCCCGAGGCGGGCCGGCGCAACTGCAACACGGCGAGCGCGGTCGACGACTTCCCGCACCCACTGGGCCCGTCCAGCGCCAGGGTCTCCCCGGCGTCCACCGAGAACGACACCCGGTCCACGGCGGTGACGGAGCCGTAGCGGACGACGAGGTCACGGACGCCCAACAGAGGCTGATTCACATGCCCTCCCGGCGATGCGAGTTCTCCTGAGGGCGCGGGCTCTCCCGCCGGCGCAGGTTCTCCGGTCGATCCACGCTCTCCGGCTGCCTCACACTCTCCCCGTGATGGCACGCCACCCCCCGCCCCTCGACCTCCCGAAGCCGAGGCTCCTCCACCCGGCACACCTCCGTCGCGAAGACACAGCGCGGCGCGAACGCGCACCCCGCCCCGAACGCCCCCGGCAGCGGCGCGTCACCGGCGAGCACCGGCAGCCGCTTCGGCCCGCCCGGCCGGGGCAGCGAGGCCAGCAGCCCGGCCGTGTAAGGCGCCCGGGGCGTCTCCAACACCCGCTCCACGGAACCGAGTTCGACGACCTGCCCGGCGTACATCACCAACACCCGGTCGGCATGCCGCCGTACCGCCTCCACGTCGTGCGTGACCAGCACCAGCGCCCCCGGCCGGGCCCGCAGCAGCCCGAGCACCCGCTCGCGCCGCTCCTCGTCCAGCGCGGTCGTCGGCTCGTCCGCCACCAGGATCTCCGGCTCGTTGACCGTCGCCATCGCGACGACCGCCCGCTGCCGCATCCCCCCGGAGTACTCGTGCGGAAACGCCCGCGCCCGCCGCGCCGCGTCCGGAATCCCGACCCGCTCCAGCGCGGCGACCGCCAGCGCCCGCGCCTCGCTGCGCGACACCCGCCGCACCGACCGTACGGCGGCGGCGAGTTGGTCCCCGACCGGGTGCACCGGCGAGAGCGCCGACAGCGCGTCCTGCGGAACCAGCGCGATCCGCCGCCCCCGCTGCCCCGACAGATCCGGCTCCACGGCCCCGCCCCGCACCGCCTCCCTCGGCAGCATCCCGAGCAGCGCCCGAGCCGTGAGCGACTTCCCGGCCCCCGACTCCCCGACGATCGCCAGCACTTCACCGGCCCGCACGTCGAACGAGACCCCCCGAACGGCCTCGACCCCACCGAAGGAGACCCGCAGATCACGGACGGAGAGCAACGGGGCTTCCCCGGAGGTCACTTCCTCGACCGCCGTCACACCGGTCGCCTCTTCCTCGGTCCCCGTCCCGCCCGGCACGCCTTCCCCGCCCGGCCCCGCATTCCGGCGCCGGCCCGCCCCACCGAACCCCAACTCCCCTCCACCCCGCACCACTTCCTCACGCCGCAAGGGACACCTCCCGCTCACCCTTCCGCTCCCGCCCCTCCACGAACGCCGCCCCCGACACCGCGAGCCCCGCCAGCACGGCCAGTGCCACCGCCGGGGCCAGCGCGGCCCAGGGGGCCCGTTCCACGTACGCGCGTGACTCGTCGAGCAGCAACCCCCATTCCGGGGCCGGGGGTTGGGCGCCGAGGCCCAGGAAGCCGAGCGAGGCCAGGGCCAGCGCGATCCCCGGGAGCCGCAGCAGCGCGTGCCGGGCGACCGGGCCCGCGACGGTGGGCAGGACGTGCCGGGTGAGAATCCACAACGGCGTGGCCCCGATGGCCCGTTGGGCCGTCAGGAACGCCGACGCCCGTACCTCCTGCACCAGCGCCGCCGTGTGCGCGGCCAGCGCCGGCCAGGAGAGCAGGGCGACCGCCAGTGCCGCGCCGCCCGTTCCGGGGCCGGTCGCGGCGGCGACCAGGATGCCGACGACGACCGGCGGCAGGGCGTTGGCGATGTCCGACGCCCCGGCCGCGACACCCGGCAGGAAACCGAGGGCGAGCCCGACGACCAGCCCCAGCAGACACACGGCGGCGGCCGTCCCGACGGTCGTCGCGGCCCCGTGCCCGAGCCGCGCCAGGACATCCCGGCCGAGCCCGTCCGTCCCCAGCGGATGCCCCCAACTCGGTGCGACCAGACGCTCGTTCGTGCGCACGGCGTACGGGTCCCGCAGCAGCCCCCACCCGACGGTCACCGCGAGCAGCGTGAACAGGGACAGCGGCACGGCGACCGGCACCCGCACCGGACGCGGCGGCGGCAGCGCGAGCGACGCGTCCCGCAGCGCGGGCCCCAGCAGTCGGCGCCGCAGCAGCGCGGACAGCGCCCCGATGGCCAGCCCGAGCAGCAGCAGCGCCAGCACCGAGCCCTGGAGCAGCGGCAGATCCTGCGACTTGGCCGCGCCGAGCGCCGTACGCCCGATGCCGGGGACCGCGAAGACGGTCTCCACGGCGACGGCCCCGCCGGTCAGACCGACCGCCGCCATCCCGAACTGCGGTACCAGCGGCGGCAGTACACGCCGCAGCGCCGCCCCCGCCACCCGCGTACGGCTCACCCCGGCCCCTCGCCACAGCTCGACCCACCGCTCGTCGAGGACGGCGGGCAGCGCGTCCGCGACGAGCCGGCCGAGGAGCCCGCCGGCGGGGACGCCGAGCGCGACGGCGGGCAGCACCAGATGCGCCGGGCCCTCCCATCCGGACGTCGGCAGCCACCCGAGCCACACCCCGAACACCAGCAGCCCGACGGTCGCGAGGAGGAACTCCGGTACGGCGGCCAGCATCGCGGCCCCCGCCCCGGCCGACCCCCGCCCCCGCACCAGCACCGGCGCCACGAGCAGCGCCGCCAGCAGCACCGCGACCGCGAACGCCCCGCCCATCAGCGCCAGCGACACCTGGAGCCCGGCGACCACGGACGGCAGCACATCGGTCCCCGACACCCACGACGTCCCGAAGTCCCCGCGCACCAGATCCCCGCCCCAACTCCCCAGCAGGGAAAGGGGACCGGCGTCCAGCCCGAGATCCCGCCGGATCGCCTCCAGCGCCTCCCGCGTCGGCTCCTGCTCCGCCGACCGCGCCCGCAGCACGGTCAGCGCCGGATCGTTCCCCGACAGCCAGGGCAACAGCCCGACGGCGGCGACGACGGCGAGAAGCCCGAGGAGCCGGGTGATCGCGGCGGGGGAGAGCCGCAGACGCGAGCCGAACCGCGAGTCCGGTGCGAACCGCTTCACTTGACGTACGTGCCCGCCGTGACCAGCTCCCGCTCGCGCGGGTCGTGCGCCGCGTCGACCACCCCGGCCGCGTCCCCCTGGATGACCCGCTCGTGCAGCATCGGTACGGCCGCGTCCGTCGCCAGGACGGCAGCCTCCCCGGCGATGATCGCGGCCCGCCGGGCGTCGCCGGTCGGCTGGGCCCCGGCCTTCTTCAACGCGGCGTCCACGGAAGGGCTCTTGAGCTGGGCGATGTTGAAGGAGCCGTCGGACGCGAAGTCGCTGTACAGGTACGCGGCCGGGTCGCCGGAGTCGAGGACGGTCGCCCGGGAGAGGATGAACGCGTCGAACTTCCCGGCCAGCGCGTCCGCTTCGATCGCCGAGTACTCCCGCACCTCCAGCCTGACCTTGAACCCGGCCTTCTGGAGCTGCTGTTGGAGCGTCGCGGCGACCTCGGGCAGCTCGGCGCGGTCGGTGAACGTCCCGATGGTGATGCTCGTGCCCTTCGGCTGACCGGCCGCCACCCGCGTCACCGGCTTGCGGAGCCGGGCGGCCCACGGGAGCGCGGGGCCGAGCAGCCCCTGGGCGACGTCCGCGCGGCCCTCGTACACGCCCTTCACGATCGACTGCGCGTCGATCGACTGCCGGGCGGCGGCCCGCAGGGCGGGGTCCTTGAAGGGCCCCGAAGAGGTGTTCAGATAAAGGGTGTTGGTGCGGGGCATCGGGACTTCGGTGATCAGCTTCTCGTCGAGCAGGGCCGCCTGGGAGACCGGGACCGCCTCCACGATGTCCGCCTCGCCGCTGCGCAGGGCGGCGGCGCGTGCCGTGCCGTCCGGGACGAACTTCACGTCGATACCGGGGGACTTGGCCTTGGTGCCCCAGTAGCCGTCGTACCGGTCGAGGGCGGCGGACGAAGTGCCGTTCACCGAGACCAGCTCGAAGGGGCCGGTGCCGGCGCCGACGGGGTTCACCGTCTTTCCGGTGTACGCCTTCGCCGCGAGGATCGACAGCTGGGGGGAGCTGAGACGCTGGGGGAGGAGGGGGTCCTCGTCGGTGGTCGTGATGACGACGTTGTCACCGGAGCCGGAGCCGGAGGCCGTCACGGTGAGGTCCACGCCGTCCAGGATGCGGGGCTTGGGGGAGGCGGTGGCGGCCCTGGTCAGCGCGCGGACGACCGCCGGGGCGTCCAGCGCCGTACCGTCGTGGAAGGTGACCCCGGTGCGCAGGGCGAACGTCCAACTCTTCCCGGACCGCGTCCACTTGGTGGCCAGCGAGGGCTGCGCGTCGCCGTCCGCGTCCAGTTTCACGAGCGTCTCCGCCGTGGACCAGCGGGACAGCTTGAACGCGTCGTCCGACAGCGGCGAGAGCCCCGACCTCGGCGGCTGCATCATCGCGACACGGACGCGCTTCCCGCCGTCCCCGCTCGCGTCGGACGACCCCGTGAAGCACCCCGAGACGAGCAGCGTCGAGGCCGCCGTGAGGGCGGTGGCGGGTATCAGACGGCGAGCGGGCAGGCGCACGGAGCCCTCCGGGTAAAGGGGTGGTCAAGGCAGAGTCGACCAGACCGTAGCACGATGACAATCGTTTTCAACAGTCACCTTCTCGCCGACCGCGCCCTTACAACCGCGCCCCCTTCAACACCATGTGCAGCAACAACCGGTCCTCCCCGTCGTCCAGATCCAGCCCCGTCAACTGCTCCACCCGCGACAGGCGGTAGTACAGCGTCTGCCGGTGGATGCCGAGCGCCGCCGCCGTCCGTCCCGCCTGGCCCGCGTGGTCCAGGTACACCTCGGCGGTCCGGGCCAGCTCCCGGTGGGCGGGGGAGAGCAGCGGGGCGACCGCCGGGTCCTCGACCGGCCCCAGTGACGTCAGCAGCCGGTACGCCCCGATCCGCTCCCACTCCGCGACCGGCCCCAGCCGGGGCGCGGCGAGCGCGGCGCGCGCCGCGGCCGACGCCTCCGCCCACGAGACCGCCACCTCCTCCAGCCCCTCCCGGGCGACGGACACCCCGGCGACGGCCCCCGCCCCGGCCCGCTCCAGCAGCCGCGCGCCGACGTCGACGCGGGGGAGCGGGCGCAGCAGGACGGCCAGGGCCCGGCGCGGTACGGGGACACCGGACGGGGCCCCGTGGGAGGCCGCGTCCCGCGTTCCGTACGAGTCCGGGGCCGCCCCCCTCGCAGCCGCCCCGCCCCCCTCCACCCCGCACAGCGCCACCGCCCCCGGCACCATCCGCACCGACGGCACCTCGCCCGGCCACGGCGTCACGCACACCACCACGCACGGACCGTCCGCCCGGTCGCCGACCGCCGTCCGCAGCTCGGCGACCGCCATGTCCCGCTGCCAGCCGGCCCCCGCGCCCAGCACCGCCCGCAGCTCCCGGCTCAGATCCGCCCCGTGCTGCGCCTCGTCCCCGAGGAGCACCCCGATCCGGGCCGTCACCTCCATGGCCGCCGCCAGCCGGGCGTCGTCTAGCGCGTCGGAGTCCAGCAGCCAGACGTAGCCGAGGACGACGTTCCGATGGCGGACGGGGAGGCAGATCCGGCCCCGGTGCACCCCGGCCTCCGGGGTCGGCGGAATCCGGACGGGCCCGCTCGCGCGGGTGATCCCGAACCCCTCGAACCACTCGCGTACGGCGGCCGTCGAGCGCCGCGTGAGGATCGAGCGGGCGCGGACCGGGTCCAGCGCGGAGGCGTCCAGGTCGGCGTCGCTGTCGTACACGCCGAACGCGATCAGTTCGAAGTCCCGGTTCTCCAGGGTCGCGGGGGCGCCGAGGAGGCCGGAGATCTCGTCCACGAGGTCCTGATAATCCGGTGTCACCGGGACATTCTGCGCCACCGGAGGCGCTGTTTCATACATCTGTCTGAGATCCCCACCACGGATGCGTGACACCTGTCGATGGCCCACGATCGGAGAGATCCTTAGGTTCACGGTGACTTGGTGCTCATGTCTGTGGAGGTGCCCCGTGCTGGGTCCCGTGATTCTCGCCGCCTCGCGCAGCGACCGGATGCGCCGGCTGGTGACGGCCGCCCCGGTGACCAGGCAGGTCGTCGACCGGTTCATCCCCGGGGAGACGGTCGACGACGTCGTACCGATCGTCGTCGACCTCACCTCGAAGGGGCTGGAGCTGACGATGGACGTCGTCGGCGAGGACATCACCACCCCCGAGCAGGCGACGGCCGCGCGCGACGCGTACCTGCTGCTGATCGAGCGGCTCGGCGAGCTGGGGCTCGGCGAGAAGGTCGAGGTATCCGTCAAGCTGTCGATGTTCGGCCAGGCACTCGAAGGCGGGCACGACCTGGCCCTGCGCAACGTCCGCCGGGTCGTCGAGGCCGCCGACGCGATCGGTACGACGGTGACGCTGGACGCCGAGGACCACACCACCCTCGACTCGATGCTCGCGATCCACGCCGACCTGCGCCGCGACTTCCCCAAGACCGGCTGCGTCCTCCAGGCGTACCTGTTCCGCACCGAGTCCGACGCCCGCCGCCTCGCCGCGAGCGGCAGCCGCGTCCGCCTCGTCAAGGGCGCCTACAAAGAGCCCGCCGAAGTCGCCCACCAGCAGAAACACGAGATCGACAAGGCGTACGTCCGCATCCTGCGCGTCCTGATGAACGGCGACTGCTACCCCATGGTCGGCTCCCACGACCCCCGCCTGATCTCCATCGCCCAGGAACTCGCCCACCGCGCCCACCGCAAGCCCGACGAGTACGAGTTCCAGATGCTCTACGGCATCCGCAGCGAGGAACACCTCCGCCTGGCCGCCGAGGGCCACCGGATGCGCGTCTACACGGCGTACGGGACCGACTGGTACGGCTACTTCATGAGACGCCTTGCCGAGAAGCCGGCGAACCTGCGCTTCTTCGCGCGCTCGACGCTCACCAAGCACTGACGTTGACCAAGTACCCATATCCACAAGGGAGTTGTTCATGGACGCTGTGACCCAGGTCCCCACCCCCGTCAACGAGCCGGTGCGGGGTTACGCCCCCGGGTCGCCCGAACGGGCCCGGCTGGAAGCGAAGTTGAAGGAGCTGGCGGACGGTCCGATCGATCTGCCGTGCACGATCGGCGGGGAGCGGCGGATGGGGGGCGGGGACGCCTTCGAGGTGGTCCAGCCGCACAATCACCGTGCTGTGCTGGGGACTTACCGCAACGCGACCCAGCAGGACGCCCGGGACGCGATCGACGCGGCCCTCGCCGCCGCGCCGGCGTGGCGGGCGATGTCCTTCGACGACCGTGCCGCGATCATCCTGCGCGCCGCCGAACTCCTCGCCGGCCCCTGGCGGGAGACGATCGCCGCCTCGACGATGCTGGGCCAGTCGAAGACCGTCCAGCAGGCCGAGATCGACAGCCCCTGCGAACTCGTCGACTTCTGGCGCTTCAACGTCCACTACGCCCGCCAGATCCTCGCCGAACAGCCCCCGGCGAACTCCCCGGGCGTCTGGAACCGCCTCGACCACCGCCCTCTCGAAGGGTTCGTCTACGCGATCACCCCCTTCAACTTCACCGCGATCGCGGGCAATCTGCCGACGGCCCCCGCGCTGATGGGCAACGTCGTGGTGTGGAAGCCGTCCCCGACGCAGACCCACGCCGCCGTCCTCCTCATGCGGCTCCTCGAAGAGGCCGGTCTCCCCAAGGGCGTCATCAACCTCGTCACCGGCGACGGCCTCGCCGTCTCCGAAGTCGCCCTGGAACACCGCGACTTGGCGGGCATCCACTTCACCGGCTCCACCAGGACCTTCCAGTACCTATGGAAGACGGTCGGCGCCAACATCGAGAAGTACCGCTCGTACCCGCGCATCGTCGGCGAGACCGGCGGCAAGGACTTCGTCGTCGCCCACCCCAGCGCCGACCGCGCGGTCCTCAAGACGGCGCTCACGCGGGGCGCGTTCGAGTACCAGGGCCAGAAGTGCAGCGCCACCTCCCGCGCCTACATTCCTGCCTCCATCTGGAACGACGGTTTCCGCGAGGAGTTCGCCGCCGAGGTCGACGGCATCGCGATGGGCGACGTCACCGACCTCTCCCACTTCATCGGCGCCGTCATCGACGAACGCGCCTTCGCCAAGAACAAGGCCGCGATCGACCGCGCGAAGCAGGACCCGACGTGCACGATCGTCGCGGGCGGCACCTACGACGACTCCGTCGGCTGGTTCGTCCGTCCGACGGTCGTCGAGTGCACCGACCCCGCCAACGAGGTGTTCCGCACGGAGTACTTCGGCCCGTTCCTCGCCGTGCACGTCTACGAGGACGACGCGTACGACGCGATGCTGAAGCAGATGGAGTCGGTCTCCGACTACGCGCTCACCGGTTCCGTCATCGCCGGCGACCGCGCGGCGGCGGCCCGCACCATGGCCGAACTCCGGTACGCCGCCGGGAACTTCTACATCAACGACAAGTCCACCGGCGCCGTCGTCGGCCAGCAGCCCTTCGGCGGCGGGCGGGCCTCCGGCACCAACGACAAGGCCGGCGCCCCGCAGAACCTCACCCGCTGGACGCTGACGCGAGCCATCAAGGAGACGCTGGTCGCGCCGACGGACTACACGTATCCCCACATGGGGTGAAGTGCCCCGGGGTGCGCGGCTCGTGCTAGCGTCACGCACCCCGGACCACCGGCACGCATGGCCGACCATCCTTGAGGGAAGGCACACCAGATGAGCCAGGAGCCGGTGTCCACCGTCCTCTTCGACCTCGGTGACGTCCTCTTCCGCGACCCGTGGGAGACGCTTCTCCTCACCGAACGCACCGGCCTCGCCGACCGGTTGGGCCTCGACCGCGAGAAGGTCGCCGAGACGGGCCGCAAGCTGTGGCACCGCTTCAGCCTCACGGAGACCAACGAGCAGGACTACTGGAAGGCCCTCTCCCGCCGCCTGGGCCAGCCCGTCTCCCCGTTCCTGATACGGGAGTTGGAGGAGGAACTCCTCCTCGCCAACCCGGCTGCCGAGACGATGCTCTCCGCCGCCGCGGACCGCCGTATCGGCATCGTCTCCAACAACACCACGTTCTGGTACGCCAAACAGTCCGGCCGCCTCCGCCTCGACAAGTGGATCGACCCCACCCTCGTCCTCCTCTCCTGCCGCGAGGGCGTCTCCAAAGGCACCCCGGGCGAGGGCCTCTTCGAGCGCGCGGCCCGCCACGTCGACCCCGCGACGACCCTCATCGTCGAGGACCGCCCCCGCAACATCACCCGCGCCCGCTCCGCCGGCTTCCGCACTCTGACGTACTCGTTCTCAGCCTCTTCCGGGGTGATGCCGCAGGAACTGCTGGACATCATCAGGGGATGACGGACAGAACCTCCAGGGAAGACCCAGCCTCCCCAACGGGGTGCTGATCCCCGCCTGCCTGGTCTTCGTGCCGGGCGCGGCCAAGGCGAGCCTGCTGATCTGGCTGGTGTCATGAAGGTCGAGCACCAGATCAACGCGCACCTCGGCGGCCAGTACCTGGAGTGGGAGGGGCGGCTCGTGTCGTCCGGCACGCACATGGGGTACCCGTACGGGTCCTTCGCGGGGGACCTGCTGGGGGTGCTGGTGTACGCGGTGGGTGCCGAGGTCGGCTACCTGTGGTTCTTCATGCGGCGGTGGCGGACGATCAGGGGGGCGACGCACAGTGCGTAGCCGCAGGTCGGGGCGGTGCCGTCTCAGATAGTAGGAAGTCCGAGTAACTGTGCAGACAACGGCGCTCCGCGCCCGTAACTTTGTAGGAGCCGAACGTCTCGCTCGACCAAGCGAAGGCGGACGCGAGCCGGACCCTGACGCAGCCACCCCTGCGGGTCCGCAGCTCCCCGCCCGACCGGCGTCTCGTACCCCTCCCCCTTGGTGAAGAAGGAGCCGATCACCCATGGCCGAGACGACCGTCCGCCGCCGAGTCCGCCACGTGTCCCGTACCAGCGAGAACGACCGCAAGAACGCCGCAGCCGCCCTCCAGCGGGCCCTCGACCGCCGGGACAACGGCGGCGAGACCGGCCACTGAGACCGGGTCGCCGAGACCGGCCGCCGAGTCACCGGGAGCCGCATCCTGGTAGACACGGGGTGTCCGTATCGCGGACGCCCCGTGTCACCCCCTGGGACCCGGGGCTAGGCTGCCGACATGTCTCGCAGCATCGATCTCGCAGTGATCCCCGGTGACGGCATCGGGCAGGAAGTCGTGGCCGAGGGCCTCAAGATCCTCTCCGCCGTCCTCCCGGAGGACGTGAAGCTGGAGACGACGGAGTACGACTTCGGCGCCAAGCGCTACCACGCCACCGGTGAGACCCTCACCGACGCCGACCTCGACTCCCTCAAGAACCACGACGCCATCCTGCTGGGCGCGATCGGCGACCCCAGCGTCCCCTCCGGCGTCCTGGAGCGCGGCTTCCTCCTGAAGCTCCGCTTCGCCTTCGACCACCACGTCAACCTGCGTCCGTCGAAGCTCCTCCCCGGCGTCGCGACCCCCCTCGCCGGCCAGCCCGAGATCGACTTCGTCGTCGTCCGCGAGGGCACGGAAGGCCCGTACACGGGCAACGGCGGCACGATCCGCAAGGGCACGCCCCACGAGGTCGCCACCGAGGTCTCCGTCAACACCGCGTTCGGCGTCGAGCGGGTCGTCCGCGACGCGTTCGCCCGCGCCCAGGCCCGCCCGCGCAAGAAGCTCACGCTGGTCCACAAGAACAACGTGCTGACCTTCGCCGGCCACCTCTGGACGAACATCTTCAACCAGGTGGCCACCGAGTTCCCCGAGGTCACCACCGACTACATCCACGTCGACGCGGCGACGATCTACCTCGTCACCGACCCCGCCCGCTTCGACGTCATCGTCACCGACAACCTCTTCGGCGACATCATCACCGACCTCGCCGCGGCCGTCTCCGGCGGCATCGGCGTCGCGGCGTCCGGGAACATCAACCCCTCGGGCGACTTCCCGTCGATGTTCGAGCCCGTCCACGGCTCGGCCCCCGACATCGCCGGCCAGGGCAAGGCCGACCCCACCGCCACGGTCCTCTCCGTCGCCCTGCTCCTGCGCCACCTCGGCTACGAGGCGGAGGCGGCCCGCGTCGAGGACGCGGTCAGCGCCGACCTCACGGAGCGCACCGGCACCCGCACGACCTCCGAGATCGGCGACGCCCTCGCCGTACGCGTAGCCGGATAGGCCCGCGCTGCCGAAGCCGTCGGGTCGCACACCTCGCGCCCGGCGGCTTTCGCCATTCCTCCGCCGGGTGACAGCATCTACTCCAGCCGCAATCACCCCGTTTCTCCCGAGCCGCCGGCGTCCGCGCGATAATCGAACGTGAAGCCGCGAAATCCGGGAGTGCCGTACGACGGTGTGCGCGGCCGTCACTACAACCGGTGAAGGACAACCACTCATGACGACGCCCACGATCGAGCTCAAGCCGTCCGCCAGCCCGCTGGCCGCCGCCGACCGCGAGGCCATCCTGAAGAACCCCGGCTTCGGCCGCCACTTCACCGATCACATGGTGACGATCCGCTGGACCGAGGGCCGCGGCTGGCACGACGGCCAGCTCGTCCCGTACGGCCCGCTCTCCCTCGACCCGGCGACGACCGTCCTGCACTACGCGCAGGAGATCTTCGAGGGCCTCAAGGCGTACCGCCAGCCCGACGGCTCGGTCGCGGTCTTCCGGCCGGAGAAGAACGCGAAGCGGTTCCAGTCGTCCGCGCACCGCCTCGGCATGCCCGAGCTGCCGGTCGAGACGTTCATCGAGGCGTGCGACGCGCTGGTCCGCCAGGACGAGGCATGGGTCCCGGCGCACGGCGGCGAGGAATCCCTCTACCTGCGCCCCTTCATGATCGCCACGGAGGTCGGCCTCGGCGTCAAGCCGGCCAACGAGTACCTCTTCCTCGTCATCGCCTCCCCGGCCGGCGCGTACTTCCCCGGCGGCGTCAAGCCCGTCTCCATCTGGCTCTCCGAGGACCGCGTCCGCGCCGTCCCCGGCGGCATGGGCGACGCGAAGACCGGCGGCAACTACGCGGCCTCCCTCCTCGCCCAGGCCGAGGCCGCCGCCAAGGGCTGCGACCAGGTCTGCTACCTCGACGCCGTCGAGCACAAGTGGGTCGAGGAACTGGGCGGCATGAACCTCTACTTCGTCTACGGCGACAAGATCGTCACCCCCACCCTCACGGGCTCCATCCTGGAGGGCGTCACCCGCAACTCCCTCCTCCAGGTCGCCCGAGACCTCGGCTACACCTCCGAAGAAGCCCGCGTCTCCATCGACCAGTGGCAGCAGGACACGGAGAACGGCACCCTCACCGAAGTCTTCGCCTGCGGCACGGCAGCGGTCATCACCCCGGTCGGCACGGTCAAGCGCGAGGGCAAGGAATGGCAGCAGTCCGGCGGCGAGCCGGGCGAGGTCACCTTGAAGCTGCGTGAGGCGCTGCTGAACATCCAGCGGGGGACGACGCAGGACAAGCACGGCTGGATGCACAAGATCGAAGGGTGACTTTTGAAGTGGGCGGGTACTGGTCTGTCTTTAGTCTTTTAGGGGCGCGGGGAACTGCGCGACAAGCCACAACGCACCCGCACCCGCCCACAAGTCTCCACCAGGCAGACGATTAGACGCCCCCCACCCCTCCCGCATACTGAGACACCCCCCACCCCCACCCGAATCCCGTGTAAGACTGCCCCGTGCCCTCAAACGTCACGATTATTAGCATCAAGCGCCGGTCATAGCTGAGCAAGCCGCACAGCGACCCGCGCAGACCTCTCGCACCCGCGAGGGGTCTTTTCGTTTTCCAGGAAGCACGCGACCCGCATCGAGGAGCCCCCGACCATGACCGCCACCGACACCGACGACTCGTTCCACGTCTTCGACACCACCCTCCGAGACGGCGCCCAACGCGAGGGCATCAACCTCACCGTCGCTGACAAGCTGGCCATCGCCCGCCACCTGGACGACTTCGGCGTCGGCTTCATCGAGGGCGGCTGGCCCGGCGCCAACCCGAGGGACACGGAGTTCTTCGCGCGCGCCCAGCAGGAGATCACGTTCAAGCACGCGCAGCTCGTCGCCTTCGGCGCCACCCGCCGCGCGAACGCGAAGGCGGCGGAGGACCCCCAGGTCAAGGCCCTCCTCGACTCCGGCGCCCCGGTCATCACCCTCGTCGCGAAGTCCCACGACCGCCACGTGGAACTCGCCCTGCGCACGACGCTCGACGAGAACCTGGAGATGGTCCGAGACACGGTCGCCCACCTCAAGGCGCAGGGCCGCCGCGTCTTCGTGGACTGCGAGCACTTCTTCGACGGCTACCGCGCGAACCCCGAGTACGCCAAGGCGGTCGTCCGCGCCGCGAGCGACGCCGGCGCCGACGTCGTCATCCTCTGCGACACCAACGGCGGCATGCTCCCCGCCCAGATCCAGGCCGTCGTCACGACGGTCCTCGCGGACACCGGCGCCCGCCTCGGCATCCACGCCCAGGACGACACCGGCTGCGCGGTCGCCAACACCCTCGCGGCGGTCGACGCGGGCGCGACGCACGTCCAGTGCACGGCGAACGGCTACGGCGAGCGCGTCGGCAACGCCAACCTCTTCCCTGTCGTCGCCGCCCTGGAACTGAAGTACGGCAAGCAGGTCCTCCCCGAGGGCAAGCTCCGCGAGATGACCCGCATCTCGCACGCGATCGCCGAGGTCGTCAACCTCACCCCCTCCACGCACCAGCCCTACGTCGGCGTCTCCGCGTTCGCGCACAAGGCGGGCCTGCACGCCTCCGCGATCAAGGTCGACCCCGACCTGTACCAGCACACCGACCCCGCCCTCGTCGGCAACAGCATGCGCATGCTGGTCTCCGACATGGCCGGCCGCGCCTCGGTGGAGCTGAAGGGCAAGGAACTCGGCGTCGACCTCGGCGGCGACCGCGAACTGGTCGGCCGGGTGGTGGCCCGCGTCAAGGAACGCGAACTGAAGGGCTACACGTACGAAGCGGCCGACGCCAGCTTCGAACTCCTCCTGCGCGCCGAGGTCAAGGGCAGCGCCCTGCGCTACTTCGAGGTCGAGTCCTGGCGGGCGATCGTCGAGGACCGCCCCGACGGCAGCCACGCCAACGAGGCCACCGTCAAACTCTGGGCGAAGGGCGAGCGCATCGTCGCGACGGCCGAGGGCAACGGCCCCGTCAACGCCCTCGACCGGGCCCTGCGGGTAGCCCTCGAAAAGATCTACCCCCAGCTCGCCAAGCTCGAACTGGTCGACTACAAGGTCCGCATCCTGGAGGGCGTCCACGGCACCCAGTCCACCACCCGCGTCCTCATCTCCACGACCGACGGCACCGGCGAATGGCAGACGGTGGGCGTGGCGGCCAACGTCATCGCCGCCTCCTGGCAGGCCCTGGAGGACGCGTACACGTACGGCCTGCTCCGCGCGGGTGTGACCCCGGCCGAGTAACACCCTCCGCACGACGGAACCCGGCCCACAAGGTCCTCGCCCCGGCCCCACAAGGGCCCCACGGCGGCGCTGCCCCCGGCTCCCCACCCCCTTTGTCCGATATTCGGGTAGCGTCGAAACCATGAAGGTCAAAGCCGCGGTCCTCCTGGGGCTGGCCTCGGCGGTCCTGGTGCTGCTGCCGGCGAACGCCCCACCGGCGAGATCGGCGACGGCCACGAGCCTGACGACGATCGCGCAGGCGCTGCGGGAGAACCCCGTCTACGTGGACCCGGCGGCCCGCGACCAGCTCTCCGGCCAGGACGAACGCGCTCTCGCGGACCGGATCGAGAACGCGGACAAGCCGCTGTTCGTCGCGGTCCTCCCGGCGGATTATCCGACCGCGTCCCTGTTCCAGAACCTCCGTACGGCCACGGGGATCACGGGTCTGTACGCGATCCGGCTGGGAACGAGGTTCGACGCGAAGGCGGACTCCCGGGTCCTGCCGGGAACGGCGGTCGCCAATCTCGTACAGAGCGTGCGCGGGACGGCCGAGGCCGGTACCCAGCTCACCGACTTCACCACCCGTGCCCTCACGAACATGAGCGGCAGGGCCCCGGCGACCTGGGGCTCCCCGGACGACGGCGGTGTCTCGACGGCGGGACTTGTCACGGCGGGCGGAGTCCTCGCCGCGGCGGGCGGCGGCGCCTACCTCCTCGTACGCCGCACCAGGCGCCGCAAGGAGCAGGAGCGGCAGGCCGCGCTGGACCGCCTCCGGGTCGTCGTCGACGAGGACATCACCGCGTTCGGCGAGGAGCTGGACCGCCTGGACTTCCACCCGGCGGAGAACGGCGCGGACGACGCGATGCGCGCCGACTACGAACGCGCGCTGGACGCGTACGACACGGCGAAGTCGGCGATGGCGGCGGCGACGAGGCCGGACGACGTCAGCGCGGTCACCCGGGCGCTGGAGGACGGCCGCTTCTCGCTGGCCCAGCTCGCGGCCCGCAGAGAGGGCCGTCCCCTCCCCGAACGCCGCCCGCCCTGCTTCTTCGACCCCCGCCACGGCCCCTCGACGACCGACGCGAACTGGACCCCGCCGGGCGGCGCCCCGCGCCAGGTCCCGGTCTGCGCGGCCGACGCCACCCGCCTCGCGGACGGCCGCGACCCGGTGATCCGGGAGGTCGACAGCGACTACGGCCGCCGCCCCTACTGGGAGGCCGGCCCTGCCTACGGCCCCTGGGCCGGCGGCTACTTCGGCGGCGGCCTCCTCCCCGGCCTCCTCGTCGGCACGATGCTGGGCGGCCTGCTGACGACCCCGTCGTACGCGTCCGACTTCGGCACCTCCGGTGAACAGGGGTACGGCGGCGGCGACTTCTCCGGCGCCGACTTCAACCCCGGTGACTTCGGGGGCGGGTTCGGGGACGGCGGGGGTGATCTCGGGGGCGGGGGAGGGGACTTCGGCGGGGACTTCTGAAGCGGGCGCGGCCCGGGACGCGACAACCCCCGGGAACCGTCCCGGGGGTTGTCGAGAGCTACGAGGGTGACGCGGCCGGCGTCAGAGGGTGCGGGCCGCCGCGGCGATCGCCGAGGCGAACGTGGAGACCTCGGTGTAGACGCCGGGCGCGTTCGGCTGGGCGCAGCCGTCGCCCCAGCTCACGATGCCGACCTGAATCCAGGCGTTGGCGGAGTCACGGCGGAACATCGGGCCACCGGAGTCGCCCTGGCAGGTGTCGACACCACCGGAGGCGTACCCGGCGCAGATCTCCTCACTGGGGACCAGGCCGCTGTAGAGCCCGCCGTACGCGCGGCAGGTCGCGTCGGAGATGAACGGCACGGTCGCCTTCAGCATGTACCGCTGCTGGGCCCCGCCCTCGACGGCCGCACCCCAGCCGGCGACGGTGAACGTCCCCGAGTTGTTGGCCGTGGTGGTCGCGATCGGCAGCGTGGCGAGGCCGGTGATCGGGGACGCGAGCTTGATCAGCGCCCAGTCCTTGCCGGTGCCGTTGTAGCCGGGCGCGCGGTAGACGTACGTCGAACGGACCTGCTGGCGGCCGGTGGTGGACTGGAGGTCCACGACACCCGCGGTCGCCGTGATGCTCGTGTTCGCGCCGGTCCCGCTCACGCAGTGCGCGGCGGTCAGCACGATCTGGGACGTGTACAGGGAGCCGCCGCAGCCCATGGAGAGCCGGACCATGAACGGGAACTCACCCTGCGCGGCGCGGGTTCCGCCGACGACGGGCGCGGGGGCGGCGGTCGCCGTGGAGAGGGGCTGGAGGCTGACCACCGCGAGGGTGACCGCGGCGGCGGCGATACATCTCTTGGCCAGCGTGACGAGCTTCTTCACCGTTGTGTTGCCTTCCGTGAGGGGGGTTGGAGCTTGACGGACCTGCAACGGGTACCGATCTCTGGCGTGGGCACGTCAAAGATCTTTCGGTGGATTATGAGAAAACGGTAAGTGTTCGCGCAAGGGGTGGGATCGAGCCGGGGGAGAGGCGGGATTCAGGCCAACGGCCCTCTCCTGGCCGCGTACCTCTCCCCGACGGCATGCCACCGACCAGGCGGAGAAGGGGAGTTGGCGACCGGCGCCTGATCGGGACGCAGCCCGAGGAGGCGCAGCGTACACGCCGTGACGAACACCTCGAACCGACCCCAACCGGGTCCGCACTTCAGATCGAGCCGTACCTCGTCCGGCGGAACCGGATTACGCGTCCCCAGCCAATTCCCTTGCCCTGGCGGCCTCTTCGGGCATGCCGGCGCGTTCGTAGGCTTCGGCGGCGGAACGGAACGCGGCGCGAGCCTCCCGTTTGCGGCGCAGTTTGCGGAGAGGCACGGCCAAGTTGAAGTGGGTCTCGCCGTGGATGGCCCAATCCCCGAGGGACGCGCTGAGTTCGCCCGCCGTGCGGAACGCGTCCGCCGCTTCGCGGAACCGTCTGAGGACGGTCAGGGTCACACCGAGGCCGCACCAGGACAGCGCGGCCTGGCGCTTGTCCACGAACAGCCTGCTCCACGCCAGGGAACGGGAGAACGCGCGCAACGCCTCGTGGGGTCGGCCGAGATCGCGGTGGATCACGCCGATGACACCCCAGGTACTCGCTTTCTCACGCCAGTTGTTGAATTCGCCGTTGAGTTTCAGGGAGCGGACGACATGGATCAACGCCTCGTCATGCCGTCCGAGACCCCGCAGCGCCTGCCCCAGATTGAAGAGCGGTTCCGCCAACTCCTCTCGCAGTCCGAGCGCGTCGAGTTCGGCGACCGCTTGGCAGAGGACGCCGCACACCTCTTCCGACGGTCCGCTCTCGAAGAGCGCCGCAGCCAGCCGAGCGCGAGCCATGGCCGCGTACGAGGGGTCCTCCAGGTGTGAGGCGTGGATGAAAGCCTCGGTGCGGGCGCTGAACGCCTCATCGGGCCGGTCCAGTCGGAGCAGGGCCACCGCGATGTTGCTCCACGCGCCGAACTGCCCCTCGCTGTCGCCGACGCGCTCGTACAACTCCAGAGACCGGCGCGAGACTTCGAGCGCCTCCGCGAACCGGTGCTGATCGAGCAGCGCGGCGGCGACACCGCTGACCGCGCTCGCCTCGTACTCGACGGCACCCAGACGGCGAGCGGTGTCCCGCGCGAGCGTCGACACGTCGAGCATGTCCCCGAAGGCGCGGCGAGAGCTGAGCTGGGGGAGGAGGACGAGCGCCGTCCTCAGCGCGAGAAGAGCCGTCTGCCGGTCATCGTCCTCGGCCCACCGCACCGCGTTCAGGATTCCCACCCGGTCGGCCTCGAACCACATGAGCGCCGCCAGCTCATCAGGCCGGTCGGAACCCTTGAGCATCAGATGGGCAGCCGAGAGCCGACCGACATAAGAGGTCAGCAGCCTCACCTTCGCCTCCCTCGCCTCCCCCTCCGACATCAACGACCCCGCGTACAGCCGCACCAGGTCATGCATCTCCCACCCTCGCCCCTCCGCCGGCACCCCCAACAACGAAGCCGCCACCAGATCATCGGCAGCCGCCGACCACTCCCTCCCCACCACCCCACCCAGCATCTGGCCCGCGACGGAGTCGATCACCGCCCCCGGCGCCACCCCCAACCTCCGGAACACCCGCGCGGATTCCTCCCCCAGCCTCCGGTACATCGCATCGAAGACCGGCCGCAACACCAGCGACCGTCCGTACTGATCCACCCCGTCCGCGACGAACACCCCGACCCGATCCCCCGCCTCCCGCAACTCCACCACCAACTCCCCGACCCCCAGCCCTCTCCGCCGCCGCAACACCGCACTCACGATCACCAACGCCAATGGCAACCGACCACAGACGTCCACCAACTCCCGTACGGCAGAGCCTTCTTCACGTACCCGAACATCCCCCTCCAGCCCCCGCTCCACCAACCCGCAAGCCGCCTCCACCGACAACGCCTCGACCACGACCGACCGCACGGGCAGCGAATCCAGCACATCCCGGGACGTCACCAGCACCCGATGTCCCACCCCCTCCCCGGGGAACAACGGCACCACCTGCTCGCTCCCGCCCGCGTTGTCCAGCACCACCAACACCGCGTCCCGGGAGGCGAGTTCGTTCCGGTAGCGGGCGAAGTCCCCGTCCGGCACCCCCAGGAGCGACGACACCGCCTGCTCCGGACTCACCGGAACCTCGTCGTACCCCCGGAGATCGACGAACAGCACACCCCCGGGAAACATCCCCCGCCCCCGAGCCTCATGCGCCACGGCCACGGCGAGTGCGGTCTTCCCGACCCCGGCGAGCCCGGACACCGAGACGACCCGGTCCCGCTCCAACGCCCCCAGTACGGCGGCGACTTCGGCCGCCCGCCCGGTGAACCCGGCGGGCGCGCCCGGCAGCGTCGACACCGGTCCGGCCGGGACACCGCCCTCGACCTTGCCGTACACCGGCCCGTAGAACGTCCCACCCCGAAAATCGATGTGATCCCCGCGCATCCCCCCATACTGCCGCCCGCGCACGGTAATTGGCTTGACCTCCACCCGTACCGCCACGGCACCCTGACCGGACCGACACCCCCTGGGAAGGCGTTCTCACTCATGCGTATCCGCTCCGCCGCCACCGAGGAGTACGACCTCTTCATCACCACCATGCACACGGCCTTCGGCCTCTTCCCGGGGACGCCCGCGGAGGACGGCGGGGGAGTGTGGTGGGCGGCCAACGAGAGGGACCGCAACCTGTTCGCCGTGACGGACGACGGGAAGCCGGTCGGCACGGCCGGCGCGTACACCTTCGAACTCACCCTCCCCGGCGAGACGTCGATACCGGTCTCGGGCGTCACCGCCGTCGGCGTCCTGCCCACGCACCGCCGCCGGGGCGCCCTCACCGCGCTGATGCGCCACCAGCTCACGGAGATCCGCGAGCGCGGCGACGCCCTCGCCGTCCTCCTCTGCTCGGAGGCCCTGATCTACCGCAGGTTCGGCTACGGCCCGGCGACCTACACCCACGAACTGACCGTCCCCCGCCACCGGTCGGCCTTCGCCCGCCCGCACACGGCGAAGGGCACGGTCGAGGTCCTGCGCCGGGACGACTGCGTGGAGATCATGCGGGAGGTGTACGACCGCTACCGCCGCGCCCGGCCCGGCGCCCTCTCCCGCCCCGAGCACTGGTGGACCACACGCGGCGGCCAGCCCCCGATCGCCCCGGCCCCCCGCTACATCGCCGTCCACCGCGACGAGGACGGCACCCCCGACGGCTACGCCAGCTACTCGCTGGAGAGCGGCACGCTGACGGTCGACGAGACGATCACCGGCGACGACGAGGTCTTCGCCGTCCTCGCCCGCCATGTCCTCGACCACGACCTCGTCGAGAAGGTCGTCCTCAAGCACCTCCCGCCGGACCACCCCCTGCGCTGGCGGTTCGAGGACTTCCGGGCCGCCGAGAACGGCAACCACATGGACTGGCTCTGGGTCCGCGTCCTCGACGTCCCGCGCGCCCTGACCTCACGGAGCTGGTCCACGGACGGCGAGCTGGTGCTCGACGTCGACGACCCGTTCCTGGGGGAGCGGGAGCGCTGGCTGCTGACCGTCACCGACGGCAAGCCCGAGTGCGTGACGACGGACCGGGCGCCCGATCTCTCCCTGGACATCAGCGACTTGGGCTCTGTCCTCCTCGGCGGCACCACCCCCGGCACGCTCGTCCGCGCGGGCCGCGTCCAGGCACACCACCCGGACGCGGCTGCCCTCGCCGACGCCCTGTTCCGCACCGACCGCTCTCCGCACTGCCTCCACTGGTTCTAGAACCCCGAAGTCCCCTCTTCTCCCACGCCCCTCGCTCACGCCCCCTTGGCGAACCCGATCAGCGTCTCGAAGTCGATCGCCCCGGGATCGCCATGGGTGTTGTGACAGAGCAGCCCGTCCGCGACGTACGTCCGCGTGCTCGTCGACAGCGACGCGACCGGCTGCTCACCGATGTGCTCGACACCGAGGACGGCGGTGTCGGCCGAGCCGGTGACCGGGGCGCCCTCCCAGCCGCTCGCGGGCCGTGTGCGCAGGATGCGGTGGCGGAAGGGGGAGAGCTCCTTGCTGGGGACCCAGCGGACCCGGCCGTCCTCGCGGACCAGCCAGGGATGGTCGTACGAGGCGGTGATCTCGGTGTCGGCGGTGGTGATCCGGCAGGAGTCCTTCACGCCGGGTTCGTTGTGGGTGACGGTGCCGGGGCGGAAGGCGCGGGCTCCCGATTCGTCGAACGACACGATCTCGTCGCCCACGCGGAGGTCGCCGGCGCGCTGCCAGGTGAGGTCGGCGCGCAGGACCGGGGTGTCGGGGTGGACGCAGTTCTCGGGGACGTGCATGTGGCCGCAGACACCCCGGAAGCCGTTCCAGCGGTCGAAACTCATGCGCTGGCCGCTCCTGTTGCCGGCCGAGGCGGGGTACGCGGGCCACACCGACGGGCCGCGCAGGGGGACGCCGTGCTCGGTGTGCATCCAGGACAGGAAGCGGGCGACCTCGCGCAGCGCCCACTCGGGGGCCTGCGGCCAGTAGAGGTGCGGGGTGCTGTTGCCCTTCCACTTGCTGTGGATGTCGGGATCGCAGGTGCCGACCAGCTCGACCTGGCACACGTTCAGCGTGTTCGTCTGCACGCCGCCCGGGGCGTTCACCAGGGCCCGCGAGGAGACGTCGATCTGGAAGTGCTGGTACCAGCGGAGCTTCTTCGCCGCCAGGTCGGGCAGCGCCGTGAGGTTGGGGGCGGAGGCGCCGCCCTGGTAGTCGGGGAGGTTGCGGCCCTCCGTCGTGTGCAGGACGACGACGTTGACCTCCATCCGACTGCCGCCGTACTTCGTCTGGTACCAGTGGCCGCGGTCCGCGCCGGGGTAGATCTGCGGTCCTGTCATCTTGCTCAACGCGCCTCCCGGAGCCGTGTTTCCGAGCCTGGGTGATGCCCGGAATACGGACGGGAAGTCCTAGTTGGTTCCGATTGCCAGGAATAGACAGAAACTGCCCCGGGGGACCGCCGGAGTGATCGACTCTCAGCTCTTCTTGATCGCGGAGATGTCGAAGTTCAGCTTGATCTTGTCGGACACCAGGACTCCGCCCGTCTCCAGCGCGGCGTTCCAGGTGATCCCCCAGTCCGAGCGGAGGATCTCCGCCTTGCCCTCGAACCCGACGCGCTCGTTGCCGAACGGGTCCTTCGCGGCGCCGTTGAACTCCAGGTCGATGCTGATCGGCCGGGTCGTGCCGAGGATCGTCAGATCGCCGGTGACGCGGTAGTCGTCCCCGCCGAGCGACTCCGCCTTCGTCGAGCGGAACGTCATCGCCGGGAACTCCTCCGTCTTGAAGAAGTCCGCGCTCTTCAGGTGCCCGTCCCGGTCGGCGGAGCCGGTGTCGATGCTGTCCATCACGATGTCGATGGAGGCGGTGGACGCCGAGGGGTCCGAGCCGTCGAGATGCAGCTCCCCGCTGAACTCGTCGAACTTGCCCTTCACGTTCGTCACCATCGCGTGCCGCGCGGTGAAGCCGAACGTCGAGTGCGCCTGGTCGATCGTGTAGTCGCCGGTCAGGGTGGCCAGGTCCGCGCCCGTCGCCGGGGTCTCGGAACCGTCGTCGTTCTTGCGGCCGAAGATGCCCATCAGGTCCTCCATTCAACTTCCTTACCGTGCTGACGAAGCTACTCTCGGTCGCTGAAGATCGCCTCAAGAAGGGGGATAAGCTCACCCGTGTCACTCCACTGACCGCACCCGTGTGACCCGCGTCTCACGCCGCGCCTTTGTGGAGCCTCGACAACGCCGAGCCCCCCTGAGCAGTCGGAAGCCGTGCACCCGCCCCCGCTTATGTTCAGGGGTACCAGGAAAACGGGCCGGAGACTGTACGGAGTCGACGTCTCGGAATGCTTGGCGCGCTTCGTAAGGTCGCTACATGACCGTTTTGGAAGAAGCGACGGGTGAACCCACGGACGCGCGGGGCCGCGTGGCCGAGCTGCACGAGATCCGTGCGCGTGCGGTGGCGGGTCCGAGTGAGAAGGCGACCGAGGCGCAGCACGCGAAGGGCAAGCTGACGGCCCGCGAGCGCATCGGGCTGCTGCTGGACCCGGGTTCCTTCCAGGAGGTCGAGCAGCTGCGCCGGCACCGGGCGGTCGGTTTCGGCCTGGAGGCGAAGAAGCCGTACACCGACGGTGTCATCACGGGCTGGGGGACGGTCGAGGGCCGTACGGTCTTCGTGTACGCGCACGACTTCCGGATCTTCGGCGGGGCGCTGGGCGAGGCCCACGCCACGAAGATCCACAAGATCATGGACATGGCCATCGCGGCGGGCGCGCCCCTGGTCTCCCTGAACGACGGGGCGGGCGCGCGTATCCAGGAGGGCGTCTCGGCGCTGGCCGGGTACGGCGGGATCTTCCAGCGCAACACGAAGGCGTCGGGGGTGATCCCGCAGATCTCGGTGATGCTGGGCCCGTGCGCGGGCGGCGCGGCCTACAGCCCCGCCCTCACCGACTTCGTGTTCATGGTCCGTGAGACGTCGCAGATGTTCATCACCGGCCCGGACGTCGTGAAGGCGGTCACCGGCGAGGAGATCACCCAGAACGGCCTGGGCGGCGCGGACGTCCACGCGGAGACGAGCGGTGTCTGTCACTTCGCGTACGACGACGAGGAGACCTGCATCGCGGAGGTCCGCTACCTCCTCTCGCTCCTCCCGCAGAACAACCGCGAGAACCCGCCGCACACCGAGTCCACGGACCCGGTCGACCGCCGCAGCGACGTCCTCCTCGACCTCGTCCCGGCCGACGGGAACCGGCCGTACGACATGACCAAGGTCATCGAGGAGATCGTCGACGACGGCGACTACGTCGAGATCCACGAGCGCTGGGCCCGCAACATCATCTGCGCGCTGGCCCGCCTCGACGGCCAGGTCGTCGGCATCGTCGCCAACCAGCCCCAGACCCTCGCCGGCGTCCTCGACATCGAGGCGTCCGAAAAAGCTGCGCGCTTCGTCCAGATGTGCGACGCTTTCAACATCCCGATCGTTACTTTCCTGGACGTACCGGGCTTCCTCCCCGGTGTCGACCAGGAGCACGGCGGCATCATCCGCCACGGCGCGAAGCTCCTGTACGCGTACTGCAACGCCACGGTCCCCCGTATCTCGCTGATCCTGCGCAAGGCGTACGGCGGTGCCTACATCGTCATGGACAGCCAGTCCATCGGCGCGGACCTCACCTACGCCTGGCCCACCAACGAGATCGCCGTCATGGGCGCGGAAGGCGCCGCGAACGTCATCTTCCGGCGCCAGATCGCCGGCGCCGAGGACCCCGAGGCGATGCGCGCGCGCATGGTCAAGGAGTACAAGGCCGAGCTGATGCACCCGTACTACGCGGCGGAGCGCGGCCTCGTCGACGACGTGATCGACCCCGCGGAGACCCGCGAGGTGCTGATCAAGTCCCTCCAGATGCTCCAGTCCAAGCACGCCGACCTGCCGTCCCGCAAGCACGGCAACCCCCCGCAGTAACCCTGCGGAAACCTCTCTCACGGAGACTGAGACTTATGACCACCGCAGACATCCGCGTCGAAAAGGGCAACGCCGAGCCCGAGGAAGTCGCCGCCATCACGGCGATCCTCCTCGCCCGCGCCGCCGCCCGCCCCGCCGAGTCCCCGGCCCACCGAGGCCGCGTCAAGGCCGGCTGGCGCCGCCTGGAACGCGAGAACGGCTTCCGGGCGCCGCACAGTTGGCGCTGAGCTGAGCTTCGACGGCCCTGTCCTCCTGTTCGGGAGGGCGGGGCCGTCAGCGGTATCTGACCTGGACGCCGGGGATGTCGGTGGGGCGGGGTGCGCCTCGGTCGACCTCGACAACCAGCCGAGGCTGACCAGGAGTTCGGGCCAGGGGAGCCAGGGCGGGGACTGAGCCGTCGAGCGTTCGGCTGTGAGTCAGGTCCAGTTTCCGCAGGTCGCGCAGCGACCCCAGGGGAGACAGATCGGCGGGCAGACGGCAGTTGTAGAGGCCGAGGTTGTGGAGCCAGGGGACAGAGGCGAGAGCGGGCAGCCACTGGCCGAGGTCGAAGTGATGCAGTTCGAGGCCGTTCAGTTCGGACAGGGACTCCAGGTCGTCCAGTCCGCGGGGAGCACCCGTGCCCTGGAGCACCAGCCAATGCCAGCGGCCTCGCGCGACCAGCGGACCGAGGTCGGTGCCAGGGGCGAACATGCCCAGCCCCAGCCCCGTCAGCCCTTCCGGCAGCGTGATCTCCTCCAGAGCGGGAAGCGAGCCCCACGCCTCCAACTGGAGGTTGGTCAGGCCCGTCAAGCCGTCCAGAGGCCGTGTGTCCACCAGCGGGAGGGCGTCGTCGCAGCACAGCACGAGGTTCTGTAGAGACGTGCGATTCCGCAGCGGGGAGAAGTCGTTCTCCCCGACCAGATGCGGCATCCAGAGCGTCTCCAGCTCACCGAGTTCCTCAGTGGCCCGCAACCCGCTCGTGAACGGGTAACTGATGTCGACACGACGTGCCTGCCGGAGCCGTGTCAGCGCCGACCACTGCGCCGGATGCCGAACCCTCAGCCAGGTCGTGTCCAAGGGGAGCCTCGCCAGCACCCTGTCCGCATACTCCCCGGCATCGAAGTACTCCCACGCATCGACCAGTTCCTCATGAACCCCGCCATCCGCATACCCCGCCAACCGCCCCAACGCCCCCGCACCCCCCACCAACGCCGCAGCCCGAACCGTCTGCCGAGCGGCCTTCGGCGTCAACCCCTCCAGCGTCTCCGGCAGATGAGCCACCAACGCGGGACCCACCCCCGCCAACGACACCGCCTCCGACTCCCGCCGAGGCGGCAACAGGGCCTGCACCGCCGCATCCAGCCTCCCCGAGACCTCGTCCGGCACCCTGCTCATCGTCTCCAGACAGGACGCGGCGAGGAGCCGTAACCGCCGTCGGTGCCGGGGTTCCCGGTCCGCGCGGTCGAGGATGCCGGCGATCAACTCCCGCCGCTGAGCCAGGTTCCCGTGCCCGGCCGCCATCACGATCGTCTCCCGCCACAGATCGAGATGCGCACGCCCGACGAGGTTGCCCATGTTGTCCTCGTCGGCCGCGTCCTGAGCCGCGAGGTACTCCTGAAAGGTGCGGTGGAGGAAGTCGACGCGACCCTCGACGGGGGACCGCAGCACACCGGACCGGGCGACCAGATGGTCCAGGACGGCGGCGCCCGGCTCCCCGTCCAGATGCCGCATCGAGGAGAGCCGGGCGGAGACGTACCGAACGGCCTGCTCCACCCCGATCTCCGTACGGTTGTTGTCGGACAGCCGCCAGGCGAGATTCCGCAGCACGCACAGCTTGTCCGGCAGCCCGAGCGGCGAGGCCAGCGCGCTCGGCACCCGCCGGTCCGCGTCCCGCCGCTGGACCAGTGTCTCCAGCGCGATGGCGTACAACTCCATCCGGTTGCGGGGGAGTCGGTCCCCCTTCACCAGATGCAGCGCGCAGATCAGCGCGGCGAGCAGCGGGTTCGCGGCGAGGGACCGCAGATGCGGCCGGTCCCGCAGACTTGTCAGCAACGCCCGCTCGTACGACGGCAGTTCCTCCACCGGACACGGCAACCCGTCCCCCTGCTCCCGCACGGCCCGATGCCACTGCCGTACGAACGCGGTGAGGTCGGCCGGCGCCATCCGGTCCAGCTGGAACGAGCCGAACCCCTCCGCCCGCAGCCAGTCCGTGCGGGCGGCGGACGGCCGCGACGTGACGATGGTCCGCACACCGGGGTAGGCGAGCAGCAGCCCCCGCAACCACTCCCGCACACCCCGGCGTTCGTCGGCGAGGAGTTCGTCCACCCCGTCGACGAGCAACAGCACCCGCCCGTCCCGCAGCGCACGGTCCACCCAGCCGCGCGGCATGTGCCCGGTGAGCGGACCGGCGACGCCGTCCAGGAGCGCCTCGGGGGCGGGCAGCGGCCGGCCCGCGTAACGGCGCAGCTTCACCAGGACGGGGATCAGGCCGTTCCAGCCGTCGAGGGAACCGGCGAAACCTCCCCGCGCCGCCATGACCGCCAGCCACTGCATCAGGGTCGTCTTCCCGGACCCCGCCTCGCCGCGCAGCAGCACCCGGGAGGAACCGGCGAGCGCGGCCTCCACCCGCATGCCGGTCCCCTCGGACTCCTGCCAGTCCCGAAGCCCGTAGCGAGGCAGCGGACGGCGCCGGACACCCTCGTCCCCGGAGGCCCGCAGACTGACGTACGCCACCGACAGCTTCGTACGCGGCGGCTGCTCCGAGGTGACCTGGAACAACTCGACCTCGTCCAGCGAGCGGCTCACCAGCTCCAGGTACTCCCGCAGGAACCCGCCGTCCTCGTCCGACCCGTCCGGCGCGTACAGCGACCGGGCCGGCAGCCGCTCCAGCACCCGGGCCAGCTCCGTCCCCAACGACGTGGTGCGGGAGAGGAGTTCACCCACCGCGCGCTCCGTGAAGACCGGCAATCGCCGCAGGATGCGTACGTAGCAGTCGCAGCACTCCGCGAACACCGTGTCGTAGTACCGCTCGGCGGCCTCACCGAGCCCCGCCGGCCGCGGGGTCTCCCGGCGAATCCGCCGCTCCAGCTCCACCGGGTCCGCGTCCGACTCGAACACCGACGCGTCGGAGAGGTCGGCGCGGGTGAAGGTGTCTGTCACCGCCGCCACCGCGGCCAGCCGTTCGTTCTCCGCGAGCCCCGCGAACTCGTGGGCCAGCAGCGGCTCCACGCGCGCCGCCACCGCGTCCGCGATCTCCTCGAACTGCCGCTCCACACTCCGCCGGGCCCGCAGCCCGGGCACCCGGAGCCGGATCAACTCCCCCATCCCGGCCCGGCGTTCCTGCTCCGACCGGCGACCGCCGAGCCACAGCCGTACGGCACTCGTCGCGACCGTCTGCCCGAGCCGCACCGCGGCCACTTCGACACTCATCCCCGTACCCCCCCGGACCGAGTGTGACAGGGGGGTACGACGAAGGGGCCCTTTCCGGCGGAACGGAACGAGCCCCTTTGAGAACCGACGACCGCCTACCGCAGGCGGGCCATCAGCGCGTGTTCGACGAGCGTGATCAGTGCCGACTTCGCGTCGGCGCGGTGCCGGGCGTCGGTCGTGATGATCGGGGTGTCCGGGCCGATCTGGAGGGCCTCGCGGACCTCGTCGGGGGAGTACGGCTGGTTGCCGTCGAAGCCGTTGAGGGCGATGACGAACGGCAGCCCGCTGTTCTCGAAGTAGTCGACGGCCGGGAAGCAGTCGGCGAGGCGGCGGGTGTCCACGAGGACGATCGCGCCGATCGCCCCCCGGACGAGGTCGTCCCACATGAACCAGAAGCGGTCCTGGCCCGGCGTACCGAAGAGGTACAGGATGAGGTCCTGGTCCAGCGTGATACGACCGAAGTCCATGGCGACGGTCGTCGTCGTCTTGTCCCCCGTGTGGGTGAGGTCGTCGATGCCCGCGGAAGCGGACGTCATGACGGCCTCGGTACGCAGCGGATTGATCTCCGAGACAGCACCAACGAACGTGGTCTTGCCCACGCCGAAGCCGCCCGCCACCACGATTTTCGCGGAGGTGGTGGAGCGGGAAGGACCGCCGCTAGAGCTTGCGAAGTCCACTGAGCACCCTTTCGAGCAGTGTCACGTCTGGCTGGCCTCCGGCGTTCTCGTCGCCGCCGGGCTGATGGATGGCGACCAGGCCCGCCTCCGCCAAGTCGGCGACGAGAATCCTGGCCACGCCGAGAGGGATGGTCAGCAGGGCGGAGATCTCCGCCACCGACTTGATCTCGCGGCACAGGTTGCAGATCCGCTGATGCTCGGGCAACTGCCCCTGCATCTGGTGCGGCTGTGCGGTGGTGTGCACCAGCGCCTCGATGGCGAGCTGGTAGCGCGGGCGCGTCCGGCCGCCGGTCATGGCGTACGGACGCACCAGGGGGTTGTTCGAGGAGCCGGCGGGCGACGGCTCGGGGTTGCGGCGCTGCGGCGGCTGCACCGGCTGGATGCGCGGCGCGGCCGGCTGGTCGTACGGAGAGGGGCCGGGACCCTGCGGGGCGTACGGCTGCCGTGGCTGGCTGGGCGCGGAGGGGAAGTTGTAGCGGTTCGGGTTCTGGGCGTTGTCGCCGTGGCCGGGGCCGTACGACCAATCGCCCGGATGGGAACCGCCTGGGGGTGTTGCCACTTTCTCTCCTCCTCCGACTGTGCCGGGCTCCAGCACCGTGTGTGAAGCCGCGTCCCGAAACCCTACGGCCTCGGGACGTCAATACGCACCGTCCGTCTGCTAGTTGAGCAGGCTCCCCTGGAGCTCCGCGCGAAGGTCGGGCGTCAGGACCGAACCGGCACGGTCCACCAGAAGGGCCATTTCGTACCCGATGAGGCCGATGTCCGCCTCAGGGTGGGCGAGAACGGCGAGCGAGGAACCGTCGGATACGGACATGATGAAGAGGAATCCCCTCTCCATCTCCACGACCGTCTGGTTCACGGCTCCCCCCTCGAAGATCCGGGAGGCGCCCGCCGTCAGGGACGTCAGACCGGAGGCGACGGCCGCGAGCTGGTCGGCGCGGTCGCGGGGGAAGCCTTCGGACATCGCCAGAAGGAGTCCGTCGGCGGAGACCACCACCGTGTGGGACACCCCCGGGGTGTTGTCCACGAAATTGGTGATCAACCAGTTCAGGTTCTGCGCCGCCTGGCTCATCGGGCTCACACTAACGCTCCTGGTTGTAGGTGCTGTCAGGGCTGAAGCCCTGGCCGTTCGTTTCACTGCCTGCACTGCGCCCGCGCTGGACACCCCGACGCAGGTTGCTCAGCCTGCCTCGGACGTCCTCCGGGGCGCGGGAGATCTGTGGACCTCCCTGGGGGGTGGTTTCCGCGGCGCCCTCGACCAGGTTGGCCTTGGGCACCCGCCGCGGCAGGCCGGAGGAGGTGACCCCGCCCGCCTTGGGCTTGCGCAACTGCGAAGCCTGCTGCCAGCGTTCGTCGTTCGTCGAACGCCAGGAACCGTCACCGCCGTTGTCGGACGCCGCTGCCGGGGCCGGCGTCTCCTGCTGCTGCGCGGGCTGCGCAGCGGGCGCGGTGCCGTTCACTCCGCCGCCGCCGCGGCGCGGAAGCCCGGCGTCGGTCAGCGAGTGTGCGGCGGAGGGGGCCGGTCCCGGACGGTCGAAGCCTACGCGGTCCGCCTCGGCCGCGTCAGCGACCTGCGTGGATTCCGCTTCGGGAGCGTACTGGTCCTGGTAGCCGTTGCGGTAGTCGCCCTGCTGCGGCCAGTCGTCCTGGTAGGACGGCTCCTCGAAGCCCGGGTACCCGTTCGGGGACGCGGGCGCCCGCTCCTCGGCCACCGGCTCCGGGTAGCCCCCGCCGTTGAGCGGAGTGAAGTACTGCTCGTCGTACGACGCCTGCTGTGCGCCCTCGTAGGGCGCCTGCGCCCCGTAGGGGGACTGGGGAGCCTGGGACTGGTCCACGAAGCCCGTGGCGGCCCCGTCGAAGCCGTTCTGCGGGGATTCGTAGGGCAGTTGAGGAGTCTGCTGGGTGACTTGCGGGGAATCCGTGAAGGAATCGCCGTACAGCGGCGTCTCCTGCGTCGTCTGCGGGCCCTGCCCGTTGAACGACGCGTCCGGGTGCGGCAGCGGCGCCTCCAGCGCCGCCTTGCGCTCCTCGCGCATCAGCGAACGGCCCACCGGGTCCAGATCGCGGATGTCGTCCGGCACCTCGTAGCGGGTGTCGTCGAAGCCGAGCTCCGCCGCCGTCCGCATCGGCTGCTGCTGGCCGAAGCTCTCGCCGCCGGGCTTGCCGAACGGCTGCTCCGGCATGATCTGCGAGACCGTGAACTGGTCCTGCTCCGGCTGGTGTTCGCCACCGCCACCGTGCGTGATCGCGTCCGGCAGCATGACCAGCGACGTCGTCCCCGCCTGCTCGCCCGAGGGACGGAGCTGGACGCGGATGCCGTGCCGGTCGGACAGCCGGCCGACCACGAACAGGCCCATGCGCTGCGAGATCGCGGCGTCCACGGTCGGCGGGTTGGCCAGCTTGTGGTTGATGTCCGCGAAGTCCTCGGCGGTGAGGCCGATGCCCTTGTCGTGGATCTCGATCATCACGCGGCCGTCGGGCAGCCGGGTCGCGGTGACACGGACCTTGGTCTGCGGGGAGGAGAACGTGGTGGCGTTCTCCAGCAGCTCGGCCAGCAGGTGCACGAGGTCGGTCACGGCACGGCCGTGGATCTCGGCCTCCGGGACGCCCGACAGCTCGATGCGCTCGTACTGCTCCACCTCGGAGGAGGCGGCGCGCAGGACGTCGACCAGCGGGACCGGCTGGTCCCAGCGGCGGCCCGGCTCCTCGCCGGCGAGGACCAGGAGGTTCTCGCCGTTGCGGCGCATACGGGTCGCGAGGTGGTCCAGGCGGAAGAGGTTCTCCAGCTGGTCCGGGTCGGCCTCGTTGTTCTCCAGGTCGGTGATCAGGGTCAGCTGGCCCTCGATCAGCGACTGGTTGCGGCGCGAGAGGTTCGTGAAGATCGCGTTGATGTTGCCCCGCAGCAGCGCCTGCTCGGCGGCGAGCCGGACGGCCTCGCGGTGCACCTGGTCGAAGGCGCGGGCGACCTCGCCGATCTCGTCCGTCGTGTTGATCGGGATCGGCGCGACCCGCGTGTCCACCCGGCCCGGGTCGGTCCGCGAGAGCTGGTCGACCAGCATCGGCAGCCGCTGCTCGGCGATCCCGAAGGCCGCGTTGCGCAGCTGGCGCATCGAGCGGGACATCTGCCGGGCGACCGCGGAGGCCAGGATGAACGCCAGCAGCAGCGCGACGACGACCGCCGCACCCGTGATGTACGCGTCACGCTGGGCGCTCGACGCGATGTCCGACGCCTCGTTCACCGCGGTGTCCGACAGCCCCGACTCGATCTTGCGGTACGCGTCGAACTTGAGGGTCGTCATGGCCCACCAGTTCTCGGCGGTCACCCCCTGCTCGGCGAGGGCGGCGCGCTCACTGGCGTCCGTCGACTGGATCGAGGCGATCGCGGTGAGGAACTGCACCGGGTCCGTCGGCGGGGCGACGTAGTCCGGGTTCTTCGCCTTCTGCTCGCTGATCATGTTCGCGGCGTCGGCCTGGATCTGCTTCTGCGCGGCGGTCAGCTTCGCGATGTCCTCGGCGGTGCCACCGCTCTGGTACTCCTGGGTCGCGATGTTCTCCAGGTAGGCGTACGAGGTGAGGGCGACCCGCTGCTGGGAGAGGCTCGTCTGGCTGGTGCCCGGCTTGATCAGCAGGTGCATGCCGATCGAGCGCTGGAGGGAGAGGGCGCCCTGGCCGAGTGCGAGCGCGTAGACCGTGCGGCCGTAGGAGGTGATGTTGCCGGTGCCGAGCCCGAGTTCGTTGGAGAACTCCAGGAGCTTGTGCTCGACCTCGACGTACCCTTCCTCCGTCTTCACGCCGGTCAGCTTGGAGGTGTAGGCGGCGGCGCGGATCGTCTGGAGCTGGGGCTCGACCTTGCGGAAGCCCTCCAGCCGGCGGACCAGGTTGGCCCGGTTCGGCATGCCCTGCGCGGCGGTGTCGAACGCGTCGGACGCCTTGTCGGTGGCCTTGCGGGCGGCGACCACGGTCGGGTCGTTCTCGCCCTTGCCCTGGAGCAGCGGCGCGGCGGTGACGTCGCGCTCGACGAGGAGGGCGTTGCTGTAGGTGAGCGCGGCGCGCACCAGCTTCGCGGTGTTCTCCGCGTCCTGGGCCTCCTGCCAGGTGTCGATCGAGCTCTTCACCTGGAAGCCGCCCATCACGAGGCCGACCACCACGGGTATGAGCAGGATCGCGTTCAGCCTGGTCGGCACCCGCCAGTTGCGGGGGGAGAGCCGGCCGCCGCTCTTCGGCGGCGCGGCCTGCGGCTCCGATCCGGGGACGGGGGCGGTCGCCGCTCCGCGCGGCGGCGGGGTGAAGTTGCCCCGGGCCTCAGGCTCGGGACTTTTCTTGCTTCGCCTCACTCGACCAACAACCTCTCGGCGGCAGTGTCTCTCAACGCCCAGTCAGCCATCGACTGCGTTCGTAGCTAGTTACGTCATTGACTATTGGGCAGTTCAGGCATTCCAGCATGGCGAACAGTGCTCTTCCAAACAGTGAGAAGAGCCGATTACGTGTGATGTAAGGCGCTCATAAAACGGTCATACAGAGCGAGCCCCGCCAAAAGACGGGGCCACCATGCGCGCAGCGGTACCGCACGACCGCGACGCGTGGCGGTACCACCCGATTCCTCTGCCGAAACGTTATGAACACCGAAGCCGACCGTGTCAAAGGCCACAGTCGGCTCCGAATGAGTCTACGGCAACTGCCCTACGGCAGCGTCTACTTGATCATCACCTCAGGCGGGCCATCAACGCGTGCTCGACCAGCGTGATGAGCGCCGACTTCGCGTCCGCGCGGTGCCGGGCGTCGGTCGTGATGATCGGGGTGTCCGGCCCGATCTGAAGCGCCTCGCGCACCTCGTCCGGCGAGTACGGCTGGCTCCCGTCGAAGCCGTTGAGCGCGATGACGAACGGCAGCCCGCTGTTCTCGAAGTAGTCCACCGCCGGGAAACAGTCCGCGAGCCGCCGGGTGTCCACGAGGACGATCGCGCCGATCGCCCCGCGCACCAGGTCGTCCCACATGAACCAGAACCGGTCCTGGCCCGGCGTACCGAACAGGTACAGGATCAGGTCCTGGTCCAGCGTGATACGACCGAAGTCCATCGCGACGGTCGTCGTCGTCTTGTCCCCGGTGTGCGTCAGATCGTCGATCCCCGCCGACGCGGACGTCATCACGGCCTCGGTACGCAGCGGGTTGATCTCGGAGACGGCGCCCACGAACGTGGTCTTGCCCACGCCGAAGCCGCCCGCCACCACGATCTTCGCGGAGGTGGTGGCCCGACCCCCGTCAGAGCTTGCGAAGTCCACTGAGCACCCTTTCGAGCAGCGTCACGTCCGGAGCGCCACCGTTGTTCTCGTCGCCGCCCGGCTGGTGGATCGCCACCAGACCGGCCTCGGCGAGGTCCGCGACCAGAATCCGGGCCACCCCCAGCGGCATGGTCAGCAACGCCGACACCTCGGCCACCGACTTGACCTCGCGGCACAGATGGCAGATCCGCTGGTGCTCGGGGAGCAGCCCCATGAGCGCCGCCGGGTCGGCCGTCGTACTGATCAGTGCCTCGATGGCGAGCTGATAGCGCGGCCGGGTCCGGCCACCGGTCATGGCGTAGGGACGCACCAGCGGCTGGTCGCCCTCGTCCAGGTACGGGTCCGCGTACGGATCATGATGGGCGGTGGGCGGGGTCATGAGTCCTCCGGGCGGGACAGGCAAGTCGGCAAGTCTTGGTCTCGTGCCGTCCCTGGTGGCCGGGTGGGGAGTTTGTGCCGACCGGACGGTGATTTGGTGAGGTGGGTGGTGCCGGGGCGGTCTAGTGGAGCAGACTGCCTTGCAGTTCGGCCCGCAGATCCGGCGTGAGCACCGCGCCCGCGCGATCGACGAGCAGCGCCATCTCGTAGCCGACGAGGCCGATGTCGCACTCCGGGTGGGCGAGGACGGCGAGCGAGGAGCCGTCGGAGACGGACATGAGGAAGAGGAACCCGCGCTCCATCTCCACCACGGTCTGCGCGACGCTGCCGCCCTCGAAGATCCGGGAGGCGCCCGCCGTCAGCGAGGTCAGCCCGGAGGCGACCGCCGCCAACTGGTCGGCGCGGTCCCGCGGGAAGCCCTCGGACATCGCCAGCAGGAGACCGTCCGCGGAGACCACCACCGTGTGCGAGACGCCCGGCGTGTTGTCCACGAAGTTGGTGATCAACCAGTTCAGGTTCTGTGCCGCCTGGCTCATCTGACTCAACTAACGCTCCTGCTGGTGAGTGGGGCTCGGGAAGCTGTCTGTCTGACCGCTCCCGGCCTGACGGCCCTGAGCGATGCCCCGACGGAGGTTGGTCAGCCGTCCACGCACGTCGTCGGGCGCGCGCGAGACCTGCGGACCCGCTTGGTGCTGTTGCTGCTGTGCTGTGCCCGGGACGAGGTTCGCCCGGGGCACCCGGCGCGGCAGGCCGGAAGTCGTGATCCCGCCCGACGCGGGCTGACGCACCCGCTCGGCCTGCCGGACCAGGTCGTCGTTGGGAGTGGTCCGCCAGGAGGATGACGCCGGAGCGGCGGCCGGCCGCTGCGGAGCCGCGGGAGCGGACGAGGCCGCCGGAGCCGGCACGGACGCCGGGCCCTGCGGCTGCTGCGGCACACCCGAGACCGGCGCACCGGACAGCGGCGCACCCGGCACGGGCGTACCGGAGACCGGCCCGCCCTGCGCCTGGCCACCCTGCTGGTGGAACCAGTTCGTCTCCAGCGTGTCGTACAGCGGCGTACGGCCGTCCCCGGGACCGGCCGGCGGCAGCGCCTCCGGCTCGGGGCGGGCGACGGGCCGCTGCGGCGGCGCGGCGTACCCGTTCGTACGGGCCCCGGGCAGCGCGTGCTGACCGGTCGCCGAACCGTCGTACCCCTGCGGCTGCGCCGGGAACTGCCCCGTCGTGTCGTACCCCTGCGGCGCGCGGCGCGGCGGGTTCTGCTGCTGAGAGGTCCCGAACACGTCCGGCCGCTGGAACTGCCCGCTGTTGTCGGCGTTCCCGGGACCCTGCTCGGTACGGCCGAACTGGCCCCCGGCGTCGATCGCGGGGAACTGGCTGGTCGCCTGGAAGTCGTCCTGCGCCCCACGGCGGTTGCCGTTGGCCTGCGGGGCGCCGATCGCCGGGAACTGCCCGGTGTTCTGCGCGCCGGGCCGCCCGAAGCCGTCGTCGATCCGGGGTATCTCAGAGGTCGGGGAGGTCGACCCCGGGCCCTCGATCCGCGGCAGCTGCGAGGTGCGCGCCACATCCGGCTCGTCGTGCCCGCGCGGTGCGTCCAGTGCCGGGGTACGGGCGTTGTCGTCGCCCCAACTCGGCGTCCGGGGCTGGGGGTTGCCGCCCGGCAGCTCGGCCCGGGCACCACCGCGCGGCGGGAGCTGCGGCTGCCGGCCACGCCCCTGCTCGCCCTTGGCGTCCTTGCCGCGCGGCGGACGCGAACCGCCGCCGAACATGTCCTGGCCCTGACCCTGCGGGGGAGCGGACTGGAGCCCGTTGAAGGAACCGGTGCCCGCCGGGGCCGGCGCCGAGGGGCGCCCGCCCTGCTGCGGACCGCGCGGCGGAGCGCCGCCGTCCCGGGCGGGCAGCGCGGTCCGGGGACCGCCGCCGAGCGCACCGCCACCGGGCGCTGCGCCCGCGCCGGGACCCGCGCCGAACGCGCCGCCCCCGCCGAACGCACCGCCGGCGCCACCGCCCGGACCACTGGGCCCGGCACCGAAGCCGCCCTTGCCGCCCGGCGCACCCGCGCCGACCGGACCGCCGCCGAACGCGCCGGGAGCACCCGGCCCGCCCTGCCGGCGCGCGGCAGCCGCACCCGCGGCGGCCTGCGCGGCAGCCGGGCCACCGGCCGGGGCGCCGCCCTGACCGGGCTTCGGCTGCGGCTTCTTGCCGCCCTGCGCGACGTCGACCGGCAGCATGACCAGCGCGGTCGTACCACCCGAGTCGGAGGGCCGCAGCTGGATGCGGATGCCGTGCCGCTGGGAGAGCCGGCCGACCACGAAGAGGCCCATGCGCCGGGACACCGACACGTCCACGGTCGGCGGCGAGGCCAGCCGCTCGTTGATCGCGGCGAGGTCCTCGGGGGAGAGGCCGATACCGGTGTCGTGGATCTCGATCAGGACGCGGCCGTCGGGCAGCGCGTGACCGGTGACCTTGACCTTGGTCTGCGGGGAGGAGAACGACGTGGCGTTCTCCAGCAGCTCGGCGAGGAGGTGCACGAGGTCGTTGACGACCCGGCCGGCGACCTCGGTCGTCGGTACGGACGCCAGCTCGATGCGCTCGTACTGCTCCACCTCGGACGCGGCGGCACGCAGCACGTCGACCAGCGGGACGGGCCGCGTCCAGCGCCGGCCGGGCTCCTCACCGGCGAGGACCAGGAGGTTTTCGCCGTTCCGGCGCATACGGGTCGCGAGGTGGTCCAGCTTGAACAGCGAGGACAGCTGGTCCGGGTCGGCCTCGCGGGACTCCAGTTCGGAGATGAGCGAGAGCTGACGCTGGATGAGGCCCTGGGAGCGGCGCGAGAGGTTGGTGAACATCGCGTTGACGTTGCCTCGCAGCAGCGCCTGCTCGGCGGCGAGGCGGACGGCCTCGCGGTGCACGTCGTCGAAGGCCGCGGCCACCTGGCCGATCTCGTCCCGGGAGTGCACACCGACCGACTCGACGGACGTGTCGACGTCCTGCGGGTCCGACTCGGAGAGCTGCTTGACCAGCTCGGGCAGCCGTTCCTGGGCGACCTTCGTGGCCGTCTCCTGGAGGCGGCGCAGCGAGCGGATCATCGACCGGGCGACGACGAACGCGCCGACCAGCGAGACGCCGAGCACCAGCAGGATCAGCAGACCCGAGATGATCGCGTCGCGCTCGGTCTCGTTGCGCAGCTCGCGGGCCTTCTGCTCCATGTCCTCGAGGAGCTGGGACTCGATGTTGCGCATCTGCTGGAGCTTGGTGCCCGAGGCGTCCAGCCAGTCCTGGTACGACCGCTTGTCCTGGGACTCCAGACCGGAGTCGGAGGCGAAGGCGCGGTTCGCGTACTGGTCGGCGTCCTCGATGGTGGCGTTGCCCGACTCGATCGGCTTGAGGAGCTCCTCGGCGCCCTCGCTGCCGTAGATCGAGCGGAAGATCGCGAGTTCGGAGTCCTCGCCCTCGACGGCCGTCTCACCGTAGTTGCGGTCGTTGGGGCTGAGCGTGCCGAACGTGGTGCTGTTCGCCGGGAGCGCGGCCGTCAGCACGGCGCGCTGCATCGACGAGTACTCCTTGGCGGAGGAGAACGCCGCCAGGGCGCGGGTGCGCTGGATCATCTCCGGGTTGGAGGTGGCCTCGGCCATGTCCTGGGAGAGGTCGACGAGGCGGGTGATCAGCCGGTGGTAGCCCTCGACGGTCTGCATCGAGTTGTCCTTGGCGGCGTACGCCGTGGAGCGCAGCTTCGCCAGGTTGCCGAGGTCGCCGACGAGACCGACCAGGTTGTCGCGGACGCCCTGGAGGTTGCCGTTCTTGCTGGTTGCGTCGATCTCCTCGGAGGCGTCGACGAAGGCGTTCAGCGAACGGTCCGTCGTCGTGCGCAGGCCCTTGACGGTGACGTCGCCGGCGTTGCCGCCGTGCGCGAGGGGGCCGGCGGAGCGGTCGCGCTCGTTCTGGAGGGCGATCGAGAGCTCGGTCGCCTGCTTCGTCATGTCGGTCAGCAGCCGCATGTTGTCGAGCTGCTGGATGTCCTCCATGGACTGGTTGATACGCAGCGCGCCGAGCGTGGTGGCCGCGACCACGGGGAGGGTCAGCAGCGCCACCAGGCGTGTGGAGATACGCCAGTTGCGCAGCGCGACGCGGTTGCCGGTGTCGCCCTTGCCGGGCTTGGCCGGGGGTATCGGGGGAATGACGGTGGGGGTCACCGGGGTGGTGGGCGCGCCGGGGCGGCTCTTGCCGTCGCCTGCCTGGGCGGGACCCGGGTTCTGGGCGTGCTGCGGCGAGGAGCTGACTGTGCCTGGGCCAGTCCCGCCTCGCGGCTCCGGCCCTGCCGGGGCACTGCCGTCCCTCTTGAATCGTCCCTGCACTAGCGTCGCAACCTCTGGACCAGGCGCCCGTCCGAACGAACGGACAGGCGGTGTCGGCGTCTTGAGAGGCGCCCTGACTGCGCCCCCCGGGTGGTCGTTGAGTGACCCGGCGCTGGCTCCCCCTGTCTCACCGCCACTGGGCGCTTCTGTGCGCCCCCTGCGCGCCGGCTCGATCCCGCGGCGGTCCGGGAGATTCCAGCACAGTGCCGGATCTCCAACAAGGTTTGGTGGCCGGGCTGTGACATCCGTGACAGTTCGCGTACGGGATGTCACCGGTTGTGGAAATCGATCCGCCCGGAAGTGGGCAAAGTGTGGCGAAGTAGGCGAGTGATCAAGGTGTCCTAGTCGCCATGATCAGGAGCGGAATGAGCGCTTCAGTTGGTCAATGTCCGTTTCATTACGTTCACTTGCGGGCCTGAATTGACCGGTTTGGCGACCGTTCCGTGAGCAAACTCACACCCCCTCCGGTGGCCCTCCGTGACTTCCCCGGGAATGCCATGTTTAGCCTGACGCTTTACAGATTCGGCATATCCGACACGAGCCAGTGGAGCCCCGCCCATGTCCCGCAAGACCGCCAACCCGCAGCGCACCACCCTGGCCCACCTGAAGGACGCCGAACCCCTGACCCCCGCGCCCCAGACCTACCCGGCCACCCTCCCCACCCAAACGGCCAACCCCCGCCGCACGATCCTCGACGTGGCCCCCGAGATCCCGGTCCTGGACTGATACGCACAACACCCCCCCCACACTCACCCCAAGAGGGCGCCTCCTGATTCAGGAGGCGCCCTCTCGCCGCTCCGACACCCCACCACGACCACGGCCACCGGCACTCGACACGGACCAGCGCCACGCCCACGAAGCCCCACCCCCACCGACCAAAGCCCCCCACACCCTGGCGACGCCTCGCCCATCGGCCCGGAGGCTCCACCTCGACGACTCCGCAGACCGGACCGCGATCGCACCACCGACCGAGCACCGGCCGAGCCCCGCCCCCCAGCTACGGCCACCCGCACCACCCCCACCCACCCGCACCCACACTCCGGCCGCCCCCCAGCCGCCGGCCGCACCCCCCACCCACAATCCGCGAGGAAGGTCAAGAGGTGGCGCGTTAGCCTGGGGCGTCAGGATCGGTCGGTTCAGGTGAGGGGCGCGAGAAACCCGTGCGTATTGCCAGGTTTTCCATCGACGGCAACGTCGCGTTCGGTGCGGTGGAGGGAGACAGGGACGACGAACTCGTCCTGGACATCATCAAGGGCATCCCCTTCGCGGAGTTCGAACTCTCCGGAACCAAGGTTCCACTGAGCAAAGTCCGCCTCCTGCCCCCCGTCCTCCCCAACAAGGTCATCGCCTTCGGCAGGAACTACGCCGAACACGCGAAGGAGCTGGGCAACGAGGTCCCGGACACCCCCTTCGCCTTCTTCAAGCCCTCCACCTCGGTGATCGGCCCGGGCGACAACATCCAGTACCCCACGTTCTCCACCGAGCTCCACCACGAGGCCGAACTCGCGGTCGTCATCGGCAGAATGTGCCGAGAGGTCCCCCGCGACCGCGTCAAGGACGTCATCCTTGGCTACACCTGCGCGAACGACGTCACCGCGAGGGACGTCCAGAAGCGCGAGAAGCAGTGGGCCAGGGCCAAGGGCTTCGACACCTCCTGCCCCCTCGGCCCCTGGATCGAGACGGACCTCGACCCGAGCGACCTCACCGTCCAGCTCACGGTCAATGGCCAGCAGCGCCAGCTCGGCCGCACCAGCGAGATGATCACCCCCATCGAGGACCTGATCGTCAACATCACCGAGGCCATGACACTCCTCCCCGGCGACGTCATCCTCACGGGCACCCCCGCCGGGGTCGGCCCCCTGGAGATCGGCGACGAGGTCGCCGTCACCATCGAAGGTATCGGCACTCTCACCAACAAGGTTGTCAAGCGTGACTAGCGCATCCGTCCGTGTACGTTTCTGCCCCTCCCCGACCGGCAACCCCCATGTCGGCCTGGTCCGCACCGCCCTGTTCAACTGGGCCTTCGCCCGCCACCACCAGGGCACCCTCGTCTTCCGTATCGAGGACACCGACGCGGCCCGCGACAGCGAGGACTCGTACAACCAGCTCCTGGACGCGATGCGCTGGCTCGGCTTCGACTGGGACGAGGGCCCGGAGATCGGCGGCCCGCACGCCCCGTACCGCCAGTCCCAGCGGATGGACCTCTACAAGGACGTCGCCCAGAAGCTCCAGGACGCCGGCCACGCCTACCACTGCTACTGCTCGACGGAGGAGCTGGACGCCCGCAGGGACGCCGCCCGCGCCGCCGGCAAGCCCTCCGGCTACGACGGCCACTGCCGCGACCTGAGCGCCGAGCAGAAGGCCGCCTACGAGGCGGAGGGCCGCAAGCCGATCGTCCGCTTCCGGATGCCGGACGAGACGATCACGTTCACCGACCTGGTCCGCGGCGAACTGACCTTCACCCCGGAGAACGTCCCGGACTACGGCATCGTCCGCGCCAACGGCGCCCCCCTCTACACGCTCGTCAACCCGGTCGACGACGCCCTGATGGAGATCACGCACGTCCTGCGCGGCGAGGACCTCCTCTCCTCCACCCCGCGCCAGATCGCCCTGTACAAGGCGCTGATCGAACTCGGCGTCGCGAAGACCACCCCGGAGTTCGGCCACCTCCCGTACGTCATGGGCGAGGGCAACAAGAAGCTGAGCAAGCGCGACCCGCAGGCGTCCCTCAACCTGTACCGCGAGAAGGGCTTCCTCCCCGAGGGCCTGCTCAACTACCTCTCCCTGCTGGGCTGGTCGCTCTCCGCCGACCAGGACATCTTCACGACGGACGAGCTGATCGCGGCGTTCGACATCAAGGACGTCAACCCCAACCCGGCCCGCTTCGACCTGAAGAAGTGCGAGGCGATCAACGGCGACCACATCCGCCTGCTGGACGTCAAGGACTTCACCGAGCGCTGCGCCCCCTGGCTCGCGGCCCCCTTCGCCCCCTGGGCCCCCGAGGACTTCGACGACGCGAAGTGGCAGGCGATCGCCCCGCACGCCCAGACCCGGCTGCGCGTTCTCTCGGAGATCACGGACAACGTCGACTTCCTGTTCCTCAAGGAGCCGGTGGCGGACGAGGCGTCCTGGACGAAGGCGATGAAGGACGGCAGCGACGCCCTCCTCACGACGGCCCGCGAGAAGCTGGACGCCGCCGACTGGACGTCCCCCGAGTCCCTCAAGGAGGCCGTCCTCGCGGCCGGCGAGGCCCACGGCCTCAAGCTCGGCAAGGCGCAGGCCCCGGTCCGCGTCGCGATCACCGGCCGCACGGTCGGCCTCCCCCTCTTCGAGTCCCTCGAAGTCCTCGGCAAGGAGGCGTCGTTGGCCCGCATCGACGCCGCCCTCGCCAAACTCGCGGCGTAACACGGCCGTTCACCGGGGCGGCACCCAACCGGGGTGCCGCCCCGGCCCGTTCCCGGTACCGTCGGATCATGGACATTCGCGCCGTGGTCTGGGACGTGGACGACACCCTCTTCGACTACACGAGTGCCGACCGCCTCGGCATGCGTGACCACCTCGTCACCGAGGGCCTGTTCAGCGACTACGACGACGTCCGGCAGGCGATCGCCCGCTGGCGCGAGGTCACCGACCTCCAATGGGCCCGCTTCTCCGCCGGCGAGACCACCTTCGAGGGCCAACGCCGGGACCGCGTCCGGGTGTTCACGGGCCAGGAGCTGACCGACGCCGAGGCCGACGACTGGTTCGGGCGCTACCTGGGCCACTACGAGAACGCCTGGACCCTCTTCCCGGACGTCCTGCCGGTCCTGGACGCCCTCGCGGCGAGCCACCGGCACTCCGTCCTGTCGAACTCCAGCATCCACGTCCAGGACCACAAGCTCCGCGTCCTCGGCGTCCACGACCGCTTCGAGTCGATCATCTGCGCGGCCGAACTCGGCGTCTCCAAGCCCGAACCCGGCGCCTTCCTCGCGGCCTGCGACGCCCTCGCGCTCCCGCCCGAGCAGGTCGCCTACGTCGGCGACCACCCCGACATCGACGGCCGCGGCGCGGCGGAGGCGGGCCTGCTGTCGGTGTGGATCGACCGCTACGACGCCGGCGCGGAGGCCGGTGAACTGGCAGGCCGGCACCGGATCGCGAGCCTCGCCGAACTCCCCGCGCTGCTCGGCGCGGATACCCGTTTTGGAGCCCCGTCCACCTTCGGGTAATGTTCTTTCTGCGCCGCCGGGGAGCGGGCCGAGAGGCCCAGGGACCCGGGGGAGCACAACTAGAACAAGATCCCGGTTGGGATTTGCGTTCCAGTGGCCTATGGTGTAATTGGCAGCACGACTGATTCTGGTTCAGTTAGTCTTGGTTCGAGTCCAGGTAGGCCAGCTTGCAGAAGCTCAAAATCTGCGAAGCCCCCGTTGTGTAGCGGCCTAGCACGCTGCCCTCTCACGGCAGTAGCGCCGGTTCGAATCCGGTCGGGGGTACAGATCCTTCCCGCGAGGACGGTTCGGGTAGCTCCCGCTGACCTCGATGCAGGATCGCTAGGGCCCCCGTTGTGTAGCGGCCTAGCACGCTGCCCTCTCACGGCAGTAGCGCCGGTTCGAATCCGGTCGGGGGTACTGACTGGTCTAAACCAACATTGGTCTATGGTGTAATTGGCAGCACGACTGATTCTGGTTCAGTTAGTCTTGGTTCGAGTCCAGGTAGACCAGCTCCGCCCCCGTTGTGTAGCGGCCTAGCACGCTGCCCTCTCACGGCAGTAGCGCCGGTTCGAATCCGGTCGGGGGTACGAAAAGAAGCCACCCACCTCAGCAGAGGTGAGTGGCTTTTTCGTGTTCCCGCAGGTCAGAAGGGAGAAGGGCCTGCCGCGGCGTTGAGGCCGGCCCTTGTCGCGGGAGCTTCTCGCGGGCGTCAGCCCGTCCTGCGCAGCGCCTCGGAGAGGCGAGCCGCCGCGTCGATCACCGCCTGCGCGTGCATACGGCCGGGGTGGCGGGTCAGCCGCTCGATCGGGCCGGAGACGGAGACGGCGGCCACGACGCGGTTCGAGGGGCCGCGCACCGGCGCCGAGACCGAGGCGACGCCCGGCTCGCGCTCGCCGATGGACTGGGCCCAGCCCCGGCGGCGGACGCCGGACAGGGCCGTGGCCGTGAAGCGGGCGCCCTGGAGGCCGCGGTGCAGGCGCTCGGGCTCCTCCCAGGCCATGAGGATCTGCGCGGAGGAACCGGCCTTCATCGTCAGCGTCGAGCCGACGGGGACCGTGTCTCGCAGTCCGGACAGCCGCTCCGCGGCGGCCACACAGATCCGCATGTCACCCTGGCGCCGGTAGAGCTGGGCGCTCTCCCCGGTGATGTCCCGCAGGTGCGTGAGGACGGGACCGGCGGTCGCCAGCAGGCGGTCCTCGCCGGCCGCCGCCGCCAGCTCCGCGAGACGCGGGCCGAGAATGAACCGGCCCTGCATGTCACGGGCGACCATACGGTGGTGTTCCAGGGCCACGGCCAGCCGGTGAGCCGTGGGTCTAGCCAGTCCGGTGGCCGCGACCAGTCCTGCGAGGGTGGCGGGTCCGGACTCCAGGGCGCTCAGGACAAGGGCTGCCTTGTCCAGAACGCCGACGCCGCTACTGTTGTCCATGCAACGATACTCCCGTCTCACTCTGTGAAACGCAAGTTCATTTTCCCGTGAGACGCGCAACCCTGGGACGTACAGCCGCCCGCAGACCGACGGGCGCGGTGGCGGATGCCCGGAACAGGGGCGGGCGCCGCTTCCAAGATCTCTAGTTGTGCCGGGACACCACCTGTCCGGCCGGAGGGAAAGCGATGGGTAGGACACTCGCGGAGAAGGTCTGGGACGATCACGTCGTCCGGCGGGCGGAGGGCGAGCCCGACCTCCTCTTCATCGATCTGCACCTGCTGCACGAGGTGACCAGCCCCCAGGCGTTCGACGGCCTGCGTCAGAACGGCCGCCCGGTCCGCCGCCTCGACCTGACCATCGCCACCGAGGACCACAACACCCCGACCCTCGACATCGACAAGCCGATCGCGGACCCGGTCTCCCGCGCCCAGCTGGAGACCCTGCGCAAGAACTGCGCCGAGTTCGGTGTCCGCCTGCACCCCCTGGGCGACGTCGAGCAGGGCGTCGTCCACGTCGTGGGCCCCCAGCTCGGGCTCACGCAGCCCGGTATGACCGTCGTCTGCGGCGACTCCCACACCTCCACGCACGGCGCCTTCGGCGGCCTGGCGTTCGGTATCGGCACCTCCCAGGTGGAGCACGTGCTGGCCACCCAGACCCTGCCGCTGGTCCGCCCGAAGACCATGGCCATCACGGTCGACGGCGACCTGCCCGACGGCGTCACCGCCAAGGACCTGATCCTGGCGATCATCGCGAGGATCGGCACCGGCGGCGGCCAGGGCTACGTCCTGGAGTACCGCGGCTCCGCCATCGAGAAGCTCTCGATGGAGGCCCGGATGACCATCTGCAACATGTCCATCGAGGCCGGCGCCCGCGCGGGCATGATCGCCCCCGACGAGACGACCTTCGCCTACCTCAAGGGCCGCGCCCACGCCCCCGAGGGCGAGGACTGGGACGCCGCGGTCGCGTACTGGAAGACCCTGCGCACCGACGACGACGCCGAGTTCGACGCCGAGGTCGTCATCAAGGCCGAGGAACTCTCCCCGTTCGTCACCTGGGGCACCAACCCCGGCCAGGGCGCGCCCCTTTCGGCGGACGTCCCCGATCCCGCTTCGTACGAAGACGCCTCGGAGCGGCTCGCCGCCGAAAAGGCCCTGGAATACATGGGGTTGGAGGCCGGGCAGCCGCTGCGGTCCATCAAGGTGGACACCGTCTTCGTAGGTTCGTGCACCAACGGCCGGATCGAGGACCTGCGCGCCGCCGCCGAGCTCGTCAAGGGCCGCAAAGTCGCCGACGGCGTACGGATGCTCGTCGTCCCGGGCTCCGCGCGGGTGGGGCTCCAGGCCGTCTCCGAGGGGCTGGACGTCGTCTTCAAGGAGGCCGGCGCCGAGTGGCGGCACGCGGGCTGCTCGATGTGTCTGGGCATGAACCCCGACCAACTGGCCCCCGGTGAGCGCTCCGCGTCCACCTCCAACCGCAACTTCGAGGGCCGGCAGGGCAAGGGCGGCCGGACCCACCTGGTCTCCCCGCAGGTCGCCGCCGCCACGGCCGTACTGGGCCATCTGGCCTCGCCCGCCGACCTGACCGACGCGCCCGCCGACCGCACGCCCGCTGGAGTCTGAGAGCCATGGAAGCATTCACCACGCACACCGGCCGGGCCGTCCCGCTGCGCCGCTCCAACGTCGACACCGACCAGATCATCCCCGCCCACTGGCTCAAGAAGGTGACCCGGGACGGCTTCGAGGACGGGCTCTTCGAGGCGTGGCGCAAGGACCCGGAGTTCGTCCTCAACCGCCCCGAGCGCGCGGGGGCGAGCGTCCTGGTGGCCGGCCCCGACTTCGGCACCGGCTCCTCGCGTGAACACGCGGTGTGGGCGCTCCAGAACTACGGCTTCAAGACCGTCATCTCGTCCCGCTTCGCCGACATCTTCCGGGGCAACTCCCTGAAGAACGGCCTGCTGACGGTCATCCTCGACCAGAAGGTCGTGGACGCGCTGTGGGACCTCGTCGAGAGCGACCCGCAGGCCGAGATCACCGTCGACCTGGAGGCGCTGGAGGTCCGCGCCGAGGGCGTCACCGCCGCCTTCGAGCTGGACGAGAACGCCCGCTGGCGGCTGCTGAACGGGCTGGACGACATCTCCATCACCCTCCAGAACGAGGCGGACATCGCCGCGTACGAGGCGAAGCGGCCCTCCTACAAGCCGCGCACCCTCCAGGTCTGACCGCCGGAGCGAGTTTCGGCCACCGAAGAGCCACGCCGTACCCCCGATCCGTCCGATCGGGGGTACGGCGTTTTCTGCACCCGTTCGGCCCCGCACATCTCCCCGAAATCTTCCCAACTGCCAACGTTAGAGCGGTGGTTGACTGGGTACGCGACGGCTGTGGACACGACGTCCAACAGTGCTCGGACGGCTGTTTGAGGCGGCAGTTGCACCCCTGGCGGGCGACAACTCGCCCTAGATGGCACAATCTGTGCATGGAACACGACGGCCAACTCAAGCTCTATGCGGCGGTCGCGGACCAACTCAAGGAAGCGCACAGAAGGGTGCGCGCACTGCAAGTCCCGGAGGGCGTACGGATGGCGCTGACCCGGAAGCTGCTGGTCATTACGGCCGCGGCCAAGCACGATCTCGCCGATGCGACAAGGCGGCTGGAGCGGTTCATGGCGGACCTCGACGCGGGGCGAATCCCCGACGGGGAACGCTGAACAGCCCAATGCGGTCGAGTCCGTTGCGGCACAAGGGTGATAGGCCCGTTTCGTGTTTGATTTGCGGTATATATCTGCCTAACGTGCGAAAAAGCCTGGACACTTTCGTTCCAGCAATGTCTCCGAAGGGGAAGACGTGAACAAGGCGCAGCTCGTAGAAGCGATTGCGGACAAGGTCGGCGGCCGTCAGAACGCCGCCGAGGCGGTCGACGCGGTTCTGGACGCGATCGTCCGCGCGGTCGTCGCGGGGGACCGGGTCTCGGTCACCGGTTTCGGCTCGTTCGAGAAGGTCGACCGCCCGGCGCGGTACGCCCGCAACCCCCAGACGGGCGAGCGGGTCCGGGTCAAGAAGACCTCCGTCCCGCGCTTCCGTGCGGGCCAGGGTTTCAAGGACCTGGTGAGCGGCTCGAAGAAGCTCCCGAAGAACGACGTCGCGGTCAAGAAGGCGCCCAAGGGCAGCCTGAGCGGCACGGCTTCGGCGACGGTCAAGAAGGCCGCCGCGAAGAAGGCCGCCCCCGCGAAGAAGGCGACCGCCGCCGCGAAGAAGGCCGCCCCGGCGAAGAAGGCGACCGCCAAGACGGCCGCCGCCAAGAAGACGACCGCCAAGAAGGCGGCCACCGCCAAGAAGGCCGTCGCCAAGAAGGCCCCGGCGAAGAAGGCGCCGGCCAAGAAGTCGACTGCTCGCAAGACCACCGCGAAGAAGACCACCGCCACCAAGGCGTAGGGCTGTCGCCGGTACTCACGCGTCGGGCCGGACTCCCACATCCGTGGAGTCCGGCCCGCGGTGTGTCCGGGGTCGGGGCGGGTCAGAACGTCTGGAGCGTCACCAGGGTGATCCGCGGGCCGTCCGCCGGACCCGCTGTCTCGATACGGACCCGTTGCCCCACCCGCAGCAGCCTGAGGCCCCCCGCGTCGAACGCCGCCGCGTCGAAGGGGAGCGGGGTGCCGTCGTCCAGGAGGACCTGGCCGGTACGGGTCTCGGGGTCGTACGTGTACGCCGTCGCCTGCATGGCCGCAGCCTACTGGCCGGGGATGAGGAGGCGGGCGGTGGCGGTCTGGGTGCGGGGGCCGACGCCGAGGGCGAGGGCGGCGCGGAGGTCGTCGCCGGTGTCCACGTCCTGGCGGACGGAGTCGACGTGGGGGAGCGTGAGTTCGGCCGCTCCCGAGGCGCGGTGGAGGCGGCGGGAATCGGGGCCGAAAGCGGGCAGCAGGGGGTGGCCCGGGGCCGCCGCGAGCAAAGTCGTGCCTATGCCCGCGGCATCCGGCAGAAATGCGCGCGGGAATTCCGCGGCGGCATCGAGGACCCGGCTCAATTCCCGCGGGCGCAGTGCCGGGAGATCGGCGTTCAGGGCCGCGAGAGCCGTTTCCGGGCGCACAGCGCGGACGACGCCCTCGCCGTGCGCCAGAGCGGCGTTCAGGCCCGTGCGCGGTACGTCCGGGACGATCCGGGCGCCCAGCGCCACGAGTTCCCGCCCGGCCAGCGGGTCGTCCGTGACGACCACCACATCCCGTACGGCCGCGGCGGTCAGCGCGGCGGTCACCGTGTCCTGCGCGAAGGCGAGGGCCAGCCCCGGCCGCACCCCGTCCCCGGCCGTGTCCGACAGCCTGCTCTTGGCCCGCGCGAGGGGTTTCAGGGGGATGACCAACGTCCACTGCACCGGCTTACCGTCCCTTGCTCGTCGCGGTCATTGTCACCCGGCTGCAACCTGGCCCATCTGGCGGTTCTTCCTTCTGGGCGTACGGTGTTCTCGACAGACAGGCCGACCGGGGCCACACTTGTGCGGCTCCCGGCCCTTGAAGGAAGAGGTAGGTGTCCGCGTGCCCCGCCGCAGAATCGGCTTCTGGTACCGCTTCGCCGCGGTGATCTGCAAACCACTGCTGGTGCCTCTCCTCAAGCGGGACTGGCGCGGAATGGAGAACATTCCGGCCGACGGCGGATTTATCACCGCGGTGAACCACAATTCCTACGTCGACCCCTTCGCCTACGCGCACTTCCAGTACAACAGCGGACGTATGCCGCGATTCCTGGCGAAGAGCGGCCTTTTCAACAAGGGAATCGTCGGCGCCTGGATGCGGAACACCGGCCAGGTCCCCGTCTACCGCGAGTCCACCGACGCGCTCAGCGCCTTCCGGGGCGCCGTGGACGCCGTCGAACGCGGCGAGTGCGTGGTCTTCTACCCCGAGGGCACCCTCACCCGCGACCCCGACGGCTGGCCGATGACCGGCAAGACCGGCGCCGCACGCGTGGCCCTGGAGACGAAGTGCCCCGTCGTGCCGATCGCGCAGTGGGGCGCCAACGAACTGCTCCCCGCGTACGCGAAGAGACCCGACGTGTTCCCGCGCAAGACCCACCACGTCCTCGCCGGACCACCGGTGGACCTCACCCCCTACTACGGCAAGGAGATGACCCCCGACCTCCTCAAGGAGGTCACGGAGGTCATCATGGCCGCCATCACCCGCCTGCTGGAGGACATCCGCGGCGAGAAGGCGCCCGAGACGCCCTACGACCCGCGCCGGGAGCGGATCGAGCAGCGGCGCCGCACCGAGGCGCAGCACGGCCACGAAGGAGAGATCGGCAAGTGAGCGAGCCCGTCAAGGCGGCAGTCCTCAGCGCAGGTTCATGGGGGACGGCGTTCGCCGTCGTCCTCGCGGACGCGGGCTGCGAGGTGACGGTGTGGGCGCGGCGCCCCGAGGTCGCCGAGGCGATCAACTCGGCGCGGCAGAACCCCGATTACTTCCCCGGCCTCGAACTCCCCGCCGGCATCCGGGCGACCACGGACCCCGCCGAGGCCATGGCCGGCGCCGACTTCACGGTCCTGTCGGTGCCGTCGCAGACGCTGCGCGCCAACTTGGCCGACTGGACACCCCTGTTGGCGCCGGACACCGTGCTCGTCTCGCTCATGAAGGGCGTCGAACTCGGCACGACCATGCGGATGAGCGAGGTCGTCCAGGACGTCACGAAGGTGGGCGCCGAGCGCATCGCCGTCGTCACCGGTCCCAACCTCGCGCGGGAGATCGCCTCCCGGATGCCGGCCGCGGCCGTCGTCGCCGCCACCGACGAGGCCGTCGCCCAGCGCCTCCAACTGGCCTGCCACACCCCGTACTTCCGGCCCTACACCAACACCGACGTGGTGGGCTGCGAGCTCGGCGGCGCCGTGAAGAACGTCATCGGCCTCGCCGTCGGCATCGCGGACGGCATGGGGCTCGGCGACAACGCGAAGGGCTCCCTCATCACGCGCGGCCTCGCGGAGACGACGCGGCTCGGCCTCGCGATGGGCGCCGACCCGCTGACCTTCGCCGGGCTCGCGGGCCTCGGTGACCTCGTCGCCACCTGCTCCTCCCCGCTCTCCCGCAACCACACCTTCGGCACCAACCTCGGCAAGGGCATGACCCTCCAGGAGACGATCGCCGTCACCAAGCAGACCGCCGAGGGCGTCAAGTCCTGCCAGTCCGTCCTCGACCTCGCCCGCCACCACGGCGTCGACATGCCCATCACCGAGACGGTCGTCGACATCGTCCACGAGGCGAAGCCGCCGGTCGTCGCCCTGAAGGAACTGATGTCCCGCAGCGCGAAGCCGGAACGGCGGTAGGGGGAAGCGGGGTTCCGCGACGTACCGCGAACCGCCCGCGACGCTGAGCGACAGCGGGGTGGTGGACGCTGACTCGGGGACTACCAACGGGTACTCTCGACGCGATATGAGCACCGAGAACCTTCCCCAGAGCCCCGAGTCGCAGCCCGCGCGCAAGCCGCGCGTGGCCGTCGTGTTCGGCGGGCGCAGTTCCGAGCACGGCATCTCCGTGGTGACCGCCGGCGCCGTACTGCGGGCCGTCGACCGGGACAAGTACGACGTGCTGCCGATCGGCATCACGCGGGAGGGCCGCTGGATGCTCACGGCGGACGCGCCGGAGCGGATGGCGATCGCGGACCGCCGCACCCCCGAGGTCGCCGACCTCGCGGAGGGCGGCGACGGCGGAGTGGTGCTCCCGCTGGACCCCGCCGACCGCGAAGTCGTCTACAGCGAACCGGGATCGGTGCCGAAGGCGCTCGGCGAGGTCGACGTCGTCTTCCCCGTCCTGCACGGCCCCTACGGCGAGGACGGCACGCTCCAGGGGATGCTGGACCTGTCCGGTGTGCCGTACGTCGGCTCCGGGGTGCTCGCCTCCGCCGTCGGCCAGGACAAGGAGTACATGAAGCGCGTCTTCACCTCCTTCGGCCTCAAGGTCGGCCCCTACCTGGTGATCCGCCCCCGCGAGTGGGCGCAGGACGAGTCCGGGGCGCGCAAGCGGATCGCCGGGTTCGCCGCGGACCACGGCTGGCCCCTGTTCGTGAAGCCCGCCCGCGCCGGCTCCTCCATCGGCATCACCAAGGTCGACGACCCCGCCGGTCTCGACGAGGCGATCGCCGAGGCCCAGCGGCACGACCCGAAGATCCTCGTCGAGGCGGCCGTCCGGGGCCGTGAGATCGAGTGCGGCGTCCTGGAGTTCGAGGACGGCCCCCGCGCCTCCGTCCCCGCCGAGATCCCCGCCACCCACGCCTACTACGACTTCGAGTCCAAGTACATCGACTCGGTCCCCGGCATCGTCCCGGCCCCCCTGACCCCCGAACAGACCGCCGAGGTCCGCGCGTTGGCCGTCGAAGCCTTCGACGCCGCCTCCTGCGAGGGCCTCGTCCGCGCCGACTTCTTCCTCACCGACGACGGCGACTTCGTCATCAACGAGATCAACACGATGCCCGGCTTCACGCCGATCTCCATGTACCCCAAGATGTGGGAGGAGACGGGCGTCGCCTACGGCGAGCTGGTGGACCGCCTGATCCAGGCGGCCCTGCGCCGCTCCACCGGGCTCCGCTAGTCGGCGATCCCCTCGGGCACCGTCTTCTTCATCGCCGGTGCCAGATCGATCAGCGGCGACATCCCCTCCGCCGCCCGCGACTTGGGCAGTGTGACCTCGACGTACACCACCCGCAGCGCGCTCGTGAAGCGGATCGTGCCGTCGTCCTGCTTCTCGACCAGCCAGCCGACCCCGTCGGCCTCACCGGCGTCCGCGCCGTCGTCGTCCATCTTCGGCGGCTTCACGACACCGCACCGCAGTATGATCGCCGGGTCTCCCCAGCCCGCGGTCAGCGTCGACGCGGGCTCGGGGTCCCGGCGCCGGAGTCCGTCCACCTCGGCCGGCAGCGCGGCGTCCAGCTTCCGGCATATCTGCGCGGCTTTCGCGGACGGACTGGGAACCACGGTCGACGCGTCGTCGTCTGCCGATGAGCAGCCGGCGACGGCGCACAGCAGTACGAGGGCGGACACACCACTGAGCCGGTGACGGAAGAAGTTCACCGGCCAAGGGTAGACGGGGGCTACAGATGGACGACGGGGCAGGTCAGGGTCCGGGTGATCCCCTCCACCTGCTGCACCTTGGCGACCACCAGCCGCCCGAGGTCGTCGACCGTGTCCGCCTGGGCCCGCACGATCACGTCGTACGGCCCCGTCACGTCCTCGGCCTGGACGACGCCAGGGATCTTGCCGATCGCCTCGGCGACGGTCGACGCCTTGCCGACCTCTGTCTGGATCAGGATGTACGCCTGTACCACGGAACCTCCAGGGCGGCCACGAGGATCATGTGGGGAAAAGGAACGCCACGGTATCGCGTCGCCGCGCGCACAGGGGAGACCCGCGAGGACCGGGGACCGCGCGCCGGGGCGAGCGCGGGACGGAAGTTGACGGTCACCTCGACCGTATCGAGGACACTGGTCCCGCGCGACCGGGCGCGGACAGGCACAGAAGGGGCTCTAGGGCGATGAAGGGCACTGTCGGTGAGCTGGGCGAGTTCGGGCTCATCCGTGAGCTCACCTCCCGGCTCACCACCACCCCGGCGGTCCGGGTCGGCCCGGGGGACGACGCCGCGGTGGTCGCCGCGCCCGACCGCAGGGTCGTGGCCAGCACGGACATCCTGCTGGAGGGCCGGCACTTCCGCCGGGACTGGTCCACCGCCTACGACGTGGGCCGCAAGGCCGCCGCCCAGAACCTCGCCGACATCGCCGCGATGGGCGCCGTACCGACCGCCCTGCTCCTCGGCCTCGTCGTCCCGGCCGAGCTGCCGGTGACCTGGCCGACGGAGCTGATGGACGGCATCCGGGACGAGTGCCAGGTCGCGGGCGCGTCGGTGGTCGGCGGGGACGTCGTCCGCGGCGACACGATCATGGTGTCGATCACCGCCCTCGGCGATCTGCGCGGCCAGGAGCCGATCACGCGCGGCGGCGCGAAACCGGGCGACCTGGTCGCGGTGACCGGCTGGCTGGGCTGGTCGGCGGCCGGGTACGCGGTCCTCGCGCGCGGGTTCCGCTCGCCGCGCGCCTTCGTGGAGGCGCACCGCCGCCCGGAGCCGCCGTACCACGCGGGCCCGGCGGCGGCGGGGCTCGGCGCGACCGCGATGTGCGACGTCAGCGACGGCCTGATCGCCGACCTCGGGCACATCGCCGAGGCCAGCAAGGTCAGGATCGACATCCGCTCCGAGGCGATCGACATCCCCACCCAGATGAACGACATCGGCCACGCCGTCGGCGTCGACCCGATCCAGTGGGTGCTGACCGGCGGAGAGGACCACGCGATCGTGGCGACCTTCCCGCCGGACGTGAAACTCCCCGCCCGCTGGAAGGTCATCGGCGAGGTCCTGGGCCCCTCCACGCTGCCCCAGGTCACCGTGGACGGCGCCCCCTGGACCCGGCAGGGCGGCTGGGACCACTTCGGGGACGTCGAATGACCCCGGCGCGGGTGCTGACCGTCGCCGGTTCCGACTCCGGCGGGGGCGCCGGCGTCCAGGCCGACCTGAAGACGATGCTCGCCCTCGGCGTGCACGGCATGAGCGTCGTCACCGCCGTCACCGCCCAGAACTCCCTGGGCGTGCAGGGCGTGTGGGAACTCCCCGCCGACGCCGTCCGCGCCCAGTACCGCAGCGTCGTCGACGACATCGGCGTCCAGGCCGTGAAGACCGGCATGCTGGCTTCCGCCGCCCTCGTCGAGACGGTCGCCGACCTCCTCGCGACGACGGACGCCCCCGTCGTCGTCGACCCCGTCGGCGTCTCCAAGCACGGCGACCCCCTCCTCGCCGCCTCCGCCCTCGACTCCGTACGCCACCGGCTCCTCCCGGCGGCCACGGTCGCCACCCCCAACCTCGACGAGGTCTTCCAGCTGACCGGCGTCCGCGTCGAGTCGGAGGAGGGGATGCGGGAGGCCGCGGCGGCGGTGCTGGCGTACGGCCCGCGGTGGGCGCTGATCAAGGGCGGGCATCTGCCCGGCGACGCCGTCGACCTGCTCACGGACGGGCACGAGGAGCACTGGCTCAGGTCACCCCGGTACGACAACCGCCACACCCACGGCACCGGCTGCACGCTCGCCTCGGCGATCGCGTCGGAGCTGGCGAAGGGGGCGGCCGTACCGGACGCGGTGACGGCGGCCAAGAGTTACGTCACCGGGGCGATCCGGGGCGGGTTCGCGCTCGGCGGGGGGATCGGGCCGGTGGATCACGGCTGGGCGTTCAGGCGGTAGATGTGCAGAAAGCCGATCCACCCGGGGGTGGATCGGCTCTATGCGGCGAACCAGCAGTGGCCACGCGCTCAGCGGCGAAGCGTCAGCGCGAAACCTTGCCGGCCTTGATGCACGAGGTGCAGGCGTTCACGCGCTTCGGCGTCCCGCTGACAACCGTACGGACGCGCTGGATGTTCGGGTTCCAGCGACGGGACGTACGGCGGTGCGAGTGCGAGATGTTGTTGCCGAAGCCCGGACCCTTGCCGCAGACGTCGCAGTTAGCAGCCACCGGTCACTCCAAAGACTTCAGATGCACTTACGGATGATCCCGGCATGCCGGGATCGAGATCGAGGATCTGGAAGTGGCGGTGCCGGGGGGAATGGCCCGATCGAGATCGGGCAACCGGAGCAGCATACAACGACTGCTTCCGTTGAACGAAACTACCACGATCGGTCTACGCTGCGTCCAATCCAGCAGCTCAGGGAGGCGCAGGTGGCGCAGGTGCCGCAGACATTCCTCGATGCTCTCGCGGTGCGCACCTGGTGCGGCCTCGCGCTGGGGGCCCTCGGCGGGGCCCGCGAGGAGATCGACGCGATCAACGTCTACCCCGTCGCGGACGGGGACACCGGCACCAACCTGTACCTGACCCTGGAGTCCGCGGCGACCGCGGTGGAGGCCGTGTTCGCGGCCCACGAACCGGACACCCCCTCACTGGCCGACGCGGTGCACGCCCTGGCCCACGGCGCCCTCATAGGCGCGCGCGGGAACTCGGGGACGATCCTCGCCCAGCTCCTGCGCGGCATGGCCCAGATCCTCGCCGACGACAGTGACGCCTCTCACACCGAGCATGCCGGCGGCCCGGCCCTCGCCCTCGCTCTGCGCCGTGCCGCCGACTCCGCCCGCCAGGCCGTCGCCCACCCCGTCGAGGGCACCGTCCTGTCCGTCGCCTCGGCCGCCGCCGACGCCGCCGGGGCCGCCGACGGCGACTGCGGCACCGTCGCCCGCGCGGCCCACCGGGGCGCGTGCGCGGCGCTGGCGGCCACCCCGGGACAGCTCGCCGTCCTGCGGGACGCCGGGGTCGTCGACGCGGGCGGGCGGGGGCTGGTGGCGGTGCTGGGGGCGCTCGTGGAGACGTTCACCGGGGAGGCGCCGGCCGGGTTCACCGCAGGGGCACGGGTCACCAGCGTCGGGCTGGGGGTCCACGCGCGCGTGGAGGGCTCCGGCGACGAGGTGTGCGCCGAGGGCGGCGACGGCCCCGCCTTCGAGGTGATCTACCTCCTGGAGGCCGAGGACACCGCCGTGAACCGGCTCAGGACCCGGCTGGACGCGCTGGGGGACTCCCTGGTCGTCGTCGGCGGGGACGGGCTGTGGAACGTCCATGTGCACGTGGACGACGCCGGGGCCGCCGTCGAGGCCGGGGTCGAGGCGGGACGGCCGTACCGCATCCGGATCACGCATTTCGGCGCCGGGGACGCGCACACCACGCGCGGGGAGCGGGTGCCGCGCGAGCGCGTGCAGCGGGCCGTCGTCGCCGTCGTGCCGGGGGAGGGGCTGGCCGGGCTGTACGCGCAGGCCGGGGCGACGACCGTGCTGGCGCGTCCGGGGGAGCCGCCCGCGAGCGGCGAGCTGGTCGAGGCCGTCCGGCGCGCACACGCGCGCGAGGTGGTCCTCCTGCCCAACGACGCCGACCTGCGCCACACGGCCGCCGCAGCCGCCGAGCAGTCCCGCACGGAGGGCATCCGGGTCGCCCTGATCCCGACCCGCTCGGCGGTCCAGGGCATCGCCGCCCTCGCCGTCCACGAACCCGACCGGCGCTTCGACGAGGACGTCGTCTCCATGACCTCCGCCGCCGGCGCCACCCGCTACGCCGAGGTCACCGTCGCCGAACGCCAGTCCTGGACCATGGCGGGCATCTGCCAGGCCGGCGACGTCCTCGGCCTGGTCGACGGGGACGTCGCCGTCATCGGTACCGACGTCACCGACACGGCCCGCCAGGTCCTCGACCGCATGCTCTCGGCGGGCGGCGAACTCGTCACCCTCGTCCTCGGCGACGACGCCCCCGACACCGTCGCCGGCCACCTGGAGGCGCGGGTCCGGGAGGCGTACCTGGCGGTCGACACGGTCGTCTACCGGGGTGGCCGCCAGGGCTCCCTGCTGCTGATCGGCGTCGAGTAGCCGCTCACCCCTCCTCCCGCACCCCCTGAAGCAGCTGCTCCGCCTCCGTACGACGGGACGCGACCGTTTCGTCGTCGCCTCCCGGCCTGTACGCCGCCAGCACCCCCCGCGCGCGGGCCGCCGCGTCCAGCGGGCGCCCCAGGTCGGCCTCCAGCCAGCCCGCGGCCAGCTCGGCGGACGTGCGCGCGTGCAGGGCGTCCTCCGCGAGGGAGGCGAAGACGGCGACCGCGTCGGAGATCTGCGCGAGCGCCTCCTCCAGGGCCGCGCGGATCGCGTCGTCGTCCCCGTCCTCCGGCGCCGACCGGGCCAGCAGATCGCCGAACTGGCGGTGCGTGTGGCCCAGCTCGGAGACCAGCCGGAACCGGGACTCCTCGTCGTCCGCCGCGTCCAGCGCGTCCGCGCACTCCGTGACCGCCGCCGTCATCAGCTCCCGCGCGCTGTCCACCCCGTCGTCGGTGCGCAGCGCCAGCCACGCGCGGGCGCGCAGGGACCGCACCAGACCGTGCACGTTCCCCAGGGACCGCCACAGCTCACCGGCGCGCGTGTACGCCTGGTCCGCCTCCGGGAGCAGATCCGCCTGGCTCAGCGACTCCGCCGCGAGGTGCGCCAGCGTCGCGTGGTCGTGCTGCTCCGGCCAGTGCCGGGCGATCTCGGCCGCCTGGAGACGCCGCTCGGCGGCCTCCCGGTGCTCGCCCAGCTCGCTCAGACAGTCCCCGAGCCACCACTTCGTCTGGACGACCGTCCCGTCGCCGTGCGTCTCCGCCGTCAGGTCCGCGAGCGCCGACTCCAGCACCTCCGCGGCCTCCGCCCACCGGCCCTGCCGGACCAGGTGACCGCCCAGCTGATGCCGGGCCCAGGCGCCGAACGTCGGCCCCTCGCCCGCCTCGTCGGCCCAGTGCGCGGCCTCCAGGGCGTGCTCGGCGGCCTCCTCGGCCTCTCCCCGGCCCCCGACGACCTCCGCGAGCTGGAGATGCAGCTGAGCCCGCCCCACGGGCTCCAGGACCGGCCCGCCGTGCTCCAGGGCCGCCCGCAGCGCCCGCTCGGCCTGCGTCATGTCCCCGAGGTGGTGCGCCAGCGACGCGAGCCGCGCCTCGTACTCCACCGCGAACCACGGCAGGCCCGCCGCGACGAACTCGGCGGACGCCCGCGCGAACAGCTGCGCCGCGCCCTCCGGGTCGCCGCCCAGCGCCGCCAGCTCCGCGAGCATCGCGTGCGCCTCCGCCACGCGCGCGTGCAGCCGGACGTCGTCCCCGGCCCGCCCGCCGACCAGCGCCAGCACCTCCCGCACCGCGGCCTCCGCGACCCCGAACGCCTCCTCCCGCGCGTCCCCCTCGCCTTCGTCGCCTTCCTGACCTTCCTGGCCCTCCACGCCCTCCGCCGCGCCGTGCGCGCACCGCATCAGAATCCGTGCCCGGCTCATCAGCACCCCGGCCGCCTGACGCACCCCGGTGCCGTCCTCCGCGTACAGGGCGAGGACCCGGTCGTACGGCTCCTCCACCGCCGCGAGGGCCTCCGTCACGTCACCGGCCAGCGCCCGGACGTACGCCCCACGCGCGCGTGCCGCCAGGGACTCGCCCGGGTCGTCCGCCTCCGCGTACCAGCGGGCCGCCTCCTCGAACGACGCGAGACCCTCCACGCCCCGGGCCATGCCCTCGTGCTCGGCCAGCTCCGCGCGGTCCCGGGGCGCCAGCGTCACGTCCCCGGCCGCCGCGACCGCCTCGCCCACCGCCACCCACGCCTCCACGGCGCGCGGCTGGAGCGTGTCCGACTGCCGGCGGGCCTCCTCCAGGAGCCCCACGAGATCCGGCTCACCCGACGGCTCCGCGGGCACCCGGGGCGCGGGCACCGGAGCCGGAGACGCCGACCCCGCCGACGGACGCGCCCCGCGCACCCCCAGCGGCAGCCTCCCGGCCAGCGGCTCCTGCGCCATCCGCGCCAGCGCCCGCTCCGTCACGTGCGCCGTGCCGTTGCGGGCGTCGAACGCCCCCGCCAGCCCGAGCGCCTCCTCGCGCGCGTGGGCCGCCAGTTCCGCCGCCGTCCACGACCGGCCCGCGGGACCCGGCACCCGCTGCCCGCCCAGACCGAGCGCCGTCAGCCGGTCCGTCAGCAGGGCCACGACACTCAGGAAGTCCAGCTTGCTGCGCGGATGACCGGCGTCCGTGAAGTACGCCGGACGCTCCGCCAGCAGCTCCAGCGCCCGCGCCTCGTTGCCCGTCAGCGCGCAGAACTCGACATGGTCCGCGTACGCGCCCCGCATCGACTCCATCGACCGCACCAGCCGGAACCCCCGCAGATGGTTCGCCCGCGCCTCGTCCAGCCGCTCCAGGCGCAGCAGCGGCAGCAGGGACGACGCCAGCACCGTGTGCGGCTCGTGCGCGCACGTGTACTCGCCCTCCAGGACCGGCTCCCACAGCCGCAGCGCCTCGTCGTCGCGCCCGCACTCCGCGTGCCACCAGCCCTGGCCGTGCAGCTCGCACGCGTGGCAGTCGGCCATCTGGTCCCGGTCCGCCGCCAGCCACGCCGCGAACGCCCGCTCCGCGCGCGGGAGATCGCCCACATGCGCGGCCACACTGAACTCCGCGCTGCGCACCGCCCGCTCCGAGTGCCCCGCCAGCCGGTAGCGGTGCTCCATCTCGCCGAGCCACTTCTCCACCGACGCCAGCGGGATGTGCGGCTGGTCCAGCATCCCCGCCGACATCCACTTGAAGACCCAGTGCAGCGAGTGCGCCTCGTACTCGTCGAAGTCCTCCGGACGCTCGTCCCACATGCGCAGCAGCCGCGCGAACGGGACGAACATCTTCGCCTTCTCGGAGCTGTAGTTGTAGACCTTCAGCTGATGCCCGAGCGCCTCGATCACCGCCAGCGGCACGTTCAGCTTCTCGGCCTCCCCGAGCAGCGCCTCCGCGCGCGCGTTGCGCGCCGGACCCTCCGGCTCCTCACCGTTCTCCGCCATCGCCCGCCGCAGCGCGTCGAAATCCCCGATGTCACTCATCCTTGCCGCCCTCACCATGCGTGGCCCACTCCAGCAGACCGATGAACGCCCGGTTCAGCAAAGCCGAATCGGCCGGTCGCAGCGGGCGCTGCGCCATCAGCAGCGCCTGCCCGTACAACGACTCCGTCGCCGTCCCGATCAGTTCCGGGTCCCGCAGGGAACTGATCCGCCGGATCAGCGGGTTGAGGTGGTTGAGCACCAGCCGCGCGCGCGGAGCACCGCCCCGCAGCGAGCCCAGGATGCCCGCCCACAGGTCGTCCGCCTGCGACTCCGCCTCCGCGCGCGCCTGTTCGTGCCGCGCCTGACGGTCGTCCAGATGCAGCGCCGGCACCGACAGCGGATGGAACGCCCTCAGCACCACGTCGCACCCGAGCGGGTCCAGCTTCGCCCGCGCCGCCGCGAGGAACGCCGACAGCGCCAGCTCCTCCGCCGTGTCCACGGCGTCCAGATGAGCCGTCACCGTGTCCGCGTCCAGCTCCGCGACCGACGTGCCCGGACGCACCGACGGCAGCGCCTCGACCAGCTCGCTGTCGTACGTGTAACCGCCGTTCACCACGCCGATGCCCTGCGCCGACGCGATCGGGGCGACCTGGCGGTACTCCTCGACCGTGCGCGTGAAGTGCACCACCGGGTGGCGCTGCGCGAACTCCTCCAGCGACAGCCGGCCGTCCGTCGTCTCGAACGGCAGCCACGGCAGCATCGTCCGCAGCATCTCCGGGTCGTGCCGCGCCAGCGACTTCACGCCCAGGTGATGCACCGCCAGGAACGCCGCGAGCCGCTCCGGGTCGCCCGCCGCGAGACCCGTCAGCCACGCCCTGATCCGCTCCCCGAGCGCCTCCCGGACCGCCGCCAGCGTCTCGTCCTCGTACAGCGACTCGCGCGACGCCGTGGGCCGCAGGGAGTCCGTGTCCAGGACACAGCGCACGAAGAACGCCCAGTCCGGCAGGAGCTGTTCGGCGCGCTCCGTCAGCAGCATGCCCTTCAGGTGCACCCGGTGCGTCGCCCGCTGCGCCGGGGACACCGCCGCCGGCAGCACGTACGCCACGCCCCGGATGCCCGCCAGCGGCACCGACAGCTCGATCGAGTCCAGCGGCGTGAACCCGAACAGCGCGTGGCAGTGCCGGGCCAGCGCCACCCGCCGGTTCGCGGGGGAGGGGTACGGCCGGTCCCAGGGCGCCGGCAGGTCCGTGACCGCCTCCTCGCCCACCCGCACGTCGTACGGCAGCAGCGAGCCGAAGTCCTTCGCCAGCGCCAGCACCCGGGCCTGCGACAGCCACTCCGAGGCCCCCGCCCGCGCCCGCAGGTACACCGTCGTCCCCGGCTCGGGACGCGCCTCGTCCGGGAGCGTGCGCACGGAGTACGAGCCGTCGTCGCGCGCCGTCCACTCCACGGGACGCGCCCCCGGAGTGCGCGCGCTCCGGGAGACCACCCGGATGCGCTCGGCCACCACGAAACAGGCCAGCAGGCCGATCCCGAACTGGCCCAGGAAGTCCGAACGCGCCTCCTGGAGGCCCTCGGCCCGCTTGGAGCTGCGCCCGATCGTGGCCAGCAGACTGTGCACGTCGGCCTCGGTCAGACCGATGCCGGAATCCTCCACCCGCAGCTCCGTGCCGTCCGTGAACAGCCGCACGCGCGCCGGGGCGCCGGGGTCCTCTGCCTGCCGGGCGGTGATCGCGTCCACCGCGTTCTGGAGCAGTTCGCGGAGGTAGACCCGGGGACTGGAGTAGAGGTGATGGGAGAGCAGGTCCACCAGACCACGCAGGTCGACCTGGAACGTGTGAGGTGACTGGGATGCCTGGGATGACTTCGAGGTCTGGGAGTCCATCGTCGCAGCGCCGGTGGGGGGAGGTGCCTCGGCGCGGGGTCGGGCGGTCCCGTAATGGGGCGGTGACCGCGGAAGGGATGGCGTGAGGCGCGACATACTAGGGCCCAAGCGACGCGTCTGACCAGGGGTTTCAAGACACGTGTAGGGCATTGTCAGTGGTGTGGTGTGCAATGGATCTCGTGCCCGCACTGGAAGAACCACTCAAAAAAGTGCTCGGCCCCGCCACCGCGAAGGTGATGGCCGAGCACCTCGGCCTGCACACGGTCGGTGACCTCCTGCACCACTATCCGCGCAGATACGAGGAGCGCGGCCAGCTCACGCACCTCGCGGACCTCCCGATGGACGAACACGTGACGGTCGTCGCGATGGTCGCCGACGCCCGGCTGCACACGTTCGCTTCCTCCAAAGCCCCCCGGGGCAAGGGCCAGCGACTGGAAGTCACCATCACCGACGGCAGCGGCCGGCTCCAGCTCGTCTTCTTCGGCAACGGCGTGCACAAACCCCACAAGGACCTCCTCCCCGGCACCCGCGCGATGTTCTCCGGCAAGGTCTCCGTCTTCAACCGCCGCCTCCAGCTGGCCCACCCCGCGTACCAGCTCCTCAAAGGCGACGACTCGGAGGAGGGCGAGTCTGTGGAGACCTGGGCCGGCACCCTCATCCCCCTCTACCCGGCCACGGCCAAACTGGAGTCCTGGAAGCTCGCCAAGGCGATCCAGACGGTCCTGCCCACCGCCCAGGAAGCCCTGGACCCCCTCCCGCCCGCCCTCCGCGAGGGCCGCTCCCTCGTCTCCCTCCCCGAGGCCCTCCTCAAGATCCACCGCCCCCACACCAAGTCGGACGTCGCCGAGGCCCGCGCCCGCCTGAAGTGGGACGAGGCATTCGTCCTCCAGGTCGCCCTGGCCCGCCGCCGCCACGCCGACACCCAACTCCCCGCCGTCCCCCGCGTCCCCGCCCCCGACGGCCTCCTCACCGCCTTCGACGACCGCCTCCCCTTCACCCTCACCGACGGCCAGCAGAAGGTCTCGAAGGAGATCTTCGACGACCTCGCGACGAACCACCCGATGCACCGGCTGCTGCAAGGGGAGGTGGGCTCCGGGAAGACGCTGGTCGCCCTGCGCGCCATGCTCGCCGTCGTCGACGCGGGCGGGCAGGCCGCGATGCTCGCGCCCACCGAGGTGCTCGCGCAGCAGCACCACCGGTCGGTCGTGGAGATGATGGGGGATCTCGCCGAGGGCGGGATGCTCGGTGGCTCCGACCGGGCGACCAAGGTCGTGGTGCTGACCGGCTCGATGGGGACGGCCGCGCGCAGGTCGGCGCTGCTCGACCTGGTGACCGGCGAGGCCGGCATCGTCATCGGGACGCACGCGCTGATCGAGGACAAGGTGCAGTTCCACGACCTGGGGCTCGTCGTCGTGGACGAACAGCACAGGTTCGGCGTCGAGCAGCGGGACGCGCTGCGGGGCAAGGGCAAACAGCCGCCGCATCTGCTGGTGATGACCGCCACGCCGATCCCGCGGACGGTCGCGATGACCGTCTTCGGCGATCTGGAGACGTCCGTCCTCGACCAGCTCCCCGCGGGCCGCTCCCCGATCGCCACGCACGTCGTGCCGGCCGCCGACAAACCCCACTTCCTCGCCCGCGCCTGGGAACGCGTCCGCGAGGAGGTCGCCAAGGGCCATCAGGCGTACGTCGTCTGCCCCCGCATCGGGGACGAGGAGGACGCCAAGAAGGCGAAGAAGGAGACCCCGGACGGCGACAAACGCCCCCCGCTGGCCGTCCTGGACGTCGCCGACCAGCTCGCCAAGGGCCCGCTCACCGGCCTCCGGGTGGAGGTCCTGCACGGCCGTATGCACCCCGACGACAAGGACGCGGTGATGCGGAGGTTCGCGGCCGGCGAGACACACGTCCTGGTCGCGACGACCGTCATCGAGGTCGGCGTCAACGTCCCCAACGCCACCGCCATGGTGATCATGGACGCGGACCGCTTCGGGGTCTCTCAGCTCCACCAGCTGCGAGGCCGGGTGGGACGAGGATCGGCGCCGGGTCTCTGCCTCCTGGTCACGGACATGCCGGAAGCGAGCGCGGCACGCCAGCGCCTCAACGCGGTCGCGTCGACGCTGGACGGCTTCGAACTGTCCCGCATCGACCTGGAGCAGCGGCGAGAGGGCGACGTGCTGGGGCAGGCACAGTCGGGAGCGCGCACGTCCCTGCGGGTCCTGGAGGTCATCGAGGACGAGGAGGTCATCGCGGAGGCGAGGGAGGAGGCGACGGCGGTTGTCCTGGAAGACCCCGAACTCAAGAAGTACCCAGCTCTGCGGACGGCGCTGGACGCTCTCTTGGACAAGGAGAGGGAGCAGTACTTGGAAAAGGGCTGAGCCACACTGGAGCTGTACTCGTCCCTCTACCAAGGACTTCAAAGATGACTCGCGTGATCGCCGGTACCGCCGGCGGACGTCGACTGGCCGTCCCCCCGGGAACCGGCACTCGCCCGACATCGGACCGCGCACGCGAAGCCCTCATGTCCACCTGGGAGTCCCTCCTCGGCGGGCCCCTCACCGGCGAACGGGTCCTCGACCTCTACGCGGGCTCAGGCGCGGTCGGCCTGGAGGCGCTCTCCCGAGGCGCGTCCCACACCCTCCTCGCGGAAGCCGACCCCAAAGCGGTCAGAACCATCCGCGAGAACGTGAAGAACCTCGGTCTCCCCGGCGCCGAAGTCCGACCGGGGAAAGCCGAACAACTCATCCGGACCTCTCCACCCGCCCCGTACGGCATCGCCTTCCTCGACCCCCCCTACGCCGTCACGGATCACGATCTTCGCGAGATCCTCCTCACACTCCGCACCGAACGCTGGCTCACGCACGACGCGATCGTCACCGTGGAGCGCAGCACCAGAGGCGGAGAATTCCACTGGCCGGCGGGATTCGAGTCGGTCAAGACCCGTCGCTACGGCGAGGGAACGTTTTGGTACGGTCGCGCCGCCGAGGCCGACACCGCCTCTACGTGCGAAGACGCACGATGACCGGACCGGAGAGCGAGGGATCACCAGTGCGCCGAGCCGTCTGTCCCGGGTCGTTCGACCCGATCACCAACGGACACCTCGACATCATCTCCCGCGCCTCCCGCCTCTACGACGAGGTGTACGTCGCGGTGATGATCAACAAATCGAAGCACGGCCTCTTCACGGTCGAGGAGCGGATCGACCTGATCCGCCAGGTCACGGCCGAGTACGGCAACGTACGGGTGGAGTCCTTCCACGGGCTGCTGGTCGACTTCTGCAAGCAGCGGGACATCCCCGCGATCGTCAAGGGGCTGCGGGCGGTCAGCGACTTCGACTACGAGTTGCAGATGGCCCAGATGAACATCGGCCTCTCCGGGGTGGAGACGCTGTTCGTGCCGACGAACCCGGCGTACAGCTTCCTGTCCTCCTCGCTCGTCAAGGAGGTCGCGACGTGGGGCGGGGACATCGCGCACCTGGTGCCCCCGGCCGTGCTCGAAGCCCTCAACGAACGCCTGCGCAAGGACTGATGGGACGCCGGGGGCTACAGTCGGCCCTGTCCGTCTCCAACACAGCGGTAGAGAGTGGCGAGCCTAGGTGGACGTACAGAACAAGCTCGACGAGATCGTCGCCGCGGTGTCCGGTGCGAGGTCGATGCCCATGTCGGCCTCGTGCGTGGTCAACCGCGCCGACCTGCTCGCCCTGCTGGAGGAGGTCCGGGCCGCGCTGCCCGACTCCCTCGCCCAGGCCCAGGAGCTGATCGGCGGACGCGACCAGATGGTCGAGCAGGCCCGTCAGGAGGCGGACCGCATCATCACCACCGCGCACGCCGAACGCGGCTCGCTGATCTCCGGCACGGAGGTCGCCCGCCGCTCCCAGGCCGAGGCCGACCGCATCCTCGCGGAGGCCCGCAGGGACGCCGAGGAGGTCCGCGCCGAGGCCGACGAGTACGTCGACTCCAAGCTCGCCAACTTCGAGGTCGTCCTCACCAAGACCCTCGGCTCGGTCGGCCGGGGCCGCGAGAAGCTCCTCGGCACGGGCCCGGGCCTGGACGAGAACGGCTACGAGGACGAGGACGCCCCCGAGCGCAGCCACGACCCCGAGACCCTCCGCCGGGACGCCGACGCGTACGTCGACGCCAAGCTGGGCGCCTTCGAGGCGGTCCTCGCCAAGACGCTGGAGGCGGTCGGCCGGGGCCGCGACAAACTGCACGGCCGGATCGCCACCGACGACCTCAGCGCCCTCGCCGACGACAACACGACCTACCAGCACTCCTCCGACGCCGACTACCTCGCCGACCTCGCGGCCCTCGCCGACCGCGAGGAGTCCTCCCGCACCGGCTCCACCCCGGCCCCGCCCCGGCCCCCGGCCGAGCAGCCCGTCGTCCACGGCTACGAGCAGCAGCCCGCCTACGGCTACCAGGACGGCTACACCGGCTACGACCAGCAGTACGCCCAGCCGGACCCGTACGGCTACCAGCAGGCCGACCCCTACGCGGCGGCGGCCTACCAGGGCCAGGGCTACGACGGCGGTCAGCAGACGTACGAGGCACAGCCGCAGCAGCACGCCCAGCAGCAGCACGCGCAGCAGGCGTACGCCCTCGACGAGACCAGCCTCTTCGACACCGGCATGATCACCCCGGAGCAGCTCCGCGCCTACGAGCAGGGGCGAGGGCTCTAGCCAGGACCCGGATTGGGCTATGCGGGAAAGCTCCAGTATCCTGGCTCTTCGGTCGCGTGCACGTCCGCGATCACCGCTGCCCCGAAGCACCGCTGGGCGGCGTCCCCTCCCGCTCGGAAGAGATCGAAAACAGGAATGGCCGCGAACGCCCGCCTCGACCACCGCAACCCCCTCGTGTTCGACACGCACGAGCTGGGCCGGCGTCCTGGCGCGCTCCAACGCCTGACCCGTGAGATCGACGCCCCCAAGGACCTCGGTGTCCAAGGAGTCGTCGGGGTGCCGGAAGGCGCCCCCGTGGAGCTGGAACTCCGTCTGGAGTCGGTCATGGAAGGGGTGCTTGTCACAGGCACCGTCCGTGCACAGGCCGAAGGGGAGTGCGTAAGGTGTCTGGAGCCGGTCGAGCTGGAGCTCGACGCGGAGTTCCAGGAGATGTTCTCGTACCCCGACGCCGATGAGCGGGGCCGCCCGAAGAAGGCGGAGCCCGACGACGACGCCGAGGACGACGAGGACAGGCTCTTCATCGAGGACGGCCTGTTCGACCTCGAACCCGTGCTGCGGGACGCGGTGGTGCTCGCACTGCCGATGCAGCCGGTGTGCCGGGAAGACTGCCAGGGCCTGTGCTCCGAGTGCGGAGTACGGCTCGCGGACGACCCGGGCCACCGTCACGACGCCGTCGACATCCGTTGGGCGGCATTGCAGGAACTCTCGGGTTCGCTCGAATCCGACGAGAAGAACAAGACCAGCGGCGCTGAAACCGGCGTCGACGAGAAGCAGGAGAAGTAGCCGTGGCTGTTCCGAAGCGGAAGATGTCGCGCAGCAACACGCGCCACCGCCGGTCGCAGTGGAAGGCTGCGGTCCCCACCCTGGTTGCGTGCGAGCGCTGCCACGAGCCCAAGTTGCAGCACATCGCGTGCCCGTCTTGCGGCACCTACAACAAGCGCCAGGTCCTCGAAGTCTGAGGCTGGTGAGAGGCACTGTGTCCACGCCGAAGAAAAACTCAGCGGACAACACGGCCTCGTCCCACACGCTTCTGGAAGGGCGGCTCGGCTATCAGCTGGAGTCCGCCCTTCTGGTGCGTGCGCTGACGCACCGTTCCTACGCGTACGAGAACGGCGGTCTGCCGACGAACGAGCGGCTGGAGTTCCTCGGGGACTCCGTGCTCGGTCTCGTCGTCACCGACACGCTGTACACGACCCACCCGGACCTCCCGGAAGGCCAGTTGGCCAAGCTCCGGGCCGCGGTGGTCAACTCGCGCGCGTTGGCGGAAGTCGGCCGCGGCCTCGAACTCGGCTCCTTCATCCGGCTCGGCCGGGGTGAAGAGGGCACGGGCGGCCGGGACAAGGCGTCCATCCTCGCCGACACCCTCGAAGCGGTGATCGGCGCGGTCTATCTCGACCAGGGCCTCGACGCGGCCTCCGAACTGGTGCACCGCCTGTTCGACCCGCTCATCGAGAAGTCCTCGAACCTCGGTGCCGGCCTGGACTGGAAGACCAGTCTCCAGGAGCTCACCGCGACCGAAGGGCTCGGAGTCCCCGAGTACCTGGTCACGGAGACCGGTCCCGATCACGAGAAGACCTTCACTGCTGCCGCCCGCGTCGGAGGCGTCTCGTACGGCACCGGCACCGGCCGCAGCAAGAAGGAGGCGGAGCAGCAAGCCGCCGAGTCCGCCTGGCGCGCCATCCGCGCCGCGGCGGACGAACGGATCAAGCAGGAGGCCGCGGCTGCCGAAGCCGCCGCCACCGACGCCGAGTCCGCCTCCGCATAAGTACGCAGTGCCGAGCGCCCGCCCCGCCGAACGGGGCCGGGCGCTCGGTCCGTTCACCTTCCGGGGGAGTGCCATGCCCGAATTGCCCGAGGTCGAGGTCGTCCGGCGGGGTCTGGAGCGGTGGGTGGCCGGGCGCACGGTCGCCGACGCGGAGGTCCTGCACCCCAGGGCCGTACGCCGCCATCTCGCGGGCGCCGACGACTTCGCGCACCGGCTGAAGGGCCACCGGATCGGTACGCCCGCCCGGCGCGGCAAGTATCTGTGGCTGCCGCTGGACGACGGCGGCCAGGCGATCCTGGCGCACCTCGGGATGAGCGGCCAGCTCCTGGTCCAGCCGCCGGACGCGGCCGACGAGAAGCACCTGCGCATCCGGGTCCGGTTCGCCGACGACGTACGGACGCAACTGCGCTTCGTCGACCAGCGGACCTTCGGCGGGCTCTCGCTGCACGAGACGACGGACGACGGGCTGCCGGACGTCATCGGGCACATCGCCCGCGACCCCCTGGACCCGCTCTTCGACGACGAGGCGTTCCACGAGGCCCTGCGCCGCAAGCGCACCACGGTCAAGCGGGCCCTGCTGGACCAGTCGCTGATCAGCGGGGTCGGCAACATCTACGCGGACGAGGCGCTGTGGCGCTCCCGGCTGCACTACGACCGCCCGACCCCCGGCTTCACCCGCCCCCGCACGGCGGAACTCCTCGGCCATGTCCGGGACGTGATGACCGCGGCCCTCGCCGTCGGCGGCACCAGCTTCGACAGCCTGTACGTCAACGTCAACGGCGAGTCCGGCTACTTCGACCGCTCCCTCGACGCGTACGGCCGCGAGGGCGAGCCGTGCAAGCGGTGCGGGACGCCGATGGCCCGGCGGGCGTGGATGAACCGCTCCAGCTACTTCTGCCCGAGGTGTCAGCGCCCGCCGCGCGTCTCGTCGTAGCGGACGCGGGCGGTCATCACCTCGTCCATGTGTCCCTCGACGAGGTCGATGAGGGACAGCAGGCGTTCGGCGACCCGGCGGCCGAGCGGCGTCAGCTCGTAGTCGACGCGCGGGGGGTTGGTGGGCTGGGCCTCGCGGTGCACGAGGCCGTCGCGCTCCAGCGCGTGCAGCGTCTGGGAGAGCATCTTCTCGCTGACGCCGTCCACCCGCCGCCGCAGTTCGTTGAACCTGAGCGAGCCCTCGTACAGCGCCCCGAGCGTCAGCCCGCCCCAGCGGCCGGTGACGTGTTCGAGCGTCGTCCGTGAGGGACAGGCCCGCGCGAACACGTTGAACGGCAGCTCCTCGGCGGGAGTCTCCTGGGTGCTGGTCATAGGAAAAGGGTAAGCGAATTCAGCGCTAACCGGCAGGTTGCACTTTCTTTCGGTTAGTGAGCAGTGGGCGGGCGGGTCAGTACCCGAAGTCCTGCGTCCACCACGGCCCGCCCGAACCGAAGTGCACCCCCACGCCCAGCGTCTTGAAGTCGCAGTTCAGGATGTTCGCCTTGTGGCCGGGGCTGTTCATCCACGCCTCCATCACGGCGGCGGGGTCGGCCTGGCCGCGGGCTATGTTCTCGCCCGCGAGATCGGTGATCCCGGCCGCCGCGGCCCGGTCCCAGGGAGACTTGCCGTCGGGGTCGGTGTGGTCGAAGAAACCGCGCGCGGCCATGTCCTCGCTGAACTTCTGGGCGAGGTCGGCGAGGGCGCTGTTCGCGGACAGGGCGCTGCAACCCACCTTCGCGCGCTCCTCGTTGACGAGCACGAGGACCTGGGCCGCCGCCTGGAGCTCCGCCGACACGGCCGTGGCCGCCTTCGAGCTCTCCGGCTGCTGCGCGGCGGGCGCCTTCGCGGGCGTCTCCTCCGCCACCGGCGTCTTCGACGGGGTGGCGGAAGGTTTCGCCTCGGCGGTCTTCTTCGCCGGGGCCTTCTTCTCCTTCTCCGGCGCCGAGGACGGCGTCGCGGAGGCCGACGGGGCCGCCGACGGCACGGACGCCCGCGGCGCCGTACCGCTCGCGCCGTCCGCCGTACCCGCCGCGCCGCCCTGCTCGGAGGCCGCGTTGGTCGGCGAGTCCGAGACCCGGACCCGGTCCCCGGAGGCGTCCGAGGCGCTGTCCCCGCCGAGCTTGTAGCTCTCCAGCCCCGGAATCAGCCCCGAGGTCACCGCGACCGTCCCGAGCGCGACCGCCGCGGAGACCCCGAGCAGCCCGGTCCGCACGGTCTTCCTGCCGCGCCTACGACGCCGGCGCGGGCCGTCGCCGTGGCCGTCCGGGTCGGTCTCCGTCGCGTACAGGTACTCGGCGCTTCTCGCGTTGGCGTCGGCGTACGCCTCCGGGAGCGGGGTGCCCATGCCCGGGGTGTGCTGCGCGGGGGTCTCGGCGGCGTGCGTATGGCCCGTCTCGGCGCCTGAGCGTCGGTGGCGTCCCATGTCTGGCCTTCCTCGTCCTGCGGCGTTCCTGAGCACTGCGGTCCCCGAGCCCCTGTGTCGCTGACTCCTCGCGGTCGCCCTGAATCACTCGATCGGGTGAGTTTCGTCGGGTGGGGACGGTACCCCATGACGCCCGGGGAGGAAGTGTCCTGTGCGACATCGGGCCGGTTAGGTTGCCTCCATGAGTGAGGATGCGCGACTGGTCGCCTGGGTCCGAGGACACGTACAGGGCGTGGGATTCCGCTGGTTCACCCGGGCCAAGGCGCTGGAGATCGGCGGGCTGAGTGGTTTTGCTCTCAATTTGGCCGACGGGCGCGTACAGGTCGTCGCCGAAGGGGCCCGTGGCGACTGCGAAGGGCTGCTCGACTGGCTGACGGGAGCCGACACGCCCGGCCGCGTGGACGGTGTCACCGAGATTTGGGACACACCGCGCGGCGGGTACGACGGCTTCGCGATCCGGTGAGCCCGGCGGGCACCGGCGCCTCGGAGGTCTGCCGGGGGTGGTGGCCGAGGGTGGCTCCGGGCGGAAAGAAGCAGGTGGTTGCCAAGAAGCGCGTGCTCTGGCAGGCTCCCCGTTCAACTGTGATCGCCGAGGCCCCGTGTCCTCCCGGAGCCGTGCCGCCGCCGCTCACCGTTCCGTCCGCCCCGCGGAGCCCTCCGCACGGGGCGTGATCGTGTTGACCGTCAAACTTTTTGGTGAGACTCTGAGGGAACCCCGCGCACCTAGCTGTTTGGCATGGATGAACGGCAGCAACAACCAGATCCTGCCCAGAGGTCGGGTGCGAATCCCTCACGACCCACACCGTTTCGGTCGGTCACTCAGTGTGGAGGACCATCCATCATGGCAAAGGCGCTTCTCGGTTACGTCGGCGGTTCCGACCCGCGACTCCTCGCCGAGATGCGACGGCTCCAGCAGCGCGTCCAGGATCTGGAATCCGAGCTCGGCCGCATCCAGGCCGAGAACGACGCTCTGACGGCTGCCGCTTCTCACGACAGGCTCATGGAGAGCATCGACGCACACCAGCCGGAGCCCGCGTTCACCTGATCGCTGCTGCACCGCTCCACGGCACCGTTTGAGTTGTCAAGATCTGCAAGGGACGCCCAGGCGTCCCTTCTTTTCTTTCTTCCCCCGAGCCCCCGCTCGCCCTGCCCCTCTCTTTAACGTGTGGTGTGCCCGGAGCGTTCACCCGCGAAACCGCGAGGCCGCCCGGCGTTCACCGGGCGCCGCCGACCCGGCGGGTAGAGTCCGACGGCGTGCACCTCAAGGCCCTGACCCTCCGCGGGTTCAAATCGTTCGCCTCCGCGACCACGCTCCGGTTCGAACCGGGGATCACCTGCGTCGTGGGGCCCAACGGCTCGGGCAAGTCCAACGTCGTCGACGCCCTCACCTGGGTCATGGGCGAGCACAGCGCGAAGTCCCTGCGCGGCGGCAAGATGGAGGACGTCATCTTCGCCGGCACCACCGGCCGCCCCCCGCTCGGCCGCGCCGAGGTCTCCCTCACGATCGACAACTCCGACGGCGCGCTGCCCATCGAGTACGCCGAGGTCACCATCACCCGGATCATGTTCCGGGGCGGCTCCAGCGAGTACCAGATCAACGGCGACACCTGCCGCCTCCTCGACATCCAGGAACTCCTCTCCGACTCCGGCATCGGCCGCGAGATGCACGTCATCGTCGGCCAGGGCCAGCTCGACTCCGTCCTGCACGCCGATCCCATGGGCCGCCGCGCCTTCATCGAGGAGGCGGCCGGGGTCCTCAAGCACCGCAAGCGCAAGGAGAAGGCGCTGCGCAAGCTCGACGCGATGCAGGCCAACCTCTCCCGCGTCCAGGACCTCACCGACGAACTCCGCCGCCAGCTCAAGCCGCTGGGCCGGCAGGCCGCCGTCGCCCGCCGGGCGGCCGTCATCCAGGCGGACCTGCGGGACGCGCGCCTCAGGCTGCTCGCCGACGACCTCGTCCGCCTGCGCGCCGCCCTCCAGACCGAGATCGCGGACGAGGCCGCCCTCAAGGAGCGCAAGGAGACGGCCGAGCAGGACCTCAAGAAGGCCCTCCAGCGCGAGGGGCAGCTGGAGGACGAGGTCCGCCGCCTCACCCCGCGCCTCCAGCGCGCCCAGCAGACCTGGTACGAGCTGTCCCAGCTCGCCGAACGTGTCCGGGGCACCATCTCCCTCGCCGACGCCCGGGTGAAGAGCGCGACGTCCGCGCCCCCCGAGGAGCGCCGGGGCCGCGACCCGGAGGACCTCGAACGTGAGGCGGCCCGCGTCCGCGAGCAGGAAGCGGAGCTGGAGGCCGCCCTCGAAGCCGCCGAACGCGCCCTGGAGGACACGGTCGCCCACCGCGCCGACCTCGAACGCGAGCTGGCCGCCGAGGAGCGCCGCCTCAAGGACGCCGCCCGCGCCATCGCCGACCGCCGCGAGGGTCTCGCCCGCCTCACCGGCCAGGTCAACGCGGCCCGCTCCCGCGCGTCCTCGGCCCAGTCCGAGATCGACCGCCTCACCGCGTCACGGGACGAGGCGGTCGAGCGCGCGGTGACGGCACAGGAGGAGTACGAGGCGCTGAAGGCGGAGGTGGACGGCCTCGACGCCGACGACGCGGACCTGGCGGAGGCCCACGCGACGGCGAAGCGCGAACTGTCGGAGGCGGAGGCCGCTTCGAGCGCGGCCCGAGAGACGCTCACGACAGCGGAACGCCGCCGAGCGGCCACCAAGGCGAGACACGAGGCCCTGTCGCTGGGCCTCCGCCGCAAGGACGGCACGGGAATACTGCTCGCGGCGAAGGACCGCCTCACGGGTGTACTGGGCCCGGCGGCAGAGCTGTTGACGATCACACCGGGGTACGAGGTCGCGCTGGCGACAGCATTCGGAGCGGCGGCGGACGCGGTGGCGGTGAGCGGTCCGTCGGCGGCGGCGGAGGCGATCAGGTTGCTGAGGAAGCAGGAGGGGGGACGGGCGACGCTGGTGTTGGCGGGGGGCGAGTCTTTCAGCGGTGGGGGAATCCACAGCAAACCCGCGGCCGACGAACTAAGCGCCACCACGTCCTTCAGGGGCGCGGGGCTGTGTCCGACGTGCGGCTGCCGCCGCGTGGGCGCGACCAGCGACGTTGATCCCGCGGCCGACGAACCAAGCGCAACCACATCATTTAGGGGCGCGGGGAACTGCGCGATCAGCCACACTCAACCCGCACCCGCCCACGCCCCCCTGGCCACCACCCTCGTCCGCGCCCCCTCCCACCTCACCCCCGCGATTCACCACCTCCTCCACGACATCGCCGTGGTGGACACCCTCGACCAGGCCGAACAACTCATCCGCACCCACCCCCACCTCACCGCAGTCACCACCGAAGGCGACCTCCTGGCAGCCCACTTCGCCCACGGCGGCTCCGCGGGCGCCCCCAGCCTCCTCGAAGTCCAGGCGTCCGTGGACGAAGCGGCGGCGGAGCTGAAGGAACTGGCGGCCACGTGCGAGGAGTTGACGGAGCGGCAGGCCACGGCGAAGCAACGCCGCGCGGAGTGCGCCGAGTCGCTCGACAACCTCACCGACCGCCGACGCGCCGCCGACAAGGAGAAGTCCACCGTCGCCCAGCAACTCGGCCGCCTCGCGGGCCAGTCGAGAGGCGCGGCAGGCGAGGCAGAACGAGCCACGGCGGCAGCCGCCCGCGCACAGGACGCCCTCGACAAAGCCCTGGAGGAAGTCGAGATCCTCGCCGAACGCCTGGCGGTGGCCGAGGAGTTGCCCGTCGAGGAGGAACCCGACACCTCCGTCCGGGACCGCCTCGCGGCGGACGGCGCGAACGCGCGGCAGACCGAGATGGAGGCCCGCCTCCAGGCCCGTACGCACGAGGAACGGGTGAAGGGCCTTGCGGGCAGGGGCGATTCACTGGACCGCGCGGCACGGGCGGAGCGCGACGCGAGGTCGCGTGCGGAGCAGCGGCAACGGCGTCTGGTGTACGAGGCGGAGGTCGCCGGCGCGGTCGCGGAGGGCGCGCGGCGGCTGCTGGCCCACGTCGAGACCTCCGTGCGACAGGCGGCGGCCGACCGCGCCGAGGCCGAGGCCGAGAAGGCCGCGAGGGAACAGGAGTTGGCCGCGGAACGGACCGTCGGCCGGGAACTCAAGGGCGAGTTGGACAAGCTGACCGACTCGGTGCACCGGGGCGAAGTGCTCGGCGCCGAGAAGCGGATGCGGATCGAGCAGGTCGAGACGAAGGCGCTGGAGGAACTGGGCGTCGAACCGGAGGGCCTCGTCACGGAGTACGGCCCGCATCAGCTCGTCCCGCCCTCACCCCCGGCGGAGGGGGAGGACCCGGCGGACGAGGAGCCCCGGCCGGTGCCGTTCGTCCGTGCCGAGCAGGAGAAGCGGCTGAGGGCGGCCGAACGGGCGTACCAGCAGCTCGGGAAGGTGAACCCGCTGGCCCTTGAGGAGTTCGCGGCGCTGGAGGAACGCCACAAGTTCCTGAGCGAGCAGCTTGAGGACCTGAAGAAGACGCGCACGGATCTCCTTCAGGTCGTGAAGGAGGTCGACGAGCGGGTCGAGCAGGTCTTCAGCGAGGCGTACCGGGACACGGCGCGGGAGTTCGAGGGGGTCTTCGGGCGGCTCTTCCCGGGCGGCGAGGGGCGGCTGATCCTGACGGACCCCGACAACATGCTGACGACGGGGGTGGACGTCGAGGCGCGTCCGCCGGGCAAGAAGGTGAAGCGGCTGTCGCTGCTGTCGGGCGGGGAGCGGTCGCTGACGGCCGTCGCGCTGCTGGTGTCGATCTTCAAGGCGCGGCCGAGTCCGTTCTACGTGATGGACGAGGTGGAGGCGGCCCTCGACGACACGAACCTCCAGCGGCTGATCCGGATCATGCAGGAGCTCCAGGAGTCGTCGCAGCTGATCGTCATCACGCACCAGAAGCGGACGATGGAGGTCGCGGACGCGCTGTACGGGGTGTCGATGCAGGGGGACGGGGTGTCGAAGGTGATCTCGCAGCGGCTGCGATGAGTTCAAGTCTTGAACTCATTCCCGGTTGAGAGTGACTGCCATCTCACATCACCCCGCGTTGGAGTTCATAACTTGAAGGCATAGTCTCTGGTTCGTTGCTTTTCCCTTCGGGTGGTGGGCGGCGGCCTGCTGTGCGCCACTGGAGGGGGCCGACCGAGGAGTTGATCGTGACCAGCACAGCGCAGGCGTCCACCTCAGGGGGAGCCCCGGCTCATCCCGATCATCTCGGGCACGTCATCTTCATCGCCGCCGCAGCCGCGATGGGCGGGTTCCTCTTCGGGTACGACAGCTCCGTCATCAATGGCGCGGTCGAGGCGATCCGGGACCGCTACGACATCGGTTCCGCCGCGCTCGCGCAGGTCATCGCGATCGCCCTGATCGGCTGTGCGATCGGGGCGGCGACCGCGGGGCGGATCGCCGACCGGATCGGGCGTATCCGGTGCATGCAGATCTCCGCCGTGATGTTCACGATCTCCGCCGTCGGGTCGGCGCTGCCGTTCGCGCTGTGGGACCTCGCGCTGTGGCGGGTCGTCGGCGGGTTCGCCATCGGGATGGCCTCCGTCATCGGCCCCGCCTACATCGCCGAGGTCGCGCCGCCGGCGTACCGGGGGCGGCTCGGGTCCTTCCAGCAGGCCGCGATCGTCATCGGCATCGCGATCTCGCAGCTCGTCAACTGGGGGCTGCTGAACGCGGCCGGCGGGGACCAGCGCGGGAAGCTGATGGGGCTTGAGGCGTGGCAGGTCATGCTGGGCGTGATGGTCGTACCGGCCGTGCTGTACGGGCTGCTGTCGTTCGCGATCCCCGAGTCGCCGCGGTTCCTGCTGTCCGTGGGGAAGCGGGAGCGGGCGCGGGAGATCCTCGTGGAGGTCGAGGGGGAGAGCGCGGATCTGGACGCGCGGGTCGCCGAGATCGAGCAGGCGATGAAGAGCGAGCACAAGTCGACGTTCAAGGACCTGCTCGGCGGGCGCTTCTTCTTCATGCCGATCGTCTGGATCGGCATCGGCCTCTCCGTCTTCCAGCAGTTCGTCGGCATCAACGTCGCGTTCTACTACTCGTCCACCCTGTGGCAGTCGGTGGGCGTCGACCCGACGGACTCGTTCTTCTACTCCTTCACGACGTCGATCATCAACATCGTCGGTACGGTCATCGCGATGATCTTCGTCGACCGGGTGGGCCGCAAGCCGCTCGCCCTCGTCGGCTCCGTCGGCATGGTCATCGGCCTCGCGCTGGAGGCATGGGCCTTCTCGTACGACCTCGTGGACGGCAAGCTGCCCACGGCCCAGGGCTGGACGGCCCTGATCGCCGCCCACATCTTCGTCCTCTTCTTCGCGCTGTCCTGGGGTGTCGTCGTCTGGGTCTTCCTCGGCGAGATGTTCCCCAACCGCCTGCGCGCAGCCGCCCTCGGCGTCGCCGCCTCCGCCCAGTGGATCGCCAACTGGGCCATCACGGCGAGCTTCCCGTCCCTCGCGGACTGGAACCTCTCCGCCACGTACATCATCTACACCGCCTTCGCCGCCCTCTCCATCCCCTTCGTCCTCAAGTTCGTCAAGGAGACCAAGGGCAAGTCCCTGGAGGAGATGGGCTGACCCCCTGATCCCGGGGAGAGGGACCACATCCCCCGCTGTCCCTCTCCCCGAACACTCCCGCCGCTCCCGGATTCCCGGGGCGGCGGGTTTTGTGTACGAAGGCTCAGCGGCCGGCCTCCGGCAGTACCCGTTCCGTGAACAGGCGCAGGCTGCGCCAGCCCTCGTCCAGGGGCATGCCGCCGGCCAAGGGGTGGAGGACGAGGTTGTCGAGGTTCTGGGCCAGGCACTGGTCCGGGGTGAGGACGCGGTAGATGCCCTCGGCGCGGAGTTCGTCGATCGTGGCCGCCGTCGAGCGGACCACCGAGTGGATGTCCGTCGACTGCCAGGCGGCGTACGTGCGGGCCTCGTGGAGGAAGTGGTGGCCATAGGCGGCCCAGGTCTTGTCGGGGTCCTCGGAGAGGTGGAGCAGCGGGGTCTCCGCCGGGGGCATCAGGGTCCAGCCCGCCGTGCCGTACTCCGCGAGGCGGGCCTCGTAGTACGTCTCCAGGGCCGGGAGGTGGGCGCTGGGGAAGAAGGGGAGGCCGAGGCGGGCGGCGCGGCGGGCCGACGCCTCGGAGGAGCCGCCGACCAGGAGGAGGGGGTGGGGGGTGGTCGCCGGGCGCGGGGTGACCCGTACCGTACGGCCTCGGTACGTGAACCTCTCGCCCGTCCACGCTTGCAGGAGGGTCTCCAGCAGCTCGTCCTGGAGGCGGCCCCGCCGCTCCCAGGGGACGCCCGCCCGGTCGTACTCCGCGCGGCGGTAGCCGATGCCGACGACCGTCATGAGCCGCCCGCCGCCCAGCAGGTCGAGGACGGCGATGTCCTCGGCGAGCCGCAGCGGGTCGTGGAGCGGACCGATCGCCGCCGAGACCGTCACCGACATCCGCTCCGTCGCCCCCAGCACCGCCCCCGCGAACGTGAACGGCGACGGCAGCCAGTTGTTCTCCGCGCCGTGATGCTCCTCCGTCTGCACGGTCGTCACCCCGTGCGCGTCGGCGTGCGCGGCCATCCGCAGCGCCCCCTGATAGCGGTCCGCCAGCTCGGCGGGCGTGGCACCCGGCGCGGCCAGATTGAAGCGGAGCACGGACACCGGCATGGCAGGCCCCTTCGTCGACGGGGAGGGACCATAGCTGACAGTGCGTCAGGTGACCAGGGGCATGGCACAGCGGCGCCGGGGACCGTGCGGGACGGGAGAGGTCACGCATACTGGACGGGTTATGGAAACCGTCATCCTTGTAGTCATCATCGCCGTCGTCCTGCTCGGTGCGATCGGCGGGCTCGTGGTCGGAGGGCGGCGCAAGAAGTCGCTGCCCGCGCCGCCGCCCTCCGCCACGCCCGACCTGACCGCGCCGCCGGCCGAACCCCACGTCGGGGACGAGGCCGAGACGCCGCGCGACGAAGAGCGGCGCACCATAGAGGAAGTCGACCTCCCGGTCGCCGTCGAGGAGGCCCCCGAGTCTCCCGCGATCGAGGTCCCCGAGCCCACCGCCGGCCGCCTCGTCCGGCTCCGCGCCCGGCTCTCCCGCTCCCAGAACGCCCTCGGCAAGGGCCTCCTCACGCTGCTGTCGCGCGAGCACCTCGACGACGACACGTGGGACGAGATCGAGGAGATCCTGCTGACCGCCGACGTCGGTGTCACGCCGACGCAGGAGCTCGTCGACGGGCTGCGCGAGCGCGTCAAGGTGCTCGGCACGCGGACGCCGGAGGAGCTGCGCGGGCTGCTCCGGGAGGAGCTGCTCAAGCTGGTCGGCACGGACGTGGACCGGGTCGTGAAGACCGAGCCCGAGGGGCGCAAGCCGGGTGTCGTCATGGTCGTCGGGGTCAACGGGACCGGGAAGACGACCACGACCGGGAAGCTGGCGCGCGTCCTCGTCGCGGACGGGCGGACCGTCGTGCTCGGGGCTGCGGATACGTTTCGCGCCGCCGCCGCCGATCAGTTGCAGACGTGGGGGGAGCGGGTCGGGGCGTACACCGTGCGCGGGCCCGAGGGCGGTGACCCCGCCTCCATCGCGTTCGACGCGGTGAAGGAGGGCAAGGAGATGGGCGTCGACGTGGTGCTCATCGACACGGCCGGGCGGCTGCACACGAAGACCGGGCTCATGGACGAGCTGGGGAAGGTCAAGCGGGTCGTCGAGAAGCAGGCGCCGCTCGACGAGGTGCTGCTCGTGCTGGACGCGACCACGGGGCAGAACGGGCTCGTTCAGGCCCGGGTGTTCGCGGAGGTCGTGGACATCACCGGGATCGTGCTGACGAAGCTGGACGGGACCGCGAAGGGCGGGATCGTGGTGGCGGTGCAGCGGGAGCTGGGGGTGCCGGTGAAGTTGATCGGGCTGGGGGAGGGGGCGGATGATCTGGCGCCGTTCGAGCCTGAGGCGTTCGTCGATGCGCTTATCGGGGACTAGGGGCGCCTATTGGGGTGCCTGGTTCTGTGGTGGGGCGGGTGCGGGTCCGATGTGGCTTGTCGCGCAGTTCCCCGCGCCCCTGGGCGGCAGATAGTGCCCGTTTCTTTCATAGGAGCGGGCACTTTTGCCTTTTCTACGCCCTCGATCTGTGTGCCACGTACGCCAGCGTGCCCAGTAGCAGCCTTGCCGCCGGGGGCTTCGTCGCTGAGTCCAGGTCCGGGGGGCGGAGCCAGGTCACCGGGCCCAGGCCCGCTCGATCCGAGGGCGGGGCCGTGATGTAGGAGCCCTTGCCCAGGCCCCGTAGGTCCAGGGTTGTGGGGTCGTCCCAGCCCATGCGGTAGAGGAGGTCGGGGAGGGAGGCTGCGGCGCCCGGGGCGACGAAGAAGTGGGCGCGGCCTTCCGGAGTCGCTGTCACCGGGCCCAGGGGCAGGCCCATGCGCTCCAGGCGGCTTAACGCGCGGCGACCCGCCGCTTCCGCCACCTCGATGACGTCGAAGCTGTGGCCGACGGGGAGCATGACCGCGGCGTCGGGGAGGTCGGACCAGAGGGACGTGACCTCGTCGAGGGTCGCGCCCGCGGGGAGGTGGGGGGTGTGGTCGAGGGGGTGTGCGCCGGGGGTGCGGCAGGGACGGCCGCAGGAGCAGGCGCCGGCCAGGACGTGCGCTCCGGGGACGACGTCCCATCCCCACAGGCCCGTGAACTCGGCGATGGCCGTGCACTCGGGGGAGCGACCGCGCCTGCGCGCGCCGGAACGGATCTCGCGAATGCCGCCGATCGTGAAGCCCATGCCCCCTCCAACGGGTCCGACGCACCGGTGGTCACGCAAAAGACGTGAGGCGTGACTCTCCGTACTCATGATCTCCGGAATGCCCTCGGACCGGGGCGGCGCACTGAAGCGCGAGGGTGGTGAACCCGCCCGTGCGCGCCCCCGAGTGCATCCTTCCGTTCGCTCGGGCTGTCCCACGTCAAGTCAATCGCGTGCGCGCCACCCTGAGTTCATCCGAAGGGGTGGCGAATGGTGGCGATTCCCGGAACGCCATGGCCGGACGGGTGATCGTAGGATTACTTTGAGTGTGCGGGGCCTGGGGGTACACGCACCGGTGGGTATGCCGGAGGCAAGTCGCCCTTCTGTTCGAAGGGTGACAAACGCCGGACGGCAGGGCTATTTACCGGCATTCTGATAAGGCTTGGCGCAGTACGGGCGACGCGGTCCGTACGGCAGGTGGTCTCAGGGATGGGGGCGTTCCAGTGAGCGGCAACGAAGGCAGCGGGACGAGCGCGGACAAGCGCCCCAACGAGCTGCTCTCCTCCTGGTTCGTCCGCAGCGGCTGGTCCAAGGGCGAACTCGCCCGCCAGGTCAACCGCCGCGCCCGCCAGCTCGGCGCCAACCACATCTCCACCGACACCTCCCGCGTCCGCCGCTGGCTCGACGGCGAGAACCCCCGCGAACCCATCCCGCGCATCCTCTCCGAGCTGTTCTCCGAGCGGTTCGGCTGCGTCGTCTCCGTCGAGGACCTCGGCCTGCGCGCCGCCCGCCAGTCCCCCTCGGCCAGCGGCGTCGACCTCCCCTGGACCGGCCCCCAGACCATCGCCCTGCTCAGCGAGTTCTCCCGCAGCGACCTCATGCTCGCCCGCCGCGGCTTCCTCGGCACCTCCCTCGCCCTCTCCGCCGGACCCACCCTCATCGAACCGATGCAGCGCTGGCTCGTCCCCTCCCCGCCGAGCACCCCCCGCGCCAGCGGCCCCCTCCCCACCAGCCGCGCCCGAGGCCGCCTCTCCCGGCAGGAACTGGAGCTCCTGGAGGCGACGACCACGATGTTCCGCAAGTGGGACGCCCAGTGCGGAGGCGGCCTGCGCCGCAAAGCCGTCGTCGGCCAGCTCCACGAGGTGACCGACCTCCTCCAGGAACCCCACCCCGAGGACACCGCCAAACGCCTCTTCAAGGTCGCCGCCGAACTCGCCGAACTCGCCGGCTGGATGTCGTACGACGTCGGCCTCCAGCCCACCGCCCAGAAGTACTTCGTCCTCGCCCTGCACGCCGCGAAGGAAGCCGGGGACCGGCCCCTCGGGTCGTACATCCTCTCCAACATGAGCCGCCAGATGATCCACCTCGGCCGCCCCGAGGACGCCCTGGAACTCATCCACCTCGCGCAGTACGGCAGCCGCGACTGCGCGAGCCCGCGCACCCAGTCGATGCTGTATGCGATGGAGGCCCGCGCCTACGCCAACATGGGCCAGCCGGGCCGCTGCAAGAGGGCCGTGCGGATGGCCGAGGACACCTTCTCCGACGCCGCCGACTGGGACGAGCCCGACCCCGACTGGATCGGCTTCTTCACCGAGGCCGAGCTGTACGGCGAGAACTCCCACTCCTTCCGCGACCTCGCCTACGTCGCCGGCCGCAGCCCCACGTACGCCTCCCTCGCCGAACCCCTCATGCTGCGCGCCGTCGACCTCTTCGCGCGGGAGTCCGACGACTACCAGCGCTCCTACGCCCTCAACCTGATCGGCGTCGCCACCGTCCACCTCCTCAAGCGCGAGCCCGAGGAGAGCGCGAAATACGCCACCGAGGCGATGGCCGCCGCCAAGCGGGTCCGTTCCGAACGCGTCAACACTCGTATCCGAAAGACCGTCGACAACGCCGCCCGCGAATTCGGCGACCTGACCGACGTCGTCGACCTCACCGACCGCCTCGCCGCCGAACTCCCCGAGACCGCCGAAGCGGTCTGACCCACCGAGACCCCGGCCGCGGCCGGCCCTCCCGAACTGCCCGACTCGGCTCCCCCATGCCCGGTCATTCGGAGGTCCTGCCGCGGCCGGCCTGTGTCCGGAAGGGGAAGGTTGCGCCACGATAACGATCCCCGAGCCGGACATCAGGCAATTCATCGACGCGTAACACACACGACTCCTTCGTCACCGCCGTGAAACAGCGAGGGGCGCCGACCGAAACCGCGCTGCGCCAATCTCAAGGCTCATAACCGGCCCGCCCCCACTCCGCAGCCGAGGCTTCGCCCGCACGGGGCCGTACGACGACGAGGAGACGCCGATGGCTCCAGCCATCACGCTCGCCGCAGACAAGCTGTCTGCCGCCAACACAGGCTTCATGCTCATCTGTTCAGCGCTCGTGCTGATCATGACGCCTGGCCTGGCTTTCTTCTACGGAGGCATGGTCCGGGTCAAAAGCACCCTGAACATGCTGATGATGAGCTTCATCAGCATGGGCATCGTCACCATCCTCTGGGTGCTCTACGGCTTCTCCATGGCGTTCGGCACCGACCACGGCTCCCTCATCGGCTGGGAATCCGACTTCGTCGGCTGGTCCGGCATCGACAAGATGGACATCTGGTCCGGCTACACCATCCCGGTGTTCGTCTTCGCCGTCTTCCAGATGATGTTCGCCATCATCACCCCCGCCCTGATAAGCGGCGCCGTCGCCGACCGCGTCAAGTTCTCCGCCTGGGCGCTCTTCGTCGCCCTGTGGGCCACCGTCGTCTACTTCCCCGTCGCCCACTGGGTCTGGGGCACCGGCGGCTGGGCCTTCGAACTCGGCGTCATCGACTTCGCCGGCGGTACCGCCGTCCACATCAACGCGGGCGCCGCGGCGCTCGGCGTGATCCTCGTCATCGGCAAGCGCGTCGGCTTCAAGAAGGACCCGATGCGCCCGCACAGCCTCCCGCTGGTCATGCTCGGCGCGGGCCTCCTGTGGTTCGGCTGGTTCGGCTTCAACGCGGGCTCCTGGCTCGGCAACGACGACGGCGTCGGCGCGCTGATGTTCGTCAACACCCAGATCGCCACCGCCGCCGCCATGCTCGGCTGGCTCGCCTACGAGAAGATCCGCCACGGCGCCTTCACCACCCTCGGCGCCGCCTCCGGCGCGGTCGCGGGCCTCGTCGCCATCACCCCCTCCGGCGGCGCCATCACCCCCGTCGGCGCGATCGCCATCGGCGTCATCACCGGCGTCCTGTGCGCCATGGCCGTGGGCCTCAAGTACAAGTTCGGCTACGACGACTCCCTCGACGTCGTCGGCGTCCACATGGTCGGCGGCATCCTCGGCTCCCTCCTCATCGGCTTCTTCGCCAGCGGCAAGGGCCAGTCCGACGTCAAGGGCCTCTTCTACGGCGGCGGCCTCGACCAGTTCTGGAAGCAGTGCGCCGGGGTCTTCGGCGTCCTCGCCTACTCCCTCATCGCCTCCGCGATCCTCGCCTTCCTCCTCGACAAGACGATCGGCATGCGCGTCGACGAGGACGAGGAGGTCTCCGGCATCGACCAGGCCGAACACGCCGAGACCGCCTACGACTTCAGCGGCGCCGGCGGCGGCATCGTCAAGTCCGCCACCGCCGTCCCGGCCGGAGTCGGAGCCGATTCCAAGAAGGTGGACGCATGAAGCTCATCACCGCCGTCGTCAAGCCCCACCGGCTCGACGAGATCAAGGAAGCCCTCCAGGCGTTCGGGGTCCACGGACTGACGGTCACCGAGGCGAGCGGCTACGGTCGTCAGCGGGGACACACCGAGGTCTACCGCGGTGCCGAGTACACCGTCGACCTCGTCCCCAAGATCCGTATCGAGGTACTGGCCGAGGACGACGACGCCGAGCAGCTCATCGACGTCATCGTCAAGGCCGCCCGCACCGGCAAGATCGGTGACGGCAAGGTCTGGTCCCTCCCGGTCGAGACGGCCGTACGGGTCCGCACCGGCGAGCGCGGCCCGGACGCGCTCTGACCGAAGAACAGAACAGGAGTCGCTGGGTGACGAGTACGGACGAGCGAAGCGAAACAGAGGACTCGGGACCCAGCGGCTACGCGGCGGCCCGGCTGCACCTCCTCACCGAGGGGGCGCGGTCCGGGCCGCCGCGCCGTACCGCCCTCTCCGAACTGACGGACGACTGGCTCGCAGGGCTCCTCACCTCGGCCGCGGCCGACCTCAAGGGCGTCTCCCTCGTCGCCGTCGGCGGCTACGGACGCGGCGAACTCTCCCCCCGCAGCGACCTCGACCTCCTCCTGCTCCACGACGGCAGCGACCCCAAAGCCGTCGCCACCGTCGCCGACCGCCTCTGGTACCCCGTCTGGGACCTCGGCCTCGACCTCGACCACTCCGTGCGCACCCCCGCAGAGGCCCGCAAGACCGCGGGCGAGGACCTCAAGGTCCACCTCGGCCTCCTCGACGCCCGCCACCTCGCCGGCGACCTCGGCCTCACCTCCGGACTGCGCACCGCGATCCTCGCCGACTGGCGCAACCAGGCCCCCAGACGCCTCCCCGAACTCCGCGAACTCTGCGCCGAACGAGCCGAACGCCAGGGCGAGTTGCAGTACCTCCTCGAACCCGACCTCAAAGAGGCCCGCGGCGGCCTGCGCGACGCCACCGCCCTGCGCGCCGTAGCCGCCTCCTGGCTCGCCGACGCACCCCGCGAAGGACTCGACGACGCCCGCCGCCGGCTCCTCGACGTCCGCGACGCCCTCCACCTCACCACCGGCCGCGCCACCGACCGCCTCGCCCTCCAGGAACAGGACCAGGTCGCCGCCGAACTCGGCCTCCTCGACGCCGACACCCTGCTGCGGCAGGTATACGAAGCGGCCCGCGTCATCTCCTACGCCAGCGACGTCACCTGGCGCGAGGTGAGCCGGGTGCTGCGCTCCCGCGCCGTCCGGCCCCGGCTGCGGGCCATGCTCGGCGGCGGGAAACAGGTCGTCGAACGGTCGCCCCTCGCCGAGGGCGTGGTCGAACAGGACGGCGAGGTCGTCCTCGCCCGCGCCGCCCGCCCCGAACGCGACCCGGTCCTCCCGCTGCGCGCCGCCGCGGCAGCCGCCCAGGCCGGACTCCCGCTCTCCCTGCACGCCGTACGCCGCCTCGCCGCGACCGTACGGCCCCTGCCGACGCCCTGGCCCGCCGAGGCCCGCGAACAGCTCGTCACCCTCCTCGGCTCCGGGCAGCCCACCATCGACGTCTGGGAGGCGCTGGAGGCCGAGGGGCTCATCACCCGGCTCCTGCCCGACTGGGAACGCGTCCGCTGCCGCCCCCAGCGCAACGCCGTCCACATCTGGACCGTCGACCGCCACCTCATCGAGACGGCCGTCCGCGCCTCCGAGTTCACCCGCCGGGTGAGCCGCCCCGACCTGCTGCTGGTCTCCGCCCTCCTCCACGACATCGGCAAGGGCTGGCCCGGCGACCACTCCGTCGCCGGCGAGATCATCGTCAAGGACGTCGCCGCGCGCATCGGCTTCGACCGGGCGGACGTCGCGGTGCTGGCCGCCCTCGTACGCCACCACCTGCTCCTCGTCGACACCGCCACCCGGCGCGACCTCGACGACCCCGCCACCGTCCGCTCCGTCGCGGAGGCGGTCGGCACGCAGAGCACGCTGGAGCTGCTGCACGCCCTGACCGAGGCCGACGCGCTCGCCACCGGACCGGCCGCCTGGTCGTCCTGGCGGGGCTCCCTCGTCACGGACCTGGTGAAACGCGTGAGCGCGGTTCTCGCGGGCGACGAACCCCCCGCCCCCGACACCGCCGCCCCCACCGCCGAACAGGAACGCCTCTCCATCGAGGCCCACCGCACCGGCGGACCGGTCCTCGCACTGCGCGCGCAGACCCACGAGGAGGAGATGGACCCCGGCGAGCCGCTGGGCGTGGAGCTGCTGATCGCCGTCCCGGATCAGCCGGGGGTGCTGCCCGCCGTCGCGGGGGTGCTGGCCATGCACCGACTGACGGTCCGCACGGCGGAGTTGCGCGAGCTGGAGCTGCCGGACGGGGTGGATCAGGGGTCGGTGCTGCTGTTGGACTGGCGGGTGGCGGCCGAGTACGGCTCCCTGCCGCAGGCTGCGCGGTTGCGCGCGGACCTGGTACGCGCCTTGGACGGTTCGTTGGACATCGCTGGGCGACTGGCAGAGCGGGACGCGGCGTATCCCCGGCGCCGGGGCTGGGTGGCCCCGCCACCCCGGGTGACCGTCGCCTCCGCCGCCTCCCGGCACGCCACGGTCATCGAGGTACGCGCCCAGGACGCCCCTGGGCTGCTCTTCCGGATCGGCTCGGCGCTGGAGGACTCCGGGGTACGGGTGCGGAGCATGCACGTCAGCACGCTGGGCGCCAACGCCGTGGACGCGTTCTATGTGACGTCGGCCTCGGGGGCGCCGCTGCCGGGGGAGGAGGCGGGGGCGGTGGCCCGGAAGCTGGAGGAGACGCTGCGGGCGTAACTATTCGGCAGCTTGTGCGTTTAGCTGAGTGGTCCCCGCTGGTGCGGGGGTGGTCCGCCCGGACAGCAGGTCCTCAAGGTGGTCAAAGAGTGGTCCCCGCGCCTGCGGGGTTCTCCGCCCCCGTCCGCTCATCCGGCGGGCGGGGGCGAATCCGTGGCGCGGCCGGATACCCTGGAAGGCACTTATCCTGCTCCCGACTCCGAGGACCGACGCCGCCGTGTTCGATACACTCTCCGACCGCCTGTCAGCGACTTTCAAGGGCCTGCGCGGCAAGGGGCGGCTCTCCGAGGCGGACATCGACGCCACGGCGCGTGAGATCCGCATCGCGCTCCTCGAAGCGGACGTAGCCCTCCCTGTAGTCCGTTCCTTCATCAAGAACGTCAAGGAGCGCAGCCTCGGCGCCGAGGTTTCCAAGGCGCTGAATCCTGCTCAACAGATCATCAAGATCGTCAATGACGAGTTGGTCGGCATCCTCGGCGGCGAGACCCGCCGTCTCCGCTTCGCCAAGACCGCCCCCACCGTCATCATGCTCGCCGGCCTCCAGGGCGCCGGTAAGACGACCCTCGCGGGCAAGCTCGGCAAGTGGCTGAAGGACCAGGGACACTCGCCCCTCCTCGTCGCCTGCGACCTGCAGCGCCCCAACGCCGTCAACCAGCTCAGCGTCGTCGCCGAGCGCGCCGGTGTCGCCGTGTACGCCCCGCAGCCGGGGAACGGTGTCGGCGACCCGGTGACGGTCGCGAAGGACTCCGTCGAGTTCGCGAAGTCGAGGGTCCACGACATCGTGATCGTGGACACCGCCGGCCGCCTCGGTATCGACGCGGAGCTGATGCAGCAGGCCGCCGACATCAGGGACGCGGTCTCGCCGGACGAGATCCTCTTCGTCGTCGACGCCATGATCGGCCAGGACGCCGTCAACACCGCCGAGGCGTTCCGCGACGGCGTCGGGTTCGACGGTGTCGTCCTCTCCAAGCTCGACGGCGACGCCCGAGGCGGCGCGGCGCTGTCGATCCGGCAGATCACCGGCAAGCCGATCATGTTCGCGTCGAACGGCGAGAAGCTGGACGACTTCGACGCGTTCCACCCTGACCGGATGGCCTCCCGCATCCTCGACATGGGTGACCTCCTCACCCTGATCGAGCAGGCGGAGAAGACGTTCAGTCAGGAAGAGGCCCAGAAGATGGCCTCGAAGCTGGCGTCGAAGAAGGGCCAGGACTTCACCCTGGACGACTTCCTGTCCCAGATGGAACAGGTCAGGAAGATGGGGTCGATCTCGAAGCTGCTCGGGATGCTGCCCGGCATGGGCCAGATCAAGGACCAGATCAACAGCCTCGACGAGCGGGACGTCGACCGCACCGCCGCGATCATCAAGTCGATGACCCCGGCGGAGCGCACGGACCCGAACATCATCAACGGCTCCCGCCGCGCCCGTATCGCGAAGGGCTCCGGCGTCGAGGTCAGTGCCGTGAAGGGCCTGGTGGAGCGGTTCTTCGAGGCGCGGAAGATGATGTCGAGGATGGCCCAGGGCGGCGGGATGCCCGGCATGCCCGGCATCCCGGGGATGGGCGGCGGTCCCGGCCGTTCGAAGAAGCAGCCCAAGCAGGCCAAGGGTAAGCAGCGCTCCGGCAACCCGATGAAGCGCAAGCAGCAGGAGCTGGAGGAGGCGCAGCGCCGCGAGGCGGCGGCCCAGGGCGGCAACGCGTTCGGGCTGCCCCAGCAGGGCGCGCAGGACTTCGAGCTGCCGGACGAGTTCAAGAAGTTCATGGGCTGACAGCGGCTCGGCTCAGGCCGAAAGCTGCTTGGCTGTAAATATTCTTGTACGACACCAGGGCACCCCTCTTCGGAAGCGTGCCCTTCGTGTGCCTCGCACGGAACGCTGTCGTACCGTCCGGGTATGACGAACCCTGCCCCGCCGCGCAAGTCGCCGGACCAGCCCTGGCGTACCGAGGGGACCCCCGAGGAGCCGCCGAAGCCGCCGGGCGGGCGGCGGATGCGGGGCGGCTGGTGGCGGCTGATCTTCACCGCGCTGGTCGTGTACCTGCTGGCGAACATCGTCCTGTCGTACTTCGGCGACGAGGGCGAGCCGACGATCTCGTACACGGAGTTCAGCAAGCAGGTCGACGCGGGCAACGTCAGCAAGATCTACGCCAAGGGCGACGCGATCCAGGGCCAGCTGAAGAAGGAGCAGAAGAACCCGGACGGCGGTGAGAAGTACACGAAGTTCAACACCGAGCGGCCGACGTTCGCGGACGACAAGCTGTGGGAGGGGCTGGCGAAGAACAACGTCACCGTCACGGCGGAGCCGGTCGTCCAGCACCGCAGTTTCCTGGTGAACCTGCTGATCTCGCTGGCTCCGATGCTGCTCCTGGTCGTGCTGTGGATCTTCATCGCGCGCCGGATGAGCGGGGGGCTCGGCGGCGCGGGCGGGATGCTGGGCCGCCGGTCCGCGCCGAAGCCGGTGGAGCTGGAGGCGGGGGAGAAGCGGACGACGTTCGAGGACGTCGCCGGGATCGACGAGGTCGAGGGCGAGCTGAACGACGTCGTCGACTTCCTGAAGAACCCGGACGCCTATCGCAAGATGGGCGCGAAGATGCCGCGCGGTGTGCTCCTCGCGGGCCCGCCCGGGACCGGCAAGACGCTGCTGGCGCGGGCGGTGGCCGGGGAGGCGGGGGTGCCGTTCTTCTCGGCGTCCGCGTCGGAGTTCATCGAGATGATCGTCGGCGTCGGGGCGTCGCGGGTGCGGGAGCTGTTCGCGGAGGCGCGGAAGGTGGCGCCGTCGATCATCTTCATCGACGAGATCGACACCATCGGCCGGGCGCGGGGCGGCGGTTCGGGGATGGGCGGGCACGACGAGCGTGAGCAGACGCTGAACCAGATCCTGACGGAGATGGACGGTTTCTCGGGTTCGGAGGGCGTGATCGTCATCGCCGCCACGAACCGGGCGGACGTCCTGGACCCGGCGCTGACCCGCCCCGGCCGCTTCGACCGCGTCGTGCAGGTCTCCCCGCCGGACCGGGGCGGCCGGAAGGCGATCCTGGAGATCCACACCCGGCAGATCCCGCTGGCCCCGGACGTCGACCTCGCCCAGGTCGCCCGCACGACCCCCGGCATGACGGGCGCGGAGCTGGCCAACCTCGCCAACGAGGCGGCTCTCCTCGCGGTCAAGCGGGGGCAGGAGCAGGTCACGCAGACCGACCTCTCGGAGGCCCTGGAGAAGGTCCAGCTCGGCGCGGAGCGGCCGTTGGTGATGCCGGAGGAGGAGCGGCGCCGTACCGCGTACCACGAGGGCGGGCACGCGCTCCTGGGCATGCTCCAGCCGGGCGCCGACCCCGTCCGCAAGATCACGATCGTGCCGCGCGGGCGGGCGCTGGGCGTCACGCTGTCGACGCCGGACTCCGACAAGTACGCGTACACCGAGGAATACCTGCGCGGCCGGATCATCGGCGCGCTCGGCGGGATGGCGGCCGAGCAGGTGGTGTACGGAGTGATCACGACCGGCGCGGAGAGCGATCTGGAGCAGGTCACGAACATCGCGCGCGGGATGGTCGCCCGCTGGGGCATGAGCGAGCGCGTCGGCCGCCTGTCGGCCCTCCCGAACGACGCCCAGTCCGCGTACGGCCTCGCCGCCGCGCCGCAGACCCTGGACGTCATCGACGGCGAGATGCGGCGGATCGTCGACGAGTGCTACGAGGAGGCGTGCCGCAAACTCACCGAGCACCGGGGCCAGTTGGACGCGCTGGCGGAGGCGCTGCTGGAGAGCGAGACGCTGGAGGAGGCGGACGCGTACCGGGTCGCCGGGGTCACGCGGCTGACGAAAGACGTGGACTAGAGGGGACTAACGGGTGCGGGCGATCAGGTAGCGGAAGACGTTCGGCATCCAGACCGTGCCGTCCCGGCGGACGTACGGGTGGAGCGCCTCCCGCAGCTCCTTGGCGACCTGTTCAGGGTCGGCCGCGTCGAGCAGCCCGGTGGCGAGCAGTCCGCGCACCGCGCTGTCGGCGTCGGCGTAGCCGAAGGGGCAGGCGACCCGGCCGGAGCCGTCGGGGGTGAGGCCCGCCCGGCGGGCGAGGTCCTCCAGATCGTCGCGGCGGGCGGGGTGCGGCAGGTCGTGCTCGGGGTCGGCGGCCCGCAGGACGTTCCAGGTGGCGCACCGCTCGGCCGGCCCCCACCCGGCGAGGACGACCGGCGCACCGCGCTCGGCGAGGCGTACGGCGTCGGCGAGGAGCCCGGTGTCGTCGAAGGCGGTGACGAGCGTGTACGGCCGCTCCGCCCCGGAGGCCGCCGGCCCGGCGAGGGTGTCGGCCAGGCGGGTGTGCTCCCCGGTGCGGGGCGGGCCGGCGTCGGGGAGGAGGCGTTCGCGGGCCAGGGCGAGGCGGTCGGGGCGGTCGCGTTCGACCCCGGTGACGTCGGCGCCCCGGGCGGCGGCCATGAGGAGGGCGAGGCCCGATCCGCAGCCGAGGGCGAGGAGCCGGGTGCCGGGGCCGACGTCGAGGCGGTCGTAGGCGGCCTCGTAGAGCGGGACGAGCATCCGTTCCTGGATCTCGGACCAGTCACGCGCGCGGGCGCCCGGTTCCGGGTGCGGGGCGGTGTCCGCCCGGGGGTGGGTCCGGCGCACGAGCGTAGGTGTCATCGAAGAGCGCCCCAATCCGCCGAGAGTTCTCGAAGCGTGGTGATCCGCGTGGCCCCCGTGCGTCGCGGCACTTTTCCAGGTAACTCCCGGACGGGGGAGCCGTCCAGGGGTCGTGGGGCCCCGTTTACGGGCCTGTCGGCGCGAGCGAAAAGAATTCACATACCGGCAACGTGGGCCCGTAGCATCCCGCCATGGCGAAAGCACCCGTTCTCACGCCGCGCGACGTCGACTTCCCGCGCTGGTACCAGGATCTGATCACCAAGGCCGAACTGGCCGACAACGGTCCGGTGCGCGGCACCATGGTCGTCCGACCGTACGGGTACGCGCTGTGGGAGCGGACGCAGGCGGAGCTGGACGCCCGGATCAAGGCGGCGGGCGCGGAGAACGCGTACTTCCCGCTGCTGATCCCCGAGTCGTACCTCACCCGCGAGGCCGACCACGTCGAGGGGTTCGCGCCGGAGCTGGCGGTCGTGACGCACGGCGGCGGCAAGGAGCTGGAGGAGCCGGCGGTGGTCCGCCCCACCTCCGAGACGATCGTCAACGAGTACTTCGCGAAGTGGGTCCAGAGCTACCGCGACCTGCCCCTGCTGATCAACCAGTGGGCGAACGTGGTCCGCTGGGAGCTGCGCCCTCGTCTCTTCCTGCGCACGACGGAGTTCCTGTGGCAGGAGGGCCACACGGCGCACGCGACGTACGAGGAGGCCCGGGACTTCGCGGCGCGCATTCAGCACGAGGTGTACGGCGACTTCCTTCGGAACGTCCTCGGGATCGACTTCGTCGCGGGCCGCAAGACACCGAAGGAACGGTTCGCGGGGGCGATCAACACGCTCACGCTGGAGAGCATGATGGGCGACGGCAAGGCCCTCCAGATGGTCACCAGCCATGAGCTGGGCCAGAACTTCGCGAAGGCGTTCGGCACCCGCTACCTCTCCAAGGACGGCACGCAGGAGCACGTCTGGCAGACGTCCTGGGGTTCGACGACCCGGCTGATCGGCGCCCTGGTGATGACCCACGGCGACGACGACGGGCTGCGCGTCCCGCCCCGGCTCGCGCACGTCCAGGTGGCCGTGGTCGCGGTGAAGGACGACGACGCGGTTCTGGCCAAGGTCCGCGAGGTCGCCGGACGGCTGCGCGCGGCGGGCCTCAGGGTCAGGGTGGACGACCGTACGGACACCCCCTTCGGCCGCCGCGCGGTCGACTGGGAGCTGAAGGGCGTCCCCGCGCGCGTCGAGGTCGGCCCGCGTGACCTGGCGAACGGCACCGCGACCCTCGTCCGCCGCGTCCCCGGCACCAAGGAACCCGTCGCCCTCGACGCGCTTCCCGCGCTGCTCCCGGGGTACCTGGAGGACGACCAGGCACTCCTGCTCCGCCAGTCCCGGGAGCGCCGCGAGTCCCGTACGGCGGACTGCGCGACGTACGAGGAGGCGGTGGAGGCCGCTTCGGCGGGCGGCTGGGCGCGGGTGCCGTGGTCGGTGCTCGGGGAAGAAGGCGAAGTCAGGCTGGGGGAACGGGCGTTGACCGTACGGTGTCTGCTCGCGGAGGACGGGTCGGTGCCGGACGACGGGGACGCACCCGGTAACGTCGCAGTCGTCGCCCGCGCGTACTGAGTCCGGGGCCCCGGGGGCGTGAGCGCGACCGAAAGACCTCTTGCGCCCCGGGGGATCACAGCTCCCCCGGCGCGTGGAGACGGCGTACACGCCGGGGCGTATCTGTGACTACGCACCACCTTGCGGTGAGCTGTGAGGCTTCTCCGCAGATCAGCGCACCCGCCCTCGTCTCCGCGCATCAGTGCCAACTGACGGGTACGTGCAAATTATTTGGGATGGCCCGGAATAGGAACACAGCGGCACTCCCGCTCGTTGTCATTACGTGAGCACGACACAGACACCACCTGTTCTCGCCGCAGAGTTGGCGGAGGCGTGGGCCGATATCCAGCGGTACCACCCCGAACTGCCCGACCTTGCCGCGCCAGAGTCCCTGATCGGGGAGTCGTCGTCCGCGTGCGGTCACGAACTCTCCTTCGAGCGACTGCTTCACGAAGCAGTCCATGGCATCGCCGCCGCGCGCGGCGTGCGTGACACGTCCCGCGCGGGGCGGTACCACAACCGCAGATTCCTCGCGATCGCCGAAGAGCTCGGGCTCGATCACCCGGAGGAGCCGCACCCCAGCAGCGGGTTCTCCCTGGTGACGCTGAGTCCCGAGGCGAAGCGGCGTTACCGGCCCACCATCGAGCGGCTCCAGCGGGCTCTCAAGGCCCACACCGCGGCGACCACCGCGGAGACGACGCGGGCCTTCCGGGGTCCCGCGGCCCGGCACGGCTCCTCCGGGGGCGGTGTCCGCGTCAAGGCCGTCTGCGACTGCGGGCGCAACGTCCGGGTCGTCCCCTCGGTCCTGGCCCAGGCGCCGATCGTCTGCGGGGGGTGCGGGAAGCCGTTCCGCATCCCCGAGATCGCGGGGGCCGCGTAGGGGTCGTAGAGGTCCGTCGTACGCACCGGCATCTCGTGGCTGCCGGTCCGGCCGTCGGGGCGCCGTGCGCATCCCCGCGCACGGCGCCCACCCGCGGCTGTAGCCCCTCCCGCCCTGTGGCACAATGGTCCGCTGTACTCGACAGTCGCACAGGACCCCTCTCTCCTCCGGCTGACGCGTCCATCGGGCACTCGGGTACCGCAACCCCACGCGGCTCGCTCGCCGTGCCCAACCACGTCAAAAACAGGAGAGTCCACTCCCGTGGCAGTCAAGATCAAGCTGAAGCGTCTGGGCAAGATCCGTTCGCCTCACTACCGCATCGTCGTCGCCGACTCCCGCACCCGCCGTGACGGCCGTGCGATCGAGGAGATCGGCAAGTACCACCCGACCTACCACCCGTCGGTCATCGAGGTGGACGCGGACCGCGTCGCTTACTGGCTGGGTGTCGGCGCGCAGCCGACCGAGCCCGTCCTCGCGATCCTGAAGAAGACCGGCGACTGGCAGAAGTTCAAGGGCGAGCCCGCCCCGGCTCCGCTGCTCGTGGCCGAGCCGAAGAAGGTTCGCGTCTCGTTCGAGGCCCTTGGTGGCGAGGACGAGGGCAAGGGTGAGGCGATCACCCAGAAGAAGAAGGCCGAGAAGAAGGACGAGGCCGCGGCTGAGTCCGAGTCGGCCGAGGTCTGAGCAGCATGCTCGAAGAGGCGCTTGAGCACCTCGTGAAGGGCATCGTCGACAACCCCGACGACGTGCAGGTCGCCTCGCGCGACCTGCGCCGCGGGCGCGTGCTGGAGGTCCGGGTGCACCCCGACGACCTCGGCAAGGTGATCGGCCGCAACGGCCGCACCGCGCGCGCTTTGCGTACCGTCGTGGGCGCCATCGGCGGTCGTGGAGTCCGGGTCGACCTGGTCGACGTGGACCACGTGCGCTGACGTATCGCAACGCAGCACCGGCTCGGGCCGGGGAGGGCCTTCTAGGGGCTGTCCCCGGCCCGTAGTCGTACCGGTGGACCGTTTTCGACAGGTCGTTTTCGACAGGAGATCAAGCACAGTGCAGTTGGTAGTCGCTCGCGTCGGCCGTGCCCACGGCATCAAGGGCGAGGTCACCGTGGAGGTCCGCACCGACGAGCCGGAGCTGCGGCTCGCGCCGGGGGCCGTCCTCACGACCGATCCGGCCTCCGCCGGTCCCCTCACCATCGCCACCGGCCGGGTGCACAGCGGCCGTCTCCTCCTGCGCTTCGAGGGCGTCACCGAACGCAACGGCGCCGAGGCCCTGCGGAACACCCTGCTGATCGCGGACGTGGACCCCGAGGAGCTGCCCGAGGAGGAGGACGAGTACTACGACCACCAGCTCATGGACCTGGACGTGGTCACCGTCGACGGCACCGAGGTCGGCCGGATCACCGAGATCTCCCACCTGCCCTCCCAGGACCTCTTCATCGTCGAGCGCCCCGACGGCACCGAGGTGCTGATCCCGTTCGTCTCCGAGATCGTCACGGAGATCGACCTGGAGGAACAGCGCGCGGTCATCGACCCGCCGCCGGGTCTCATCGACGACCGTGCCGAGATCGTCTCCTCCCGGGACGAGCAGGACGGGGACGACGCGTAATGCGGCTCGACGTCGTCACGATCTTCCCCGAGTACCTCGACCCCCTGAACGTCTCCCTCGTCGGCAAGGCCCGCGCCCGCGGACAGCTCGACGTCCGCGTCCACCACCTCCGCGACTGGACCCACGACCGCCACAACACGGTCGACGACACCCCCTACGGCGGCGGCCCCGGCATGGTCATGAAGACCGAGCCCTGGGGGGACGCCCTCGACGAGATCCTCGCCGACGGGTACGACACCGGCGCGCGCGAGCCCGCCCTGATCGTCCCCACCCCCAGCGGACGCCCCTTCACCCAGGAACTCGCCGTCGAACTCTCCGAGCGGCCCTGGCTGGTCTTCACCCCGGCCCGCTACGAGGGCATCGACCGCCGCGTGATCGACGAGTACGCGACCCGGATGCCGGTGTACGAGGTGTCCATCGGCGACTACGTCCTCGCCGGCGGCGAGGCGGCCGTCCTCGTCGTCACCGAGGCCGTGGCCCGGCTGCTGCCCGGCGTGCTCGGGAACGCCGAGTCGCACCGGGACGACTCCTTCGCGCCCGGCGCGATGGCGAACCTCCTCGAAGGGCCCGTCTACACCAAGCCGCCCGCATGGCGCGGCCGGGAGATCCCGGAGACCCTGCTCAGCGGCCACCACGGGAAGATCGCCCGCTGGCGGCGCGACGAGGCCCTGCGGCGCACGACCGCCAACCGGCCCGACCTGATCGCGGGCGCCGACCCGAAGGGCTTCGGCAAGAAGGACCGGGAGATGCTCTCGATCCTCGGCTGGGCACCCGACCCGGCGGGGGCGCCGTACGGCCGATTTTGGCGTCGTGTGGTTGACGTGGAAGAATAGGTCGCTGCTGCTGTGCCGTCCGGTGTGCGCCCCTGCCACAGGGGGACACGACGTCCGCCCTCGCGGTCAGGCGGCAACCTTCAGACCGAAAACCCTATGTTCCGCTCATGACCTGTGGCATGGGCGAAGAAAGCAGACGAAATGTCTCACCTGCTCGACACCGTCGACGCCGCGTCGCTGCGCAGCGACGTCCCCGCCTTCCGCCCGGGTGACACCGTCAACGTCCACGTCCGCGTCATCGAGGGCAACCGCTCCCGTGTGCAGCAGTTCAAGGGCGTGGTCATCCGCCGCCAGGGCGCCGGTGTCCGCGAGACCTTCACGGTCCGCAAGGTCTCCTTCTCCGTCGGCGTCGAGCGCACCTTCCCGGTGCACACCCCGATCGTCGAGAAGATCGAGCTCGTCACCCGCGGTGACGTCCGTCGCGCCAAGCTCTACTACCTCCGTGAGCTGCGCGGCAAGGCCGCGAAGATCAAGGAGAAGCGCGACAGCTGATCTCACGGCGGTCGTCACAGCGGGGCCGGATAGCATCTGGCCCCGATGGACACCGAAGTACGATCAACCGAACGCGACCGCTCCCCAGGTCCCGCCGATCCGGCGGACGACCCGGTGGGCCGGTCGCGTTTCGCATGGGCGCGGCAGCTCACCGAGTGGCTTCCCGGCGGCCGGATCACCCTCTCCCTCCTCCTCTGCCTGGTCTTTTTGCTGCTCCTCAACACTTTCGTGGCCAAGCCCTTCCTGATTCCCAGCGCATCCATGGAAAACGGATTGAGGATCGGGGACCGGGTTCTCGTAAATAGGTTGGCGTACCGTTTCGGTGCCGAGCCGCGCCGCGGCGACGTCATCGTGTTCGACGGCAGCGGGTACTTCGGGAACTCCGACTACGTCAAACGCGTAGTGGGGGTAGGCGGTGACCGTGTGGTCTGCTGCGACAAGGAGGGGAGGCTCCAGGTGAACGGCCGGTCCGTCGACGAGTCGGCGTTCCTCTTCCCGGGCGACAGCCCGTCCTCGGTGCCCTTCGCCGTGGTCGTGCCGAAGGGCACGCTCTTCGTCCTCGGTGACCACCGCGGTCGCTCCAGCGACTCCCGCGACCACCTCGGCTCGCCGGGCGGCGGGATGATCCCCGTCGGCTCCGTCGTCGGGCGCGCCCAGTGGGTCGTCTGGCCCTGGGGGCGGATCGGGCGGGTGCCCGACGAGGAGGGCGCCTACGGGCGCGTGCCGGAGGGAGCGCATGGGTAACCGCGGCCGGCCGCGCGGGGAACCGGAGAGCGCGGCCGAACAGCTCCTGCCGACCGGACTGCGGCGGACGTCGGCGGGACCGGCGTCGGCCAACGGGCGCTCCCGCGCGGAGCGGCGCAAGCTCCAGCGCAAGGTCAAGCGCAAGCGCCGGCGCTCCGCGATGCGGGAGATACCGCTGCTCGTCGGGGTCGCCGTACTGATCGCCCTGGTGCTGAAGACGTTCCTGGTGCAGGCGTTCGTCATCCCCTCGGGCTCCATGGAGCAGACCATCCAGATCGGGGACCGGGTCCTCGTCGACAAGTTCACGCCCTGGTTCGGCTCCAAGCCGCAGCGCGGTGACGTCGTCGTCTTCAAGGACCCCGGCGGCTGGCTCCAGGACGAGCAGACGACGGCGAAGAAGAGCGACCCCGTCGTCGTCAAACAGGTCAAGGAAGTCCTCACCTTCATCGGACTGCTCCCCTCCGACAACGAGAAAGACCTGATCAAACGGGTCGTCGGGGTCGGCGGCGACGTCGTCAAGTGCTGTGACACGAACGGCAAGGTCACCGTCAACGGCGTGCCCCTGGAGGAGGCGTCGTACCTGTATCCGGGCAACGAGCCCTCCCAGACGCCCTTCGAGGTCACCGTCCCCAAGGGGCGGCTGTGGGTGATGGGCGACCACCGGGCCAACTCCGCGGACTCCCGCTCCCACCAGAACACGTCCTACGGCGGCACGGTCCCCGAGGACGAGGTCGTCGGCCGGGCCATGGTCATCGCCTGGCCGGTCGGGCACTGGACGAGCTTCAAAGATCCGCAAACCTTTGCTTCTGTGGCCAAGTCCGCGTCACAGAAGGCCGCCGCCTCCTCGCCGTCGCATAGGGTTGCCCAGGACGATCCGAACGGAACCGTCCGACTCCCGAGCCCTGCGGAACTCCCGCTCGTTATGGGAGTGGTGGGCCTGCGCCGTACGTGGGGCAGGCAGCGGCACAGAGTGAGGAGCTGGCGTGGGGGATGTGGCGGTTGGCGCACGGTCCGGTCAGGACGGCGAGGATCACCGCGGACGTTCCGTGGAAGACGCCGTCCCGGGGACGGACGACGCCGTGACCTCCGGGAATGAACCTCCGGCGGGCGGGCAGGGCGGCTCCGGTGCGGGGCTGCCACCCGGGGCCGGGGGCGCCTCCGGGGCTGCCGGGCCTTCCGGTGCCTCCGGGAGCCCCGACGCCCCCGATTCCCTGGGGTCCTCCGGGCCCGTCGGACCCACCGGGGCCTCCGGAGAAGCCGGGTCCTCCGGAGAGGGGGACGGGTCCGCGCCGAAGGTGAAGAAGCCGCGCTCCTTCTGGAAGGAGCTGCCGATCCTCATCGGGATCGCGCTCGTCCTGGCGCTGCTGATCAAGACGTTCCTCGTGCAGGCGTTCTCGATCCCCTCGGACTCGATGCAGAACACGCTCCAGCAGGGCGACCGCGTGCTCGTCGACAAGCTCACCCCGTGGTTCGGCTCCGAGCCCGAGCGCGGCGAGGTCGTCGTCTTCCACGACCCGGACAACTGGCTCGCCGGTGAGCCGACCGCCGACCCGAACGCGATCCAGACCTTCCTGAGCTGGATCGGCCTCATGCCGTCCGCGCAGGAGAAGGACCTGATCAAGCGGGTCGTCGGGGTCGGCGGCGACACGATCGAGTGCAAGGGCACCGGGCCGCTCAAGGTCAACGGCAAGGCCCTCAACGAGCCGTACGTCTACCCCGGCAACACGCCCTGCTCCATGGACGACCAGGGCGGGCAGTTCACGGTCAAGGTGCCCAAGGGCATGATCTGGGTGATGGGCGACCACCGCCAGAACTCCCGTGACTCCCGCTACAACCAGTCCGACAAGAACCACGGCATGGTTCCCGTCGACGAGGTCGTCGGCCGGGCCATCGTCAAGGCGTGGCCCATCAACCGCTGGGGCACCCTCCCGGTCCCGGACACCTTCGACCAGTCCGGCCTGAACAACCAGTCCTCGGCCGCCCTGAACGCCGCGCCTCCGGCCGTCGCCCTCGTCGGCATGGTCCCGGTGGTCCTGTGGCGCCGCCGCAAGTACACGGGGGCTTCGGCCGAGCGGGACTGATCCACCGAGTTCCCTTTCGGGCCCGCCGGCACACCTCGCGTGTGCCGGCGGGCCCGAGGTGTGTGCGGGGGAGCCTTTTGCCAAGGTTGTGTGCTGGGCGTAGGGGAAGGGCTGACCGGGTTCGGTACCGCCGGGTAGGGTGCCGGGTCATGGGTGGTCAGAGTGTGACGCGTACGGCTCCGCGCGGCGGACAGGCTTCGGCGGGCGGACGTCCGGCGGGCGGACGGCTCGGGCATCGGCTGTCCGGGGCGGTCGTCGCGCTGGGGATCGTGATGTTCCTCGGCGGGTTCGTCTGGGCGGCCCTGGTGTACCGGCCGTACACCGTCCCGACCAGCTCCATGTCGCCCACCATCCAGGCCGGCGACCGGGTGCTCGCGGAGCGGGTGGGCGGCGGCGAGATACGGCGGGGCGACGTCGTCGTCTTCACCGACAAGTCGTGGGTCGAGAACGCGGCCGTCGTCAAGCGGGTCGTCGCGGTCGGCGGGGACACCGTCGCCTGCTGCACCGGCGGCAAGCTGACCGTCAACGGCAAGCAGATCACCGAGCCGTACCTGGTCGACGGGATCGCCGAGGTCACCGGTTTCGCGACGATCACCGTGCCGGAGGGTCGGCTCTTCCTCCTCGGCGACGAACGCCAGGGCTCCCTCGACTCCACCGCCCACCTCACGGACGCGGCCCAGGGCACCGTCGCCCGCAGCGCCGTCAAGGCACGGGTCGACGCGGTCATCTGGCCCATGAACGGCATGCTGAAGAAGCCCACCGGCTTCGAGGAACTGGGCGCGCTGTCCCGGCCGGGGCCGGTCCGGCTGATCGTCGGGCTGATCGTCGTGGGCGGTGTGCTGGTCCTCGGCGGGGCGGCGTACGGGCCGATCGCGGGGTGGGCCGGGAAGCTGCGGCGGGGGCCGGCGGGGGCGGCTGCGGGTGCGGCCTGAGGTGGCGGGGGCGGGTGGGGGTTCGGCAGGCGGGGCGTCGGTGACGGGTCGGCCGGGCTCGGAGGGGGTCGTGGCCGGTGGGCGGGGACCGGGGAGCGGTGGGGCTGAGGGTGTGTCGGGGGGTTGCGCCGGGGAGGGGCCGGGGGTGAGGGCCGGTGATGTGGCGGTGGGTGTGGACAGGGCCGGGGTGGGTGGCGACCGGGTCGGGGCTGGAGGCGATCGGGTCGGGATCGGTGTCGACGGGGTCGGGGCCGGTGCCGTTGTGGAAGGTGCCGGGGATGCTGGGGCCGTGCTGGAGGGGCTGGGGGCCGCGGGGCGGTTGCGGCGGGTCGCCCGGGTCGTGCTGCTCGATCCCGAGGACCGGATTCTGCTGCTGCACGGGCATGAGCCCGAGGACGCCGCCGACGACTGGTGGTTCACGCCGGGCGGGGGCGTCGAGGAGGGGGAGACGCGGGAGGAGGCCGCGCTGAGGGAACTGGTCGAGGAGACCGGGATCAGCGACGTCCGGCTCGGGCCCGTGCTGTGGCGCAGGGTGTGCTCGTTCCCGTTCGCGGGGCGCCGCTGGGAGCAGGACGAGTGGTACTACCTGGCGCGTACGACGACGACGGTGACCCGGGCGACCGCCCTCACCGAGCTGGAGCGCCGCAGCGTCTCCGGTGCGCGTTGGTGGACCTGTCAGGAACTGGGCCGGGCGCATGAGACGGTGTACCCGACCAGACTTGCCGAGCTGCTGCGCCGGCTGCTCGACGAAGGGCCCCCGCCCAGTCCCGTGACCCTTGACACGGAAATCGTCTAGGGGCGCGCGGGACTGGCGCACAATGGTGGGACCGCACGGCTGAAGGGGAACATGCCATGAGCGCCGAGGACCTCGAAAAGTACGAGACCGAGATGGAGCTGAAGCTCTATCGGGAGTACCGCGATGTCGTCGGTCTGTTCAAGTACGTGATCGAGACCGAGCGGCGGTTCTATCTCACCAACGACTACGAGATGCAGGTGCACTCGGTCCAGGGTGAGGTGTTCTTCGAGGTGTCCATGGCGGACGCCTGGGTGTGGGACATGTACCGGCCGGCTCGGTTCGTGAAGCAGGTGAGGGTGTTGACGTTCAAGGACGTGAACATCGAGGAGCTGAACAAGAGCGATCTGGAGCTGCCGGGGAACTGATCGCGTCACCCTGCCGGGTGACGGGGTTTTCCACAGGCCGCGGACTGTCCACCAAGATCATTTCGGGGTGGTCGGATGCGTGATCGTCGGTGCCGGAGGTGGTGCCGACATGAACGCGGATCTGGCACGCAAGGCAATCGGAGAGTACGGCGAGGAGCTGGCCGCACGGCGGCTGGCCGAGGCCGGGATGACGGTCCTGGAGCGCAACTGGCGCTCCGGCAGGGCCGGTGAGATCGACATCGTGGCGCGGGACGGGGACGTCCTGGTCGTCTGCGAGGTGAAGACGCGGCGGGACGGGCCCTTTCAGCATCCCCTGGCCGCCGTGACGCCCCGGAAGGCGGACCGCCTGCGCGGGCTCGCCGAACACTGGCTCCACACCCACGGCGGCGCGCCGCCCGGCGGCGTCCGCATCGACGTCGTCGCGGTCCTCCTGCCCCGGCGGGGTGCCGCCGTCGTCGAGCACGTCCGGGGGGTGGCCTGAGATGGGGTTCGCACGCACCTGCTCCGTGGCCCTCGTCGGCGTCGAGGGCGTCGTCGTCGAGGTCCAGGCGGACCTGGAGCCCGGGGTGGCGGCCTTCACACTGGTGGGGCTGCCGGACAAGAGCCTGACGGAGAGCAAGGACCGGGTTCGGGCGGCGGTGGTGAACTCGGGTGACGAGTGGCCGCAGAAGAAACTCACGGTCGGGCTCAGCCCGGCGTCGGTGCCCAAGGCGGGCTCCGGCTTCGACCTCGCCGTCGCCTGCGCGGTGCTCGGCGCGGCGGAGCGGATCGACCCGAGGGTGCTGGCCGACATCGTGATGATCGGTGAGCTGGGCCTCGACGGGCGGGTCCGTCCGGTGCGGGGCATCCTGCCCGCCGTGCTGGCCGCCGCGGAGTCGGGGTACCAGCAGGTCGTCGTCCCGGAGTGCGCGGCGGCGGAGGCGTCGCTGGTGCCCGGGGTCTCCGTGCTCGGGGTGCGCAGCCTGCGCCAGCTGATCGCGGTCCTCGCGGACGAGCCGGTGCCCGAGGAGGTACCGGACGAGGCGGGACGCCCCGATCCGCTGCTGGCGGGCCTGCGGGTGCCCGGGACGGGCGCGGCGACCGGCATGCACAGCATGGGCGCCGCCCAGCAGGACCAGGGTCACGATCTCGCCGACGTCGTCGGCCAGCTCTCGGCCCGTACGGCGGTGGAGGTCTCGGCGGCGGGCGGCCACCATCTGTTCCTGGAGGGCCCGCCCGGAGCCGGCAAGACCATGCTGGCCGAACGGCTGCCGGCCGTGCTGCCCCCGCTCGGGCGGGAGGAGTCCCTGGAGGTCACGGCCGTGCACTCGGTCGCCGGTCTGCTGCCGCCGGGCAAGCCGCTCGTCGACGTGGCCCCGTACTGCGCCCCGCACCACTCGGCCACGATGCAGGCACTCGTCGGCGGCGGCCCCGGTATCGCCCGGCCCGGAGCGGTGTCGCTGGCACACCGGGGCGTCCTCTTCCTGGACGAGGCCCCGGAGTTCAACAGCACCGCGCTCGACGCCCTGCGCCAGCCGCTGGAGGCGGGGCACGTCGTGATCGCCCGCAGCGCCGGCGTCGTGCGGTTCCCGGCGCGGTTCCTGATGGTGCTCGCGGCGAACCCGTGCCCCTGCGGGCGGTTCTCGCTGCGGGACACCTCGTGCGAGTGCCCGCCCTCGGTGATCCGGCGCTACCAGGCCCGGCTCTCCGGGCCCCTCCTCGACCGGGTCGACCTGAGGGTCGAGGTGGACCCGGTCGGGCGCGCCGAACTGACGCACCGGGGCCCCGGCGGTGAGTCCACGGCGACGGTCGCCGCCCGGGTGCTGGCCGCCCGGGAGCGCGCGGCGGCCCGGTTCGTCGGCACTCCCTGGCGGACCAACAGCGAGATCCCCGGCCGGGAGCTGCGCAGCCGCTGGCACGCGGTGCCCGGTGCGATGGACGAGGCCGAACGGGGTCTCGAACGCGGTGTCCTCACGGCCCGGGGTGTCGACCGGGTCCTGCGGGTCGCCTGGACGGTCGCCGACCTCGTCGGCCACGACCGTCCCGACGCGACCGACGTCGCCCTGGCCCTCCAGCTGAGGACCGGGGTTCCGCGCGGGGTGCCGATGGCGATCGGCGCGTTGACCTGAGACAGAGGGTCGGGCCGCGTACTCCGGTGCGCGGCCCCTCCCGGAAGGACCGGAAGGAAGGGCGCATGACGGAGGAAGAGCGCGTCGCGCGGGTGTTTCTCGGGCGGGTTGTCGAGCCTGGGGACGAGGTCGGGGGGCGGTGGGTTCGGGGGGTCGGGGCTGTGGAGGCGGTGCGGTGGGTGCGGCGGGGTGGGGTGGTGCCGGAGGGGGTCACCGAGCGGCGGTGGGAGGGGATGCGGGCCAGGGCCGAGGTGGCTGATGGGGGGCGGGATCTGGAGGTGGTGGAGGGGGTTGGGGCTCGGTTTGTCTGTCCGGGGGAGGTGGAGTGGCCGTCCGCACTGGATGAGTTGGGGGATGGGCGGCCCTTGGGGTTGTGGGTGAGGGGGCGGGCCAGTCTCAGGGTGTGGGGGCTGCGGGCCGTGGCGGTGGTGGGGGCCCGGGCCTGTACGGAGTACGGGGCGCATGTGGGGGCCTCGCTGGGGGCGGGGCTGGCCGAGCGGGGGTGGGTGGTGGTGTCCGGGGGTGCCTATGGGGTCGACGGGGCCGCGCATCGGGGGGCGTTGGGCGTGGGCGGGGCGACCGTGGCCGTGCTGGCGTGCGGGGTGGACCAGGTGTACCCGCGCGGGCACGCCGAGTTGATCGGGAGGATCGCCCAGCAGGGGCTCGTGGTGGGGGAGTTGCCGCCGGGAGCACACCCGACGCCCAGCCGGTTCGTACTGCGCAACCGGGTCATCGCCGCCCTGACGCGGGGGACCGTCGTCGTGGAGGCGGCCGTGCGGAGCGGCTCGCTCGTGACGGCCAGGGCGGCGCAGCGGCTCGGGCGGCACACGATGGGCGTACCCGGGCCGGTGACCAGCGCGTTGTCCGCCGGGGTGCATGAACTGCTGCGCGGGGGCGGGCAGGTGGTGACCGACGCGGCCGATGTCGTGGAGCTGGTGGGGGAGATGGGTGAGCTGGGGCCGGAGCGGCGGGGAGCCGTCCTGCCCCGGGACCTGCTGGACCCGGCGGCCCGGCAGGTGCTGGACGCGCTGCCGGGCAACCGCGCGGCCGGCGTCGCGGAGATCGCGCGGGCCGCCCTCACCGCCCGGGACGACGCCGTCGTCCGGCTGTACGAACTGCGGGCACTCGGGTACGTCGAACGACACGGCGAGAGCTGGAAGTTGACACGCCAGGCGGTGATGTCCGTTCGCGGCGATCGGGGCGGCCGGTGAGGCGCGCGGTTCGGCCGTCCGAGGGAACGCGTAACCCCTTGGGAATTCCGGCAGTTGACGAACGCGACAGATCACACGAGTACCGAGTCGGCCCCTGCGGGACGGCGGAGTGAACGTATCTGCGCACCTGCCGGGCCCCGTTCTTCGCACACCGCGACAGCTTTGTCACGCTACGCTCACGGGGATTCCGGCACAGAACGGCCGTAGGCACTCCTACCTCACGTACTCACGGCAGAACGGCACAAGGCGACGAATGCCCCAGCACACCTCCGGGTCCGACCGGACGGCTGTCCCCCCAGCCGCCCGGGACGGTGGCAGCGTGCGTCCCGCTCCCTCGACGCTCGACGAGCTGTGGCGGTCGTACAAGGAGACGGGGGACGAACGGCTGCGGGAGCAGTTGATCCTGCACTACTCGCCCCTCGTGAAATACGTGGCGGGGCGGGTCAGCGTGGGGCTGCCGCCCAACGTGGAGCAGGCGGACTTCGTGTCGTCCGGGATCTTCGGGCTGATCGACGCGATCGAGAAGTTCGACGTCGACCGGGAGATCAAGTTCGAGACGTACGCGATCACCCGTATCCGCGGGGCGATGATCGACGAACTCCGGGCGCTGGACTGGATTCCGCGGTCGGTGCGGCAGAAGGCGCGCAACGTGGAGCGGGCGTACGCGACGCTGGAGGCGCGGCTGCGGCGGACGCCGAGCGAGCAGGAGGTGGCGGCGGAGCTGGGGATCGCCGTCGAGGACCTGCACGCCGTGTTCAGCCAGCTGTCGCTGGCCAACGTCGTCGCGCTGGACGAGCTGCTGCACGTCGGGAGCGAGGGCGGCGACGGGCTCAGCTTCATGGACACGCTGGAGGACCACGCCGCGGACAATCCCGTGGAGGTGGCGGAGGACCGGGAGCTGCGGCGGTTCCTGGCGCGGGCGATCAACACGCTGCCCGACCGGGAGAAGACCGTCGTCACGCTGTACTACTACGAGGGGCTCACGCTCGCGGAGATCGGGAACGTGCTGGGGGTGACCGAGAGCCGGGTCAGCCAGATCCACACGAAGTCGGTGCTCCAGCTGCGGGCGAAGCTGGCCGGGTTCGGACGCTGAGTCTCCCGTGCGGGGCGGGGCGTCCGTACAGTGGACGTGTGCCAAGGATTCGAGCGGCCTCCGTGGCCGAGCACCGGTCGATGCAGCGCGCCGCCCTGTTGGACGCGGCCCGGTCCCTGCTGTCCGAGGGGGGTACGGAGGCGCTGACCTTCCCGGCGCTCGCCGAGCGGACGGGGCTCGCGCGCTCGTCGGTGTACGAGTACTTCCGCTCCCGCGCGGCCGTTGTCGAGGAGCTGTGCGAGGTCGACTTCCCCGTCTGGTCCGCCGAGGTCGAGAAGGCCATGGGGGCGGTCGAGGGCGGTGCGGCCAAGGTCGAGGCGTACGTCCGCAAGCAGTTGGAGCTGGTCGGGGACCGGCGCCACCGCGCTGTCGTCGCCATCTCCGCGAGCGAGCTGGACGCGGGGGCGCGAGAGAAGATCCGCGCCGCCCACGGGGGCCTCGTCGCGATGATCGTCGAGGCGCTGGCCGAGCTCGGGCACGAGGAGCCCCGGCTGGCCGCGATGCTGGTTCAGGGCGTGGTGGACTCCGCCGTGCGACGGATCGAGCTGGGGGTCGAGGAGCCGGGGGTGGTCGCCGAGGCTGCGGTGGGGATGGTGTTGCGGGGGGTGTCCAGGTAGGGGAGCAGTCTGGGCAGGCTGCGGGGGAGGAGCGACAAGGGATTGAGGTAGGTGTCTCCCTGTTTCAGGCCCCAGTGGAGGCACGGAGTCGTGCAGTGCGAGCCGGTGGGTTCCGTGGTGGCGACGAGCTGGCCCTCGGTGAGGGTGTCGCCCTTCGTGACCTGGGGGAGGACCGGTTCGTAGGTGGTGTGGAGGGGTGGGGTGCCGGTGTCGTGGAGTTCCAGCGTGAGGACGCCTCTGCCCGCGATGCGGCCGGCGAAGGTGACGGTGGCGGGGGCGGGGGAGCGGACCGGGGTGCCGGGGGGTGCGGAGAGGTCGACGCCTCGGTGGCCCTTCGCGTAGGGGGTCGGGGGCGGGTCGTAGGGGCGCAGGATCGGGGGGCGGGGGGTGATGGGCCAGGTGGCCGACGGGGGCAACAGGAGCAGTAGGGCGTAGAGGGCTTTGTTCATGCGGGAAGCCTGCGGTTTCGCGGTCGTACGCGTTCACGCCTGTGGAGTACTCCGGGGTTGTGGACAGCGGCGTCATTCGGGGGTGTACGCGTCCCGTACACTTTTAGCGGCGATCCGGGTCACCGGGTCGACTTCGCACGCCCCGGTACGGGATCGGAAACGGTCCGTATCAGCGCCCCTCGGTCCTTCGTGGCTCGGCGCACCGCGGGCGTCAGGCGCGGGAGCCGTCCGGTTCCCGCGGCAACCGAGAAACACGAGGAGTGCGGCCATGGCCGTCGTCACGATGCGGGAGCTGCTGGAGAGCGGCGTCCACTTCGGTCACCAGACCCGTCGCTGGAACCCGAAGATGAAGCGCTTCATCTTCACCGAGCGCAACGGCATCTACATCATCGACCTGCTCCAGTCGCTGTCGTACATCGACCGCGCCTACGAGTTCGTCAAGGAGACCGTCGCCCACGGCGGCACGGTCATGTTCGTCGGCACGAAGAAGCAGGCGCAGGAAGCGATCGCCGAGCAGGCGACCCGCGTCGGCATGCCCTACGTCAACCAGCGCTGGCTGGGCGGCATGCTCACCAACTTCTCCACCGTCTACAAGCGCCTTCAGCGTCTGAAGGAGCTTGAGCTCATTGACTTCGAGGACGTCGCCGCGTCCGGTCTCACCAAGAAGGAACTCCTCGTGCTCTCGCGCGAGAAGGCCAAGCTGGAGAAGACCCTCGGTGGTATCCGTGAGATGTCCAAGGTTCCCAGCGCCGTCTGGATCGTGGACACCAAGAAGGAGCACATCGCGGTCGGTGAGGCCCGGAAGCTGAACATCCCGGTCGTCGCCATCCTCGACACCAACTGCGACCCCGACGAGGTCGACTACAAGATCCCGGGCAACGACGACGCGATCCGCTCCGTCACCCTGCTCACCCGCGTCATCGCCGACGCCGTCGCCGAGGGCCTCATCTCCCGCTCCGGCGTCAACACCGGTGACAAGGGCGACAAGGCCGCCGCCGAGCCGCTCGCCGCCTGGGAGCGCGACCTCCTCGAGGGCGAGAAGAAGGCCGACGAGGCGCCCGCCGCTGAGGCTCCCGCTGCCGAGGCCCCCGCCGCCGAGGCCGCTCCGGTCGCCGAGGCCGAGGCTGAGGCCGCTCCGGTCGCCGAGGAGACCCCGGCCGTCGAGGCCGAGGCCGTCGAGGCGCCCGCCGCCGAGGCCGAGCAGGGCTGACCCGCAACCGTCAGCGTTGACGGCGGGGGCGGCACGACATCCGGGCCGCCCCCGCCGTTCATCCGCAGGTCCCGCGCCACCGCTACAGGTAGGCCGGGACAGGTAGATCTTCCAGACTTCCAGAAAGACTTACAGACTCATGGCGAACTACACCGCCGCCGACGTCAAGAAGCTCCGTGAGCTCACCGGTGCCGGCATGATGGACTGCAAGAAGGCCCTGGACGAGGCCGACGGCAACGTCGAGAAGGCCGTCGAGGCGCTGCGCATCAAGGGCCAGAAGGGCGTCGCCAAGCGCGAGGGCCGCTCCGCCGAGAACGGCGCCGTCGTCTCGATCATCGCGGACGACAACAGCTCCGGCGTCCTCGTCGAGCTGAAGTGCGAGACGGACTTCGTCGCCAAGGGCGAGAAGTTCCAGGCCGTCGCCCAGCAGATCGCCGAGCACGTCGTCGCGACCTCCCCGGCCGACCTCGCCGCCCTCCTCGGCTCCGAGATCGAGGCCGGCAAGACCGTCCAGGCGTTCGTCGACGAGGCCAACGCCAACCTCGGCGAGAAGATCGTCCTCGACCGCTTCGCGCAGTACGGCGACGGCTTCGTCTTCGCGTACATGCACCGCACGATGCCCGACCTGCCCCCGCAGATCGGTGTCCTCGTCGAGCTGGACAAGCCGAGTGCCGACGTCGCCAAGGGCATCGCCCAGCACATCGCCGCCTTCGCGCCGAAGTACCTCACCAAGGACGACGTCCCGGCCGAGATCGTCGAGTCGGAGCGCCGTATCGCCGAGGAGACCACCCGCGCCGAGGGCAAGCCCGAGGCCGCGATCGCCAAGATCGTCGAGGGTCGCGTGAACGGCTTCTTCAAGGACGCCACGCTGCTCGGCCAGCCGTACGCGCTGGACAACAAGAAGTCCGTCCAGAAGGTCCTGGACGAGGCCGGTGTCACCCTGAAGCGCTTCACGCGTATCAAGGTCGGCATCTGAGTCTGTACCTCGACAGGCGTCCGGCCGCTATAGGGTCGGACGCACGTCACGGACTACAGCAGATCTGACGAGGAGGCCATTGCCGCGCACGGGTTGCGAACACACCCCACCGGCAGTGGCCTTCTTCGTATGCGCAGTATGTGCACCACGTGAAAGAGGCGGGAACACCCATGACCACCACCCAGAAGAGCGACGACGGCAAGGTAAGCGGCCGGTTCATGCTGAAGCTGTCCGGCGAGGCGTTTGCCGGTGGCGGCGGACTGGGTGTGGACCCCGACGTGGTGCACAAGATCGCCCGGGAGATCGCGGCCGTCGTCCGTGACGGCGCCCAGATCGCCGTCGTCATCGGCGGCGGCAACTTCTTCCGGGGCGCCGAGCTCCAGCAGCGCGGCATGGACCGGGCCCGCTCCGACTACATGGGCATGCTCGGCACCGTCATGAACTGCCTCGCCCTCCAGGACTTCCTGGAGAAGGAGGGCATCGACTCCCGGGTGCAGACCGCCATCACCATGGGCCAGGTCGCCGAGCCGTACATCCCGCTGCGCGCCGTGCGCCACCTGGAGAAGGGCCGCGTCGTCATCTTCGGCGCCGGTATGGGCATGCCGTACTTCTCCACCGACACCACCGCCGCCCAGCGCGCCCTGGAGATCGACGCCGAGGCCCTCCTCATGGGCAAGAACGGGGTCGACGGGGTCTACGACTCCGACCCGAAGACCAACCCCGACGCGGTCAAGTTCGACGCGCTCGGCTACGCCGACGTCATCACCCGCGACCTCAAGGTCGCCGACGCCACCGCGATCACGCTGTGCCGCGACAACAAGCTGCCGATCCTCGTCTTCGAGCTGCTGACCGAGGGCAATATCGCGCGCGCCGTCAAGGGTGAGAAGATCGGCACGCTGGTGGGTGACCAGGACACCCGGGCCTGACCGGGGGATGGACAATGTCCTGCCGGTCGGGAACCGTGCAGGAAGAAGACGCGACGCAGCCGGCCGCCGCCACCGACAGGGAACCGCAGCCGGGCCTACTCAAGACACGCAGGAGCAAGTGGTGATCGAAGAGACCCTCCTCGAAGCCGAGGAGAAGATGGAGAAGGCCGTCGTGGTCGCCAAGGAGGACTTCGCCGCGATCCGCACCGGGCGTGCGCACCCGGCGATGTTCAACAAGATCGTGGCCGAGTACTACGGTGCGCCGACGCCGATCAACCAGCTGGCCTCGTTCTCCGTGCCGGAGCCGCGCATGGCCGTCGTGACCCCGTTCGACAAGACGGCGCTGCGCAACATCGAGCAGGCGATCCGTGACTCGGACCTGGGCGTCAACCCCAGCAACGACGGCAACATCATCCGCGTCAACTTCCCGGAGCTGACCGAGGAGCGCCGCCGCGACTACATCAAGGTCGCGCGCGGCAAGGCCGAGGACTCCCGGGTCTCCATCCGCGCCGTCCGCCGCAAGGCCAAGGACACCCTCGACAAGCTGGTCAAGGACAAGGAGTCCGGCGAGGACGACGTGCGCCGCGCCGAGAAGGAACTCGACGACCTGACCGCGAAGTACGTCGCCCAGGTGGACGAGCTGCTCAAGCACAAAGAAGCGGAGCTGCTCGAAGTCTGATGAACGACTCTTCCTGGGGGGCGCCGCCACAGGCCGGACAGGCCGGGTATTGGGGGGGCGCTCCGGCGGGTCCCGCGTACGATGCGCCGCAGGCGCAGCAGACTCGCCCCATGCCCATCGTGCCCGACGTACCCGCTCATGGCGGAGACCAGGATGACGACCGGTGGACCGCCGCAGCGGGCGGTGGTCCCCTGTTCCGCGACGAGATCCCGTCGGCGCAGCCTCAGGCGGCGGTGCCGCAGAAACCGGAGCCCATGGCCGACGAGCGGCAGGCCGCGCCGCAGAAGAAGAGCGCGGGGCGTGACCTGGGCGCGGCGATAGGGGTCGGGATCGGGCTCGGGGCGGTGATCGTCGCCTCGCTGTTCATCGTCAAGGCCGTGTTCGTCGGGGTGATAGCGGTCGCCGTCGTCGTGGGGCTGTGGGAGCTGACCAGTCGGCTCCAGGAGCGCAAGCAGATCAAGGCGCCGCTGGTGCCGCTCGCCGTCGGCGGGGCCGCGATGGTCGTCGCCGGGTACGTCCGCGGGCCCGAGGGGGCCTGGGTCGCCATGGCGCTCACGGCCCTGGCGGTGCTGGTCTGGCGGATGACGGAACCTCCCGAGGGGTACCTCAAGGACGTCACGGCCGGGGTCTTCGCCGCGTTCTACGTGCCGTTCCTGGCCACGTTCGTCGCGCTGATGCTGACCGCCGAGGACGGGCACCGCCGCGTCCTCGTCTTCCTGGTGCTGACGGTCGTCAGCGACACCGGTGCGTACGCCGTCGGCTGGCGCTTCGGCAAGCACAAGCTCGCGCCCCGGATCAGCCCCGGCAAGACCCGCGAGGGCCTGCTCGGAGCGATCGCCTTCGCGATGGTCGCCGGTGCCCTGCTCATGCAGTACGTCATCGAGGACGGCACCTGGTGGCAGGGCCTCCTCCTCGGCCTCGCCGTCGCCGCCAGCGCCACGCTGGGCGACCTCGGCGAGTCGATGATCAAGCGGGACCTGGGCATCAAGGACATGGGCACGCTGCTGCCGGGCCACGGCGGCATCATGGACCGCCTGGACTCCCTGCTCCCCACGGCGCCGGTGGTGTGGTCGTTGCTGGTGCTGTTCGTCGGCACCGGCTGACTCCCGGTCGCACCGAGCCCTCGCCCTTTCCGGGCGGGGGCTCTTTGCGTAGGGTGCGGCGCATGCTGGCCAGGCGGGGGAAGGACGGCAGGCTCTACGGGGCGCTGCCGTGTGCGTGGTGCGAGGCACCGATCGTGCAGGACGGGCGCCGGCGGGTGCGGCGGTACTGCCGGGGGTGGCACCGGGTGAAGCGGTACGTCACGAGCGCCCTCGACCCGCTCTTCGATCTCTTCGCGAACTGACGGGCCGGGGTTCTCAGGCGGTGGGGGCTTGCGTAAAGTGCGCGCATGCAGCGTGCGAGACGTGAAGAGGACGGCACCTACCACGGCGACTTACAGTGCCGGTGGTGTGGTGCGCTCCTGAGTCAGAACGGGCGGCGGCGGGTGAAGCTGTACTGCGGGCCGTGGCATCGGACGAAGTCGTACACGGCGAACGTGATCGGTGCTGTGCTGGCGCTCTTCTGACCCGGTCGGCGTACTCGCGGGGATCTGCGACACTGGTTGGTGTTATGCCTAAGCCCGGAGAATTGACGTTCGTCGCCCCCCGCGGAGCCAAGAAGCCGCCGCGGCACCTTGCCGATCTCTCGCCCGCCGAGCGGAAAGAGGTTGTCGCGGAGGTCGGGGAGAAGCCGTTTCGTGCGAAGCAGCTTTCGCAGCACTACTTCGCGCGGTACGCGCACGACCCGGCGGAGTGGACGGACATCCCGGCCGGGTCGCGCGGGAAGCTTCAGGAGGCGTTGTTCCCTGAGCTGATGACTGTCGTGCGGCATCTGTCGACCGACGAGGGCACGACCCGCAAGACGCTGTGGCGGATGTTCGACGGGACGCTCGTCGAATCCGTGCTGATGCGGTACCCGGACCGGGTGACGATGTGCATCAGCTCGCAGGCCGGATGCGGGATGAACTGCCCGTTCTGCGCGACGGGGCAGGCGGGTCTGGACCGGAATCTGTCGACCGCCGAGATCGTGCACCAGATCGTGGACGGCATGCGGGCGCTCAGGGACGGGGACGTGCCCGGGGGGCCCGCCCGGCTCTCCAACATCGTCTTCATGGGGATGGGCGAGCCCCTCGCCAACTACAAGCGCGTCGTCGGCGCCATCCGCGCGCTGACCGACCCGAACCCCGACGGGCTCGGCCTCTCGCAGCGCGGGATCACCGTCTCGACCGTCGGCCTCGTCCCGGCGATCCACCGGTTCGCGGACGAGGGCTTCAAGTGCCGCCTCGCGATCTCCCTGCACGCCCCGGACGACGAACTCCGCGACACCCTCGTCCCCGTCAACACCCGCTGGAAGGTCCGCGAGGTCCTCGACGCCGGGTTCGAGTACGTCGAGAAGTCGGGCCGCCGGCTGTCGATCGAGTACGCGCTGATCCGGGACATCAACGACCAGGCATGGCGGGGCGACCGGCTCGGCCGGCTGCTGCGCGGCAAGCCGGTGCACGTCAACCTGATCCCGCTGAACCCGACCCCCGGCTCGAAGTGGACCGCGTCGCGGCCCGAGGACGAGAAGGCGTTCGTGGAGGCGATCGCGGCGCACGGCGTGCCGGTCACCGTCCGGGACACCCGGGGCCAGGAGATCGACGGGGCGTGCGGCCAGCTCGCCGCGACCGAGCGGTAAGCTGACCGTCGGACGTTCGCGTCGTCATACATTCATATATCCGACAGGGGAGCGCGACAGCGCTGAGAGTGCGGTGAACAGGCCGCAGACCCTCTGAACCTCGCCCAGGTCATTCTGGGTAGGAAGTTCGGTCATCACCGTGAAGAAGTTCGTCGTTGTCGCCGTGGGCCTCGGTCTGGTCGCGCTCTCCGCGTGCGGATCATCGTCCGAGAAGTCTGATGATCAGACCTCCAGCTCCGGCTCGAAGACCGTCACCCTCGTCAGCCACAGCTCCTGGGCCGTCTCCAAGACCGTCCTCGCCGACTTCGAGAAGACCTCCGGCTACCAGGTCAAGGTCCTCACCGACGGCGACGCCGGCCAGGCCGTCAACAAGGCGATCCTGACGAAGGACAACCCCCAGGGCGACGTCTTCTTCGGCGTCGACAACACCCTCCTCTCCCGCGCCCTCGACAACGGCCTCTTCCAGCCGTACGAGGCGAAGGGGCTGGCGCAGGTCGGCGAGGAGTACCAGCTCGACGCCGGAAAGCACCGGGTCACCCCCGTCGACTACGGCGACATCTGCGTCAACTACGACAAGAAGTACTTCGCCGACCACAAGCTGACCCCGCCGGCGTCGTACGACGATCTGATCAAGCCCGAGTACAAGGACCTCCTGGTCACCGAGAACGTCTCGACGTCCTCCCCGGGCCTCGGCTTCCTGCTCGGGACGGCTGCCAAGTACGGCGACGACGGCTGGCAGGACTACTGGAAGAAGCTGAAGGCGAACGGCGTCGAGGTCGTCGACGGCTGGGACCAGGCGTACAACGAGGTGTTCTCCGGGTCGGCCGGCGGCAAGAAGGCCAAGGGGGACCGGCCGCTCGTCGTGTCGTACGCCTCCTCCCCGCCCGCCGAGGTGATCTTCGCGGACCCGAAGCCGACGGCCGCGCCCACCGGCGTCGCCGAAGGCACCTGCTTCCGGCAGATCGAGTTCGCCGGCCTGCTCAGCAACGCCAAGAACACCGCCGGCGGCAAGGCGCTGATCGACTTCCTGATCGGCAAGGAGTTCCAGCAGGACATGCCGCTGAACATGTTCGTGTACCCGGTGCTCCAGGGCGCGGCGGTCCCGGCGGAGTTCACGAAGTACGGTCCCGCCGCGAAGTCCCCCGAGACCATGGCCCCGGCGAAGATCGCCGCCGACCGTGACGACTGGGTCAAGACGTGGGCCTCTCTCGTCCTCAAGTAGTCCGGCTGGGCCTGATGGCCCTGCCGCTGGCGTTCTTCGGGATCTTCTTCGCCTACCCGGTCGCCGCGATCCTGCTGCGCGGCCTGCACGCCGACGGCACCTGGCACCTCGGCCGCCTCTGGGACGTCGTCGCCCAGCCGGACATCCGGCACGTCCTGTGGTTCACGACCTGGCAGGCCCTCGCCTCCACCGCCCTGACCCTGCTGATCGCCCTGCCCGGCGCCTACGTCTTCGCCCGCCTCGACTTCCCCGGCCGCCGCCTCCTGCACGCGGTCGTCACGGTCCCGTTCGTCCTGCCGACGGTCGTCGTCGGTACGGCGTTCCTGGCGCTCGTCGGCCGGGGCGGCCTCACCGACGAACTGTGGGGCGTACGGCTCGACACGACCGTGTGGGCGATCCTGCTGGCGCACGTCTTCTTCAACTACGCGGTCGTCGTCCGGACCGTCGGCGGGCTCTGGGCGCAGCTCGACCCGCGTCAGGAGGAGGCGGCGCGGGTGCTGGGGGCGTCGCGGCTGCGGGCGTTCCGCGCGGTCACCCTGCCCGCGCTCGGCCCGGCCGTCGCCGCCGCCGCGCTGATGGTGTTCCTGTTCACGTTCACGTCGTTCGGGGTCGTGCAGATCCTCGGCGGGCCGACCTTCTCGACCCTTGAGGTGGAGATCTACCGGCAGACGTCCGAGATCTTCGACCTGACGACGGCCGCCGTCCTCACGGTCGTCCAGTTCGTGGCGGTGGGCGCGATCCTCGCCGTGCACGCCTGGACCGTACGGCGCCGGGAGAGCGCGCTGCGGCTGGTGGACGCGTCGACGACCGCCCGCCGGCCGCGCGGACCGGGCCAGTGGGCGCTGCTGGCCGGGGTGTTGGCGACGATCGCCCTCCTGCTCGTGCTGCCGCTCGCGGTCCTGGTCGGGCGCTCCCTCGGCGGCACGGACTTCGCGTACTACCGGGCGCTGACGTCCGACGAGGGCAACGTGTTCCTGGTCCCGCCGATCGACGCGATCGGCAACTCCCTTGAGTACGCGGCCGTCGCGACCGGGATCGCCGTGCTGATCGGGGGGCTCGCCGCCGCCGCGCTGGCCCGGCGGGACGCGGGGCGGCTGGTGCGGGGGTTCGACGCGCTGCTGATGCTGCCGCTCGGGGTGTCGGCGGTGACCGTCGGGTTCGGGTTCCTGATCTCGCTGGACGAACCGCCGCTGGACCTTCGGAGCAGCTGGATTCTGGTGCCGCTGGCGCAGGCGCTGGTGGGGGTGCCGTTCGTGGTGCGGACGATGCTGCCGGTGCTGCGGGCGGTGGACCAGCGGCTGCGGGAGGCGGCGGCGGTGCTCGGGGCGTCGCCGTGGCGGGTGTGGCGGGAGGTCGATCTGCCGCTCGTGCGGCGGGCGTTGCTCGTCGCCGCCGGGTTCGCGTTCGCCGTGTCGCTCGGGGAGTTCGGGGCGACCGTGTTCATCGCACGGCCCGACAACCCGACGCTGCCGGTCGCGGTGGCACGGCTGCTGGGGCGGGCCGGTGAGCTCAACTACGGCCAGGCGATGGCCCTTTCGACGATTCTGATGGTGGTGTGCGCGGCGGCTCTGCTGGTGCTGGAGCGGCTGCGGACCGACCGGAGCGGGGAGTTCTGATGCTCGGGCTTGAGGGCGCGACCGTGCGGTTCGGGGGGCGGGCCGTGCTGGACGCCGTCGATCTGGCGGTCGTCGAGCACGAGGTGGTGTGTGTGCTCGGGCCGAGCGGGAGTGGGAAGTCGACGCTGCTGCGAGTCGTCGCCGGGCTCCAACCCCTCGATGCCGGGCGGGTGTTGCTCGGGGGGAAGGACCAGGCCGGGGTGCCGGTGCACCGGCGGGAGGTCGGGCTGATGTTCCAGGACCATCAGCTGTTCCCGCAGCGGGACGTCGCCGGGAACGTCGCGTTCGGGCTGCGGGCGCACGGCTCGTCGAAGAGCGAACAGGCTTCCCGTGTCGAGGAGTTGCTCGAACTCGTCGGGCTGCCCGGGGCCGGGAGGCGGGCCGTCGCCGCGCTCTCCGGGGGTGAGCAGCAGCGGGTCGCGCTGGCGCGGGCGCTCGCTCCCCGGCCCCGGCTCCTCATGCTGGACGAGCCGCTCGGCCAGCTGGACCGCTCGCTGCGGGAGCGGCTCGTCGTCGAACTGCGGGAGCTGTTCGGCCGGTTGGGGACGACGGTCCTCGCCGTCACGCACGACCAGGGCGAGGCGTTCGCGCTCGCCGACCGGGTCGTGGTGATGCGCGACGGGCGGATCGCCCAGTCCGGTACGCCCCTCGACGTGTGGCAGCGGCCCGCCGACGCGTTCGTCGCGAGGTTCCTCGGCTTCGAGAACGTCGTCCCCGCGACCGTCGAGGGCGAGACCGCCCTCACTCCGTGGGGGAAGGTGCCGGTGCCCGCCGGGTCGGCGCAGGGGGAGCGGGACGTGCTGGTGCGGTCGGCCGGGGTGCGGATCGGGGAGGGGCTGCGCTGCACGGTCGTCGGGCGGACGTTCAAGGGCGCGCACGTCACGGTGCGGCTGGCGCCGGAGGGGGACGGGCCCCGGCTGGAGGCGGCGGTCGCGCTGCGGGACGCGCCCGAGGTCGGGGCCGAGGTGGAGGTCGGGTTCGACGCGGCCGAAGTGGTCGTTCTCGGGGGAGCCGAAGCCGCTTAGCGTGAGGGCATGACGCTTCTCTCTCACGACCGTTACTGCGACGAGATCGCCCTGCGGATGGCGGGGCTGCGGGCGGTGGCCGGGTCCGGGGCGGATCTCGGCAAGGCGGTCCCGACCTGCCCGGACTGGTCCCTGGAGGATCTGCTGCGGCATGTCGGGAGCGCGCTCGGGTGGGTGGAGAGGATGGTGCGGGAGCGGTCGCCGGAGCAGCTCCCGGACGTGGTGGCACCGGAGTTCGCGGGGGACGCGGCGGCGCTCGACGCGTGGCTCGCGGAGACCGGGCACGGGGTGGTGGAGGCGCTGCGGGCGGCCGGGGCCGAGGCGCCGGTGTGGACGTGGGCGTGGGCGGCGCGGTCCGGCTCCGGGTTCTGGGCGCGCCGGATGGCGCACGAGCTGACCGTGCACGGCGCCGACGCGGCGTTCGCGGCCGGGCTGCCGTACGAGGTGGCGGGCGAGGTCGCCGCCGACACGCTCGACGAGTGGCTCGACATCGTCGTCTGGGTGCAGCGGACCATGCCGCACGCCGCCGCCGAGGAGCTGGGGGAGGGGGCGCGGGCGAGTCTGCATCTGCACGCGACCGACGTGCCCGGCGCCGAGTGGCTCGTGGAGTGGGGGCCGGGCGGGGTCGCGTGGCGGCGGGGGCACGAGCGGGCGGACGTCGTGATGCGGGGGCCGCTCACCGACGTGATGCTCGCGTTCTACCGGCGGCTGCCGCTCGACGCCGTCGAAGTCCTGGGGGAGCGGCCGAAGTTGGAGTACTGGCTGGAGCGGGCGACGATGAGGTGAGCGTCCGGTGGGACGCCCACCTCTCGGGGCGTCAGCGGTTGCTGCCGCCCTTCCTGCGCATGCCGAAGAAGATCGCGCCGCCGCCGATCACGACGAGGGCCGCGGCGATGCCGGCGATCAGGCCGGTGTTGGAGTTCGCGCCGGTCTCGGCGAGGTGGGAGTCACCGACCGCGGGGGTGGGGGCGTTGTTCACGACCGGGGTGCCGCTCTCGCTGTCGCTGGGGGTGGGCGACGGCTGCGGGCTGGACGCGGAGTCGGAGGGGGTGGGGGAGGGGCTCGTGGAGTCCGACTCCGAGGGGGAGGGCGACGGGGAGGGGGACTCCTCGGTCTTGCACGCCTTCGAGGGGGTGGTGAGGTTCGGGGAGATGTCCTCGTTCACGAGCTTGCCGGCCGTGATGTGGACGCGGTACTCCGCGTTCGGCTGCCACTCCTCGGCGAAGGTGATGGTCGTGCCGGTCAGGCTGCCCTTCACCTCCTGTTCGCCGACCTTGCGGAGGTCGCTGCCGTTGTTCTCCAGGTACACGGCGACGGTGGCGGTGACGCCGGTGGCGTCCGTGTCGGTGACGGTGATGACGCCCTTGTCACCGTCGCAGGAGGCGGAGGCGGAGAAGTCCCGGATGTTGCAGGCGAGCGCGCTGGAGGACGCGGAGAGCACGACGGCCGCGGACGCGGCGGCGACGCCGAGCATACGGGCCGAACGAGCGGCTGTGCGGCGGGATATGGACACGTTTGTCCTTTGCGGGAGGCGCAACTGCGGGGGGCTGGAGAGGAGATGACCCCAAGCGGGGCGCATCGACATCCCCTTGAGGCTCACAGGTGTATAAGCGCGCCATAAGTAGTGTCAATGCGCGCATCCCATTTGCCCCCCGGCTTTGCTTGCTTATTAATTACCCGCGCGTTTCAAGGCGTCGGGCGCCTCTTCGATCCGGTCGACGAGCACGATCCGCCCCGCCATCGCCCTGTCCTTCGCCAGCGCCTCCAACAGCGGCCAGGCGGGCAGGAGTCGGGTCCAGTGCGCCTCGTCCACCAGCACCATCGGCCGGGGCTCGCCCCGCGACTCGTAGTAGTTCGGTGTCGAGTTGTCGAAGATCTCCTGTACGGTCCCGGCGGCACCCGGCAGGAAGACGACACCGGCGGTGCAGCGCGCCAACAGGCCGTCCTCGCGGGTGGCGTTGGAGAAGTACTTCGCGGTATGGGAGGCGAACGCGTTCGGCGGCTCGTGGCCGTAGAACCAGGTCGGGATGCCCACCGAGGGCCCGCCGCCCGGGTGTTGGGCGCGCACCTCGAAGGCCGCCGCCGCCCACTCGGTCACCGACGGTGTGAACGTCGGCGCCTTCGCGAGGAGTCGCAGCGCCTCCTCCAGCATGCCGTCCTCGAACGGGGCCGCGTACGCGCCCAGGTTCGCCGCCTCCATCGCGCCCGGACCGCCGCCCGTCGCGACGGTCAGCCCGGCGCGGGCCAGCGAGCGGCCGAGCCGCGCGGCACCGGCGTACTCCGCCGTCCCGCGCGCCATCGCGTGGCCGCCCATGACCCCTACGACCCGTGCGCCGACGAGGAGTTCGTCCAGCGCGTCCGACACGGCGTCGTCGTGCACCGAGCGGAGCATCGACGCGAAGACGTCGCCGTTCGCCTTCGTCTCCTGGAACCACGCGTACGTCCGGGCGTCCGGGGTCGCGTCGTAGCCGTCCGCCAGGCCGTCGAACAGCTCGTCCGGGGTGTAGAGGAAGGCGCGGTACGGGTCGAAGGGGAGGCCCGGGACCGGCGGGAAGACGAGCGCGCCGGCCGCTCTGACGTGGGTGTCCGCCGCCGGGGCGAGGGGGCAGCCGAGGAAGACGGCGCCGGTCGTGTCGGTGGCGAGGAGGGCGTCCGTACGGGCCGTCAGGTCCACGGCCTGGACGCGGTAGCCGGCCAGGGTGCCGACGGTCGCGATCACCTCGTCGAACTCGGCGAGGGACTCGATCTCACGGTCGGGGTAGCCGTCGTACGGCTGGGCGGGTGTCTGAGGCACCCGCCCATGCTAGGCGGGCGGGGTTCAGCCCTGGATCGCCGACGGGTCCATCCAGACGATCTCCCAGGTGTGGCCGTCGAGGTCGTCGAAGGCGCGGCCGTACATGAAGCCGTGGTCCTGGGGGTCGCGGGTCTCCGTCGCGCCGAGGGACAGGGCGCGGTCCGTCAGCTCGTCCACGGCGGCGCGGGTCTGGGCGCTCAGGGCGAGCATGACCTGGCTGGTCTTCGTGGCGTCCGCGATCTCCTTCGTCGTGAACGTCGCGTAGAAGGGCTTCGCCAGGAGCATCGCGACGATCGTGTCGCTGATCACCACCGAGGCCGCGTTGTCGTCGCTGAACTGGGGGTTCAGCGCGTAGCCGAGGTCCGTGAAGAACTTCTTCGAGGCGGCGAGGTCCGCGACGGGGAGGTTGACGAAGATCATCTGCTGGTACGCGGGGGTGGTCATCTCGGGGTCTCCGGTGGTGTCGGTCCGTTGTGTTCGAGGGGTAGACCGTGGGGGCCGCGACTACTCATCGGTGGCCGGGGATTTTTTTCGTACGTGTTTTCACGTCGTCAGCGGCAGCGTCGCCAGTTGGGCCACCGCGAGGGTGAGGGGGGTGAAGACGAGGAGGAGGGCCGTCGCTCGCAGGGCCGCCGCCGTGCGCAGGGTGGTGGCGGGGGCGCCGAGGCGGATCAGGGCCGCCGTGGTGTCCGCCCTCGACTGGCGGGACTCGACCGCCGCCGTCAGGAGGGTGCCGAGCGCGCAGCCGGTGACCAGGAGGGCGCCGAGGGTGGAGAGGGGGCCCGAGGGGCGGTCGCCGTTCAGGGACGCCATCGTGTAGGCGCCGGAGAGGACCGCGCAGAGTACGCCCAGGGGGCGGCCGATCCTCGACGACTCCTCCATCAGGCCCCGGCCCGCGAGGAGGCGCAGGGCGCCGGGGCGCAGGGTCTGGAGGAGCCGGCCGCAGAGGTGGGCGAGGCCCGGGCCGGCCAGCGCCAGGCCCACGGCGGTGAGCGTCCAGCCGAGGAGCACCGCCGCGGGACCGGTGGGGAGGCCGGCGGGGAGGGTGAGGAGGGCGGTGGTGGGGGTGGTGCGGGCCGCGTACGCCTCGACGGCCAGGCCGGCGGCGAGGACGGCGGCGCCCCAGGGGAGGGCTGTGGGGGAGGGGATGGAGGTGGGGGTGGGTGCGGGTGGCCGGGGGGCGGGGCCGCTGTCCGCAGCGGGGTCCGCGGGCTCGGGCTGAGAGGTGGCCGCCGCTCCGCGCGCTCCGAAGCGGCCGTACGAGCCGAACGTCTCTCGCCCCGCTCGTTTGGTGAAGCCGCCGAAGGCCCGGTGGGTCGCCCGGGCCGCCACCTGGGTGTCTCGCGGGCGCAGCATCAACGCCACCGCCGCTGAGGAGGCCAGGGGGACCAGGGCCAGCAGGGTCAGGGCGGCGGGGAGGGGGAGGGGGTGGGCGGCGGCCAGGAAATCCGCCGCCGCGCCGTCGAAGGGGAGGCCCGTGAGGTCGCCGCGGAGGTGGAGGAAGACCAGGAGGGCCAGCGTGGAGCCCAGGAGGGTGGACAACGCTGTTGTGGTGGCCGAGACCGCCATCAGCCGGGCCGGGCCCAGGCCGATCGCCGCGAGGCCGGGGCGGGGGCGGGTGGCCGGGTCCGTGCGGGCCACCGCCATCGCGAAGTGGACCGTGGCCGTCAGGGGGATCGCGCACCAGGCCAGCCGCAGCGCCGAGGACGCCGTCGCCTCGGGGTGGGTGAGGGCGTGGCCGAGGGTGGACAGGAGCAGGAAGCCGGTTCCCGCCGCTGCCGCCGCCACCGCGAGGCGCCGCGCGTGGACCGCCGGATGGGCGGCTCGGGTCAGGCGGAGAGCGAGCACGCGGGGCGCCCTTCCGGGTCGGTGGGCGGGGGCAGGTGGACGGTGGTCACGCGCCGGCCGTCCAGCATCGGCATCGTCCGGTCGGCCAGCGCCGATGTGTCCGGGTCCCCGGTCGCCAGCACGACCGTGATGCCGTGGGAACGGGCGGCCGTCGTCAGCGTCCGCAGCACGTGCGCCCGGTCGGCCTGGTGCAGCGGGGCCGTCGGCTCGTCCGCGAACAGGACGGCCGGCGCCGGCGCCAACGCCCGCGTGATGCACACCCGTTGCCGCTCCGCCTGGGTCAGCTCCCGGGTGTCCCGGCGCGCCTTGTCACCGATGTCGAGCCGCTCCAGCCACTCCAGCGCCGCCGCCTTGGCCCGCCGCCGGCCCGTGCCGCGCAGCATGAGGGGCAGCGCCGCGTTCTCCCACACGTTCAGCTCGGGCACCAGCACCGGCGCCGGGTCGATCCAGCCGAAGCGGTCACGGCGCAGCCGTTCGCGGGCGACGGGACCCATGGTGTGGACGGGGACGCTGTTGAACCAGACCTCGCCGCGCTGCGCCGGGGTCAGCCCCGACAGACAGTGCAGCAGCGTCGTCTTGCCGCTGCCGCGCGGGCCGGTGACGGCGAGGATCTCGCCCTCCCGGACCCCCAGCGAGACACCGCCGAGCCCCGGCGTGCCGTCGCGGTGCGTGAAGTGCAGGGAGCGTGCCCAGAGCACGTCGTTGTCCGGCGGGGCCTCCATGGGCGTACACCTTCGTTCAGATCCGTAGTTCCCGTGTCCGATCCCCCGTGCGGGTGAACGAAGGCGGGGCTGATCGGTTACCAGGCACGCTAAAGAGGGGGGAAGTGAACGTCGGACAGCACGCGGCCCGGGGTGTGCCCTTCTCACTCGGAAGGGTGCACCCCGGGTCGTATGAACGGCTCAGCCGCCGGAGGCTACAGCTTCGACCACGCCTCCGTCAGCGTCGTCCGCAGGATCTGCTCGATCTCGTCGAACGTCTCCTGGTTCGCGATCAGCGGCGGGGCGAGCTGGACGACCGGGTCGCCGCGGTCGTCGGCGCGGCAGTAGAGGCCGTTCTCGAAGAGGGCCTTGGAGAGGTAGCCGTAGATGATGCGCTCGGTCTCGTCGGCGTCGAAGGACTCCTTCGTCGCCTTGTCCTTGACCAGCTCGATGCCGTAGAAGAAGCCGTTGCCCCGGACGTCGCCGACGATCGGGAGGTCGTGGAGCTTCTCCAGGGTCGCGCGGAACGCGGACTCGTTGTCGAGGACGTGCTGGTTGAGGTTCTCGCGCTCGAAGAGGTCGAGGTTGGCGAGGGCGACGGCCGCGGAGACGGGGTGCCCGCCGAAGGTGTAGCCGTGCAGGAAGGCGTTGCCGTCGCGGTAGAACGGCTCGGCGAGGCGGTCGGAGATGACGCAGGCGCCGATCGGGGAGTAGCCCGAGGTCATGCCCTTCGCGCAGGTGATCATGTCCGGGACGTAGCCGAACTTGTCGCACGCGAACGTCGTACCGAGCCGGCCGAACGCGCAGATCACCTCGTCCGAGACGAGCAGGACGTCGTACTGGTCGCAGATCTCGCGGACCCGCTGGAAGTAGCCGGGCGGCGGCGGGAAGCAGCCGCCCGCGTTCTGGACGGGCTCAAGGAAGACGGCGGCGACCGTGTCCGGGCCCTCGAAGAGGATCTGCTGCTCGATCTGGTCGGCGGCCCAGCGGCCGAACGCGACCGGGTCGTCGCCGTGGATCGGGGCGCGGTAGATGTTGGTGTTCGCGACCTTGTGCGCGCCGGGGACGAGCGGCTCGAAGGGGGCGCGCAGCGGGGGGAGACCGGTGATGGAGAGGGCGCCGTGGGTGGTGCCGTGGTAGGCGACCGTCCGGGAGATGACCTTGTGCTTCGTGGGCTTGCCGGTCAGCTTGAAGTACTGCTTGGCCAGCTTCCACGCCGTCTCGACGGCCTCGCCGCCGCCGGTCGTGAAGAACACCTTGTTGAGGTCGCCGGGGGCCTCGCCCGCGAGGCGCTCCGCCAGCTCGATCGCCTTCGGGTGCGCGTACGACCAGACGGGGAAGAACGCCAGCTCCTGCGCCTGCTTGAACGCCGTCTCGGCCAGCTCGGTCCGGCCGTGCCCGGCCTGGACGACGAAGAGGCCGGCCAGCCCGTCGAGGTAGCGGCGGCCCCGGTCGTCGTAGATGTAGGTGCCCTCGCCGCGCACGATCGTCGGGACGGGGGAGTTCTCGTACGACGACATGCGGGTGAAGTGCATCCACAGGTGGTCGTAGGCGGACTTGCTCAGGTCCTTCATCGGGTTCCCCACATGTAGGTCTGCTTCTTGAGCTTCAGGTAGACGAAGCTCTCGGTGGAGCGCACGCCGGGGACGGCCCGGATGCGGTGGTTGATGACCTCCAGGAGGTGGTCGTCGTCCTCGCAGACGATCTCCACCATCAGGTCGAAGGAGCCGGCGGTCATCACCACGTACTCGCACTCGTCCATGGCCGTCAGCCGGTCCGCCACCGCCTCGACGTCACCCTCGACGTGCACCCCGACCATCGCCTGGCGGCGGAAGCCGACGGTCAGCGGGTCGGTGACCGCGACGATCTGCATGACGCCCTGGTCGAGCAGTTTCTGCACGCGCTGGCGCACGGCCGCCTCGGAGAGGCCGACGGCCTTGCCGATCGCCGCGTAGGGGCGGCGGCCGTCCTCCTGGAGCTGCTCGATGATCGCGAGGCTGACGGCGTCGAGGTGCTTGTCGGTGCTTCGGTTGGCCACGAGGGCCACTCTGCATGACGTCTCGTTCGTCCCGCAAGGCCGTTTCGATGAAATCCGTTGTTACGGCGGCTCAGATCTGCGGATTTCGCAAGAGTGAGCGGGGTAGGGGTGTCGGAAAGCCGATACGGCGGCTTAGGGTGGTGTCTCAGTCAGTGGACACCTGCACTCTGGGAGGAACCGGCCGTGAGCACCGAACCGCGTCGGCTGCGCAACTACATCGGCGGCGAGTTCCGTGACGCCGCCGACGGGCGGACCACCGAGGTGGTCAACCCCGTCACGGGCGAGACCTACGCGACCGCCCCGCTCTCCGGGGCCGGCGACGTCGACGCCGCGATGGCCGCCGCCGCAGCCGCGTTCCCCGGCTGGCGCGACACCACACCCGCCGAGCGGCAGCGCGCGCTGCTGAAGATCGCCGACGCGTTCGAGGAGCGCGCCGAGGACTTGATCGCCGCCGAGGTCGAGAACACCGGCAAGCCGGTCGGGCTCACCCGCAGCGAGGAGATCCCGCCGATGGTGGACCAGATCCGGTTCTTCGCGGGGGCCGCGCGGATGCTGGAGGGGCGCTCCGCCGGGGAGTACATGGAGGGGATGACCTCGATCGTCCGGCGGGAGCCGGTCGGGGTCTGCGCGCAGGTCGCGCCCTGGAACTACCCGATGATGATGGCCGTCTGGAAGTTCGCGCCGGCCATCGCCGCGGGCAACACGGTCGTGCTGAAGCCGTCCGACACGACGCCCGCGTCGACCGTCCTCATCGCCGAGATCCTCGGGTCGATCCTGCCGACCGGCGTCTTCAACGTCGTCTGCGGCGACCGTGACACCGGGCGGCTGATGGTCGAGCACCCGACGCCGGCCATGGCCTCCATCACCGGGTCCGTGCGGGCCGGGATGTCCGTCGCCGAGTCCGCGTCCAAGGACCTCAAGCGGGTCCACCTGGAGCTGGGCGGCAAGGCTCCCGTCGTCGTCTTCGAGGACACCGACCTCGCCAAGGCCGTCGAGGACATCTCCGTCGCCGGGTTCTTCAACGCCGGGCAGGACTGTACGGCGGCGACGCGCGTCCTCGTCCAGGAGTCGATCCACGACGAGTTCGTCGCCGCGCTCGCGAAGGCCGCCGCCGAGACGAAGACCGGGCACCCGGACGACGAGGACGTGCTGTTCGGGCCGCTCAACAACCCGAACCAGCTCAAGCAGGTCTCCGGGTTCGTCGAGCGGCTGCCCGCGCACGCCAAGGTCGAGGCGGGGGGTCACCGGGTCGGCGAGACCGGGTACTTCTACGCACCGACCGTCGTCTCCGGTCTGAAGCAGGACGACGAGATCATCCAGAACGAGGTCTTCGGCCCGGTCATCACCGTCCAGTCCTTTGTTGACGAGGACCAGGCCGTCGAGTGGGCCAACGGCGTCGACTACGCGCTGGCCTCCTCCGTCTGGACCAAGGACCACGGGCGCGCCATGCGCATGTCCAAGCGGCTCGACTTCGGCTGCGTGTGGATCAACACGCACATCCCCCTGGTCGCCGAGATGCCGCACGGCGGCTTCAAGAAGTCCGGGTACGGCAAGGACCTGTCCGGGTACGGGTTCGAGGACTACACGCGCGTCAAGCACGTGATGACGTCGCTGGACGGCTAGACGGCGGGGTACGGCCGCGGCGGGCGGGACTCCGGTCTCGCCCGTCGCGTCTTCCTGGGCGCATCCCCCGACACAGCCGCCCTCGCCGCCAACCCCCTGTGGATCGTGGGGTTGTAGGGGGCGGGGCTAGGGTCACTCCCAGGTCGCCCGCAGATCCGCGCAGCGCACCGTGATCGTCGCGTCGGTCAGCGCGATCTCGTGGACGCAGCCGTCGTCGTTCGGGAGGATCTCGTCGAGGAGGACGGTGTCCGCGGGCATCCAGTCGATGGCGTGGCCGTAGTCGACGGAGAAGTGGCGTACGCCGGAGTAGCTGATGCGCAGGCCGGTGTCGTGCTTCCACGGGTTCGGCGCGAACTCCAGGACCAGGCCGCCGCTCTTGTCGGTGGCGAGACGGATGTCCGCCAGTTCCAGGTCCTTCACGCAACGGGTGGCGCCCGGGATGTCGTAGTGCCCGGGATCGGTGGCGAAGGAGCGGGCCCCGGGCGGCAGGCAGGCGTGGAGGCCGGGGAGCGCGGCCAGGTAGGCGGTCGGGTCCAGGCGGAAGCCGGTGGAGTCCCAGGCGGTCTCGACGTACTGCATCCCGCGCTCCTCGGACAGGGCGGACGGCGACCGCCGAGGTCATTCTCCCCGCACCCGCGTACCGCAGCCGTAGTACCCCCTCCTCCCCCTCCAGTACCCCCACCCCCCGCCTCAGCAGGATGCTTCCGTGGGATCGGGGCGGCATCGTGGGGGGTGGACGGGTGTCGGTGGGCGGAGAGGGTGGATGAGTAGCAGTTTGGAGCGGTATGCGGAGTTGCATCCGCGGACTGTGGATGTGCTGACGGTTGTGGCGTTGTACGCCTGTGTGTTGTTCGGGGCGTCGATCGGGACCGACAGCAGTAGTCCGCCGCCGGACACGTGGGTGCCGGATGTGCTGGCGGTGGTGGGGTGTCTGGCGGTGTTGTGGTGCCGGCGGTGTCCGCGGGGGATTCTGGCGCTCACCACGGGGTGCGCGATGGTGCTGCTGGCGATGAACTACCTGCCGAGTCCGATGCTGCTGGCGCCGGTGATGGCGTCGTTGTACTGGTTGGCGGCGCTGACCGATCACCGGACCAGCCGGGTGCACGGGTGGACCGTGACGGGGGTGCTCGCGGCCACCGGGGTCGCGACCAACCCCAGCTGGGACCTGTTCCTGCTGCGGACGGTCGGCGTCGGGCTGTGGCTGTTGTTCCCGGTAGCCGTGGGGTCGAGGAGTCGGCTGCGGCGCGCGTACCTGGAGTCGGTGCAGGCCAGGGCCGCGCACGCGGAACGCACCCGCGAGGAGGAGGCGAGGCTGCGGGTCGCGGAGGAGCGGATGCGCATCGCCCGTGAGCTGCACGACGTCGTGGCCCACCACATGGCCGTCGCGAACGCCCAGGCCGGCACCGCCGCGCACCTCGCCCGCACCCACCCCGAACAGGCCCAGAAGATCCTCGCCGAACTCGCGGGGACGACGTCCTCGGCGCTCCTGGAGCTGAGGGCGACCGTCGGCATCCTGCGCCGCCCCGACGACCCCGACCCCCTGGAACCCGCCCCGGGCCTCGACCGCCTCCCCGACCTGATCGCCGGCTGCCGCTCGGCCGGCCTGGACGTCAGCGTCGTCACCGAGGGCGACCCGCGCCCCCTGCTGCCGGGCGTCGACCTCACGGCGTACCGGATCATCCAGGAAGCCCTCACGAACGTCACCAAGCACGGCCGCGGCCACGGCGCCGAGGTCCGGCTCACCTACAAGCGCGGCCGGCTCGTCATCACCGTCACCAACGAGGACACCGCCGCCCCCGCCACCCCCGCCCCCGGCGGCTTCGGCCTGATGGGCATGCGGGAACGCGCCCACTCGGTGGGCGGCGACCTCCAGGCCGGCCCCCGCCCGGAAGGCGGCTTCCAGGTGACGACCGCCCTGCCCCTGCACCCCCTGGCCCGCCCCGAGGAAGAGTTCCCCCTGTGACCATCCGTGTCCTGCTCGCCGACGACCAGGCCCTCCTGCGCGGCACCTTCCGGCTCCTCATCGACTCCTGCGACGACCTGGAGGTCGTCGGGGAGGCGGCGAACGGCCGGGAGGCGGTCGATCTGGCCCGGGAGCGCAGACCGGACGTCGTGCTGATGGACATCCGCATGCCCGGCTCCGACGGACTCGCCGCCACCGCCGAGATCTGCGCCGACCCCGGACTGGACGGCACCCGGGTGCTCGTCCTGACCATGTTCGAGACCGAGGAGTACGTGGCGCAGGCGCTGCGCCTGGGCGCCAGCGGCTTCCTGGGCAAGTACGTCACCACCGACGTCCTGCTGACCGGGATCAGAGTGGTCGCCTCCGGGGAGTCGCTGCTGTCACCCGGCGCCACCCGGGCGCTGATCACCCGCTTCCTCACCTCCCCCGCCGCCCCCGGCAACCTGCTGGCGACCCCGGAACGGCTGGCCGAACTGACGCCCCGGGAACGGGAGGTGACCGTGTTCGCGGCGGAGGGGAAGTCCAACGACGAGATCGCCGACGAACTGACGCTGAGCGTGCTCACCGTACGGACCCACATCCACCGGGCGATGACCAAACTGGGCGCGCGGGACCGGGCGCAGCTCGTCGTCATCGCCTACCAGACAGGACTGGTACGGCCGTCCCCCCACGCGTTCTGACGTACCGCGTTCGCAGTACCCAGGTGACGGCGGTGGTACGACGACGGGAGCGCGGCCGTCGATGAGCCTGGAGGGGTGAGGCCGGCGGCGGAAGACGGGACACCCTGGGTATGAGGACGCGGACACGGCTGGGGCTCGCGGGGGTCGTCTCCTGCGCGGTACTGGTGACGGCGGTCGGGATCGGGCGCGGGGACGGCGGAGACGGCGGGGGCGGAGACGGCGGCAAGCCCGTCGGGCCGTACGTCGCGCTCGGCGACTCGTACACCTCGGGGCCGAAGATCCCCGCGCAGACCGGGACCCCCGCCGGCTGCGAACGCTCCGACCGGAACTACCCGGCGCTGGTCGCCCGGCAGCTCAAGACCCCCCTCACGGACGTCAGTTGCTCCGGCGCGACCCTCGACGACCTGAGCGCCGCCCAGGACACCGACGACGGCACCAACCCCGCCCAGCTCACCGCCCTGACGAAGGACACGAGGCTGGTCACCCTCGGCATCGGCGGCAACGACGTCGGCTTCGCCTCGACGATCACCGAGTGCGTCAAACTCGGCGTCCGCCACCAGCTGGAGAGCGCCTTCAGATCGGCGGACGCCGACGCGCCCTGCGAGAAGAAGTACGACACCGAGGTCACCGACAAGATCGGCGCCCTCGGCGGAAAACTCACCCGCGCCCTCCAGGAGATCGAACGCCGGGCGCCCGACGCGAAGGTGTACGTCGTCGGGTACCCCGAGATCTTCCCCGGCGACGACGAGGCCGCCTCCTGCGGCGGGCAGCTCGGGCTCGCGCCGGGCGACGTCGGCTTCCTGCGCGAACAGGAGCAGCGGCTCAACTCGGCGTTGCGCAAAGCCGCTTCGGGGGCGGGGGCGTCGTACGTCGACACGTACCGGCCCTCCGAGGGGCGGGGCGCCTGTGCCGCGAAGGACGTGCGGTGGGTCGAGCCGCTGATGCCGACCGCGCCCGCGGCGCCCGTGCACCCCAACGAGCGGGGAGAGGCCGGGATGGCCGCGGCGGTCCTGGGTGTAGTCCTCGGGTAGGAGGCGGGGGAGGCCGGAAGTACCACGGTTTCGGTACCGCCTTCCACGGTTTCAGCAGGGCGAAGTGCCCATCGGGGGACGATGCCCCGGGGCACCCCGCCCGGCCAGGCTTGAGGCGTACCCGAGACCCGATGTGGAGTACCGCCTTGGCCACCTTCCTGTACCGACTGGGCCACCTGGCCTTCCGACGACGCTGGTACGTCGTCCTGATCTGGGCCGCCGTCCTGGCCTTCGTGGGCCTCGGCGCCATGAAGGCCCCCGGCACCACCGACGAAGAGTTCTCGATGCCCGGCATCGAGTCCCAGAAGGCGTTCGACCTCATGGAGCAGCGCTTCCCGGGCGCGGCTGCCGACGGCGCCACCGCACGGGTCGTGTTCGTCGCCCCGGACGGGCAGAAGGTCACCGCCGGCGAGAACAAGCAGGCCATCGAGGAGGCCGTCGGCTCCCTCAAGGACGGCTCCCAGGTCGCCGGTGTCGCCGACCCGTTCACCGCGAAGGCGGTCAGCGAGGACGGCACCACCGCGTACGCCGTCGTCACCTACAAGGTGACCGCGAACGACGTCTCCGACGCCAGCCACACCGCGCTGGACAAGGCGATCGGCCAGGCCCGTGACGCCGGGCTGACCGTCGAGGCGGGCGGCACCGCGATGGACGCGGGCGGCGGGCCCGGCGGGGTCGCCGAGATCATCGGCATCGCCGTCGCCGCGGTCGTCCTGCTCATCACGTTCGGCTCGCTCGCGGCGGCCGGGCTGCCGCTGCTGACCGCGATCATCGGCGTCGCGCTGACGATGCTGGCGATCACCCTCCTCGGCGACGCGTTCGGGCTGTCCAGCAGCACCGGCACGCTCGCGATGATGCTGGGGCTGGCGGTCGGGATCGACTACGCGCTGTTCGTCGTGTCGCGGTTCCGGGAGGAGCGGGCGCGGGGGCGTGAGCCCCGGGAGGCGGCGGGGCTGGCCGTCGGGACCGCCGGGTCGGCCGTCGTGTTCGCCGGGCTGACCGTCGTCATCGCGCTGGCCGGGCTCGCGGTCGTCGGGATTCCGATGCTGACGAAGATGGGGCTCGCGGCGGCGGGGGCGGTGGTCGTCGCGGTGTTCGTCGCGCTGACCGTCGTGCCGGCGCTGCTGGGGTTCTGGCCGAACGCGGTGCTGAAGCGGGCGGAGCGGAAGGGGGGCGCGTCCGCTCCGCGAGGCCGCGGGTTCCGCAAGAAGGCGGCCCGTACCGAGCAGGCCGACGACCGCACCGGCGTCTCTCCCGGGTCGGCGCCCGCCGACAACATGGGCACCCGCTGGGCCCGCTTCGTCCTCCGCCGCCCCCTCCCCGTCCTGATCCTCGGTGTCGTCGGCCTCGGCGCGCTCGCGATACCCGCGACCGGGCTCCAGCTCGGCATGCCGGGTGACGAGGCGAAGCCGACGTCCACGACCGAGCGGCGGGCCTACGACGCGCTCGCCGACGGCTTCGGACCGGGGTTCAACGGCCCCCTGACGATCGTCGTCGACGCGAAGGGCACCGGCGACGCGAAGACCGCCGCCGCGGCGATCAGCGAGAAGATCGCCGCCACGAAGGGCATCGTCTCCGTCTCCCAGCCCCGGCTGAACGAGGCCGGCGACACCGCCGTGTTCAGCGCGACGCCCGCCACCGCCCCGACCGCCGAGCAGACGAAGACGCTGGTCAAGACGATCCGTTCGGAGCGACCGGCGACCGAGGCGCGGACCGGCGCGCAGTTCGAGGTCACCGGCACCACCGCCCTCAACATCGACATCTCCGACAAGGTGCAGGGCGCGCTGATCCCCTACCTCGTCACGATCGTCGGCCTCGCGGTCCTGCTCCTGCTGATCGTCTTCCGCTCGGTCCTCGTCCCCCTCAAGGCGGCGCTCGGCTTCCTCCTGTCCGTCCTCGCGGCGCTCGGCGCGGTCGTGGTCGTCTTCCAGGAGGGCCACGCGGCGAGCCTGTTCGGCGTCGACCAGACCGGTCCGATCATGAGCCTGATGCCGATCTTCCTGGTGGGCATCGTCTTCGGACTCGCCATGGACTACGAGGTGTTCCTCGTCTCCCGGATGCGCGAGGGCTACGTCCACGGCGACTCCGCGCACGAGGCCGTCGTCTCCGGCTTCCGGCACAGCGCCCGCGTGGTCGTCGCCGCCGCGCTCATCATGATCGCCGTGTTCGCCGGGTTCATCGGGGAGAGCGAGTCGATGATCAAGATGATCGGCTTCGGCCTCGCGACGGCGGTCCTGCTCGACGCGTTCGTCGTCCGCATGGCGATCGTCCCGGCGGTCCTCGCCCTCCTCGGCGACCGCGCCTGGTGGCTGCCCAAGTGGCTCGGCCGCGTCCTGCCCAAGGTCGACATCGAGGGCGAGGCGCTCACGAAGCGGGCCGACGAGACACCGGCGCAGGAGCCGGTGCGGGTCTAGCGGTGCGGGTCTAACGGGGCGGGTTCGGGTCCGCTCGGGATGCGAGCCGCCGTCGTACGAAGCGATTGTCGTACGACGGCGGCTCGCGTCGTCGTCATGGGGTGTCCCCAGCCCGCGCACAGGGAACCGACAGGCCGTCGCGGGAGGCTCGGGGCATGTCCGCGCCCACCCGTGTCCTGATCGTCGACGACGAACCCGAGCTGACCGAGCTGCTCGCTCTGGCGGTCACCGAGGCCGGCTGGCGGCCGTTCCTCGCGCCGGACGGGCGCACGGCGCTGACGCTGGCGCGGGGCTGCGCGCCGCACGCGGTCGTGCTCGACGGCATGCTGCCCGACCTCGACGGACTCCAGGTGCTGCGCCGGCTGCGGTACGAGAACGCCGACCTGCCCGTGCTGATGCTGACCGCGCGGGACGCGCTGGAGCACCGGCTCGACGGGCTCTCGGCGGGCGCCGACGACTACGTCACGAAACCCTTCTCGCTGGAGGAGGTCATGCTCCGGCTGCGCGGACTGCTGCGCAGGTCGGGCGCGGAGGATGCGTCGGCCGACGAGTCCGTGCACGTCCTCGGCGACCTCGTGCTCGCCGAGCGGACCCGGGTCGTGCAGCGCGGCGGCGAGCAAGTGCCGCTCACCGCCAAGGAGTTCGACCTCCTGCGGTTCCTCGTCAGCCACCCCCGGCAGGTCCTCAGCAAGGCCCAGATCCTCGACCACGTGTGGAACAGCTCCTTCGAGAGCGAGGGCAACCTCGTCGAGGTCTACGTCTACAGCCTGCGCGGCAAACTCGACCGGGGCCGGGCCCCGATGATCCACACCGTGCGCGGCGCCGGCTACGTCATCCGGGCGGCGGGCGAGAGATGAACTCCCTGCGCGGCCGGCTGGTCCTGTTCGTCACCGGGATGCTGGTCGCGGTCTGTACGACGATGGCGGCGGCGACCGTCCTCGTCCAGCGCGCCAACCTCTACGCCACCCTCGACCAGCGCGTCCGCGACGCCGCCGACCGCAGCCAGGGCGGCCTCCAGCGGCGCACCGGGGACGCCACCGACCTGGGGTTCCTCAACGAACGCGGACAGCCCGCCGGGACGGTCGCCGCGCGGCTCACGGCCGGGAAGGTCGTCGCGGCGGAGGTCGTGACCGGCGACGGCCAGCAGACGGTGCTGAGGGCCGCCCAGCGCGCGGCCCTCACCGGGATCACCGCGGACGGCACGCTGCACACCCGCACGATCCCCGGGCTCGGCACCTACCGGCTGACCGCCGCGAGCGGCGACGGCCCCGGCGTCCTCGCCGGCCTCCCCACCACCGGCGTCGAGGACACCCTCCACGACCTGATCGTCACCGAGGCCGTCATCGCCTCCGCCGGTCTGGTGGTGGCGGGCGGGGTGTCCGCGGTGGTGATACGACGCCGGCTCCGGCCGCTGCGGCGGGTCGCCGGGGTCGCCGCCGAGGTCGCGCGGGCGCCGCTGGACCGGGGCGAGGTGAGCGGGCTGCCGCGCGTCGTCGAGGTGGCCGACAAGGGGGAGGTCGGACAGGTGGGGGCCGCGTTGAACCGGCTCATCGACCGGGTGGAGTCGTCGCTCGGGGAGCGGCAGCGCAGCGAGGACCGGATGCGGAGGTTCCTGGCCGACGCGAGCCACGAACTGCGCACGCCGCTCGCCTCCATCGCAGGGTACGCCGAGCTGATGGACCAGGGGGTGACCGCGCTGGAGCCGGGGCTCGCCTGGCGGCGGGTGTCCGCGCAGTCCGCGCGGATGACGGGGCTCGTGGAGGATCTGCTGCTGCTCGCCCGGCTGGACGAGGGGCGGCCGTTGGAGCGGGCGGAGGTGAATCTCGCGACGCTCGTGGCGGAGGCGGTGTGGGACGCGCGGGCGGCGGGGGGTTCGCACGAGTGGGGGCTCGCGCTGCGGCTGGCGGAGCCGGCGGTGGTGGTGGGGGACGCGGGGCGGTTGACGCAGGTGGTGGTGAATCTGCTGGCGAACGCTCGGGCGCATACGCCTGGGGGGACTCGGGTGGAGGTGGTTGTGGAGGCGGGGGCGGGGGCGGGGAGTGGGGGCGGGGGGTGTCTGGTGGTCGTGCGGGACGACGGGCCGGGGATTCCTGGGGAGTTGTTGCCGAACGTGTTCGAGCGGTTCACGCGGGAGGGGGCTTCTCGGTCTCGGGGTGTGGGGGGTGGGGGTGAGCTGGGGGGTGGAGTTGGGCTGGGGGGTGGGGCTGGGCTGGGGCTGGCGATCGCTTCGGCGATCGTGGGGGCGCACGGGGGGTCGATCGGGGTGGAGAGCGAGCCTGGGCGGACGGAGTTCAGGGTGTGGCTGCCTTTCGCCGGGGATTCTCAACTCCCTTCAGGTGAGCCTCAGTTGGATGCCTCAGGGTGGGGTTCGACGGGGCGTTGAGGCCCCCCTGAGGGAGGAGTGCGCGGAATCATGGGCGAGCAGCACGCGGGTCGTCGGAACTTCATGCGGAAGGTGTTCTTCGCGTCGGGCGCGACCGCCGTCGCCGCGATGGGCGGGGCGGGCGCGTTCACGGCGCTCGCGGCCGACGAGACGGGGACGCCGACGGCCGAGCCGAGCGCGGTGTCGAGCGGTGCGCCGAGCGGCGGTCCCGGGGGCGGCGGGCCCGGGAACCAGTCGCTCACCGAGGAGTTCTTCGGCCTCACGACCGACGGCAAGCGGATCGACGACCTCTTCACGGTCCACTCGACCGGCGTCGACACCGCGCCCGTCATCGCCGCCGCGAACGCGTTCCTCGCGGGACTGACCGACGCGCAGCGGACGGAGACGCAGTTCACCGTCCACTCCACGGAGTGGCGCCTGTGGAGCAACATCGACTCCTACGGCCGTCAGGGTGTCTCCCTCGCCGACCTGACGGACGCTCAGAAGGCGCTCGGCACCGCCCTGTTGCGGTCCGCGCTGAGCGCCGACGGACTGGAGACCACCGAGAAGATCCGGCGGATCAACCAGGCGGCGGGGGAGGCGATCGGGAACACCGGGTCCTTCAACGAGGACGCCTACTACTGGACCGTGATGGGCACGCCGTCGGCCACCGAGCCCTGGGGGTTCCAGTTCGACGGCCACCATCTCGTCGTCAACTACTTCGTGCTGGGGAAGCAGGTCGTCATGAGCCCCTGCTTCTGGGGCTCCGAGCCGACCGTCATGGAGATCGACGGCGAGACCGTGACCGTCTGCCACGAGGAGGTCGCCGCCTCCCTCGCCTTCATCAACTCCCTCACCGACGCCCAGCGTTCGGTCGCCGTCGCCTCCGCGACCAAGTCCAACGAGTCGATGAAGGCGGGCGCGTTCTCCGACAACACCGTCCAGGCGTACACGGGGTTGCGGGGCAACGTCCTCAACGCGGCCCAGAAAACCAAGCTGTTGGGGATCGTCGAGGCGTTCGCCGGACGGGCCAAGGCCGACGTCTCCAAGGCCCATCTCGCCGAGGTGCGCAAGCACCTGTCCGACACCTACGTCACCTGGGCCGGCGGCACCGGCGACGCCGACGCCTTCTACGTCCGCGTCCACAGCCCCGTCGTCTGGGTCGAGGTCGACTGCCAGTCACCGGGGCCGCTGGCCGGCGCGTACGGGGCCTCGCAGGGCGGGACGCCGACCCAGAAGCACGTCCACTCGATCATCCGGACGCCCAACGGGAACGACTACGGCAAGGAGTTGCTGCGACAGCACTACCTGACGTCGCCGCACCACCGCTGAGTCACTCGCCCAGTGCCCGGCGGTACGCGTTCTCGTCGTCCTCGCCGAAGACCGTGAACACCACGCGGTCGAACCGGCCGGGGTGCGCGTCGAGCCAGTCGGCGACCGTGCGGACGGCGACGGGGGCGGCGTCCTCCTTCGGGTAGCCGAAGACGCCGGTGCTGATCGCGCAGAGGCCGACCGTGCGGATGTCGTCCAGTTCGGCCGCGAGGTCCAGGCAGGCGCGGTAGGAGGAGGCGAGGGCCTCGGCGTCGCCGGCGGCCGGGCGGCCCTGGACCACCGGTCCGACCGTGTGCAGGACGTACCGGGCGGGCAGGTGGTAGCCCCGGGTCACCTTCGCGACGCCCGTCGGCTCGGGGGCGCCCTGCGCGTCGTACACCGTCTTGCAGTCGTCCCGCAGGCGGGGGCCCGCCGCGGAGTGGATCGCGTTGTCGATGCAGGGGTGCAGGGGGCGGAAGCAGCCGAGGAGGCCGCTGTTCGCGGCGTTGACGATCGCGTCCGTCGCGAGGGTGGTGATGTCGCCGCGCCACAGGCTCGTCCGGCCGTCGGGGGTGCCGTCGACGGTCGGGAGGCCGGCCGGGTGGGTCGTCGGACGCAGGTCGCGTTCGCCGGCGAGGAGGGCGTCCAGTTCCTGGTCCGTGCCCTCGGGGAGGGAGCCGGGGTCGCGGACCGTGAGGAGCGCGCGCAGGACCTGACGGGCGGTCGCCGGGTCCGTCAGCTCCGGGAGGGAGCCGGGGGAGAGGCCGAGGCGGGCGATCGAGGGGTCGCCGTTCATCAGGCGCAGGGTTTCGCGGAGGTGGGTGTCGAGGCGGTCCGCGGGGGAGGGGGGTGCGGCGGGGGTGAAGGGGGTGTCCAGGGCGATGGCGTCCCGGTAGGCGGAGAGGGGGAGGACCGCGGGGTCCCTTCGGGGGATGGGGAAGGGCGAGGGGGGCGGGGTCAGGGGGGAGTTCGGCATGTCAGGGCACCAGGAACTCGTCCGCCCCTGCGGGGACCGGCAGCGCTCTTCCGGACGCGGCCAGGTCGGCGGGGACTTCGGGGTGGTCGGGGTTGACGCGGATCAGGCGGGCGGTGGGGGTGTGTCGCACGAGGTTCTCCAGGGGGAGGCGGATGACGCCGGGGGTGTTGAAGCCGGCGCCGATCTCTATGACGAGGAGGGTCCGCGTCCGCGGTGAGGCGGGCGTCGGGTGGGTGGTGGGCGTCGGTCGGGCGGCGGGTGTTGGTTCAGTGGACGAGTGGCTGAGTGGCTCAGCCACTTGGAATTGGCTCAGCCATTTTGCCAGTCGCTCTCCGGCGGGTCTGTACGGGTCGTCCACCATCTCCGGCCCGACCCGCACATTGGGGAACACCTCACCCCCGCAGTTCGGGCAGACCGGCAGCGCCGCCGCGTCCCGCACCCGCCCGCTCTCCCGGTCGTACGCCGCGAGCACCCGGTCGAGGAACGGCCCGCTCGGCCAGAGTTCACGCGTACAGGGCGTCCTGCACTGGAGGAACCCGTAGTCGCCCTGCGGCGTGAAGACCCGGTCGGCGTCGAAGCCGTTGCGGGCGAAGAGCCCGTCGACGTTCGAGGTCATCACCCAGTGGTCACGGTCGCCGACCAGCTCGCGCAGGCGCCGGTAGAGGGGGTTCGGGGCGGCGGCGAACCGGATGTCGGTGATGTGGACCGCCCAGTACCCCCACATCATGTCCGGCGGCAACGGCACACCCAGCAGATAGCGCGAGCGCAGCCCGAGCCGGTGCAGCGCGGGCAGCAGCTCCCGGAACCGGTCGGTGTCGCCGTAGTCGTACCCGGCCGCCGCGCTCAGCCCGGCGCCCGCCGCGACGAGCACCCCGTCCGCCTCGTCCAGCCAGTCACGGAAGGTGTCCTGAACCATCGCTGCCGCATCCCTCGTCTCGCGCCGTGCGTCCTGCCGGGGACCCGCGGGCCCCCGTTTCAACGTACGGGGGTGTGGCCGGATCGTCCCGGTGCGCTTCGGACCGCCGATGGTCAAAACCCGACAGGAACGCGGAAGGCCCGCAGGGGGAGCTGCGGGCCTTCGCGGGTGCGGGGGTGGCTCAGTTGCCGGCGGCCTTGCGGCGGCGCAGCGCGAAGACGGTGCCCGCGCCGACGGCGATCATGCCCACGGCGATACCGGCGGCCGGGGCGGTGTAGTCGGAGGCGCCGGTCTCGGCCAGGTGGGTGGAACCGCCCGCCGGGGTGGGGGCGTTGCCCGCGGGGGTCGGGGCGGCCGGCGTGGAGTCGGAGGGGGAGGGCTGCGGCGACGGCGAGGTCGACTGCGAGGCCGAGGGGGACGGCGAGGGGGAGGCCGGGGCCGACGGGGTCGGGCTCGGCGACGGGTACCAGGCCGGGCACGCCTTCGACGGGGTCGTCAGCATCGGCGTGATGTCCTCGTCGACGTACCCGCCCGCCTTGACGTGGATCTTGTACGTCCAGTCCGGCGTCCAGTCGACCGGGATGTCGACGCTCGTGCCCTGCGCGCTGGAGTGCTCGATCGTCCTGCTGCCGACGTCGCGGTACTGGTCGTCCGGCATCGAGAGCTTGATCTGCACCGAGACGGTGGCCGGGGTGCCGGTCGGGTCCACGTCCGTGACGCGGATGAAGCCGTGACCGTCCGCGCCGCACTCGGCCGACGCGGAGAAGTCACGGATGTCGCACGCCGACGCGCTGCCCGCGACGGCCAGACAGAGGGCCGCGGCTGCGGCCGGAACACCTATGAGACGTGTCGCGCGCAGCACGCGGACACGGGGAGAAAGGGACACGATCGTCCTTAGGAAAGACCTGTGAAGGAGCCTGACCCCCACGTCCTACAAGCCTGTCGAATCCCCTGTCAATCTACTGTCGTCGCAGGTCAGGATGGGTTCAACGGCTTCCCATGGACAGCTCGCCGACCTCTCAAACACCGGTCAAGACCGCCATGGCACGGTCATCCGTGCGCATGCTGGTCCGTACCTGCCGTGAACGCCGCCGTCCGTACCTTCCCGTCCGCCTTGAAGTCCAGGAACAGCCGGTACGACCCCGTGCTCGGCACGTCCGCCGTGAACGCGACCTTCGTCGCGCCGGCCTTGTCGTCGTGCGGGTGCACGTGCAGGTAGGCGAGGTCCCCGGTCCGCAGCGCGACCAGGTGTCCGTTCGCCCCGAGGTACGGCTCCAGCGCCACCGGGCGTCCCGCCCTGCTCACCGTGAACCCCAGCTCGCTCCCCTTCCCGGCCACGAGCTCGCCGTCCAGCCTCACCGTGTACCCGTCGACCGTCACCTCCCGCACCGGCTCCGGCGCCTGCCGCGCCGCGTACGCCCCGGTGACCGTCAGATCCGACCCCAGCGTCAGGTTCTTCGCCGCGCCGGCCGGCGTGAAGTCCGCGAACACCCGGTAGCTGCCCGCCTCCTCCAACGTCACCGGCGCACTCCATGTGCCGTCCGCCGCCCGCGTCGGGTGGAGGTGCCGGTACTCGGTGAGGTCCCGCGAGGCCACGATCAGGTGCAGCTCCTTCTCGTGCTCCACCCGGTACGAGGTCACCGGCGCGCCGTCCTTCCCCCGCACCGTGAACCTGACCTCCCCCGCACGGTCCGCCACCAGCGCCGTGGTCGCCAGATCCAGCGAGTACCCGCCCTCGGTGACCTGGAGCCCGGCCGGGACGACGGGGCTCGCAGCACCCTCGGTCTCCGACTCGGCGTCGGCCTCCTGATGTCCCGCCCCCTGGTGTGCCGACTGTTTCGCCTCGCTCTTCGAGCCGCTGTCGAACGGTCCGACCAGCGCACCCACCCCGTACGCGGCCCCGAACGACACGGCTAGCGCGGCACCGAAAGCACCGATCTTCTGGAGTGGGCTCATGACGGGCTCCCTCTTCTGCCTCTCCGACGGTATACCCCAGGGGGGTACAGGGCTCTGACTCTATACCCCTGTGGGGTATAAGAAAAGCTGACCGCCACCGTACCGGCCCGCCCCCGCACCGCCCCTCTCCGGGGTCGCGCCCGCCCTACCTCACCGCCGCCCCCACGACCCGCTGGGCCACCGCGTTCATGTCCTTCCCCTTCGCGTCGGTTGCGTTGATCGAATAGACCAGCGTGCGCGAGAGGTCCCTGGTCGCCCCCGCTATCGCGATGAAACCGGGACGGGAGCCGGTCTTGAGCCAGAAGACCTTGCCGTTGACCTCACCGCGCTGGAGCCCGGCGCTGTAGGTGGCCCCCGTGATGCCGGCCGGGACCGTGAACATCTCCTCCAGCTGGGGGCCGGGGACTATCCGGCCCCGGAAGAGGGACGTGATCAGCCGCTCCAGGTCGGCCGTCGTCGAGATCATGTCGCCGGCCGCCGCACGGTCCGCCTGGTTCCACTCCGTGACGTCCACCAGCTCCGTCGTCCCGTCGGCGCGCCGGACCGCCTGGTAGCCGTGGTGGTGGTGGGGGCCGGCGATACGCGGGTCGGCGCCCGGGAAGTACGTGTCGCGCATCCCGGCGGGGGCCAGCACCAGGCGGGTGGCCTCGGTGGCGTACGGGCGACCGGTGACCTTCTCGATCAGCAGGCCCAGGATCGTGTACCCGATGTTGGAGTAGTGCTGACCTGCGCCGGGACAGAACTCGGGGCCCTTCGCCACCGCCGAGGCCACGACCTGGCGGGGTGTCAGCGTCTCGAAGCGGTGGGCGTACTGTTCCTCGAAGGTGTCACCGAGTTCGTCACCGGGCCGGATGCCCGAGGTGTGGTTCAGCAACTGCCGGATGCTGATCGGCTGGAACTCCCGGCTGAGCAGGCCCGGCAGATACCGCTGGACGGGCGCCCCGAGGTCCACCTTCCCCTCCGCCGCGAGCCGCAGCACCGTCGCCGCCGTCACCACCTTCGTCGTCGAGCCGGCCCGGAACCGGGCGCTCGGGTCGGCCGGGGCCCCGCTCTCGATGTCCCGCACACCCGAACTGCCCCGCCAGGACCCGGCCGTCCCTCCGACACGGACCAGCGCGGCCGTCGCGTCGGAGCCCGGCAGCCCGGCTATGGCCTCGCTCAGGGCTTTCGCGTCGGGGGCCTGTGTGATCGGCGCTTGCGGGGCCGGCGTCTGAGTGGTCGACGTCTGCGTGAACGGCGTCTGAGCGACCGGTATCCGGGTCACCGGCGCCTGCGGGCTCACCGCCAAAGTCCCGGCCGGCTCGCAGACCCCCGCCGACGAGCCCGCCGCGAAGACCGGCGCCGCCAGCGGACCGACGGCCAGCGCCAGGGCGAGTGACGCGGAGAGCGACGCGGCGAGGACGGTCGTCCGGCGAAGGTGCATGAGATCCCCCGAAGTCGATGTGCCGAATGCGATGCGACCATCGTCCGGCCCGGCCCCCTTCCCCCGTATCGGCCGAACGGCCGGTCCCCACCCGGACCCACCCCCGATCCGCCCACCCCGACACGCCGCCACTTTCTCGGGGATTCCCCCTAGGGCGTGTCTTCAATTGATCTTGCTTGGTGGATCATGGTGGGGTGATTCGTCGTCATGAGCTGTCCGATGCGGAGTGGGAGTTCGTCCGGCC